>QCHE01000006.1:45000-65202 GCA_003278065.1 Pelagibacteraceae bacterium AG-390-O04
TATCTAAGTTATATTTTTTTTTATAATATGTCATAAAAGGGAGCGTTGTAGCATAATGAATAGATACCCCAATCTTTTTTTTTATTAAATGTTTTAATAAAGAATTTCTAAGCTTTGTTAAAATTGGAAATATGAAATATGAAGAATCTTTATCATAACTATTGAAATTAATATGTACAACTTCTGAAAGGTTTTTTATGTATCTCTTTGCTATTTGTTTTCTTTTTTTTAAAAAATTATTATATTTTTGTAATTGTAATAATCCCATTGCAGCATGTAATTCTGTCATTCTATAATTAAAACCCAATTTTTTTACATCATATTTTCCTGGTAATTTTCTATCTTTTATATCTTTGTCAATGCCAAAAGCTTTAAGCTTTTTAATTTGATGATAAAAGTTTTTATTATTTGTTATTACAACACCTCCTTCACCAGTGGTAATTTGCTTAGTAGGATAAAATGAAAAACAACCAGAAATACCATAATTACCGACATGCTTATTTTGATGCTTAGTACCCAAAGCATGGGCACAATCCTCAATTAAAAAAATTTTTTTTTCTTCACAAAATTTTTTTATCTTTTTAATTTCACAAGCATTTCCATTTAGGTGAACCACCATTATGGCTTTTGTGTTCTTGGATGTATTTTTCACAATTTCGTTATATTGAATATTCCCCGATTTATGATCAACATCCAGAAATTTTACCTTAAGATTTGCATATTCAGCCGCATGAGAAGTTGCTGTATGAGACATTGCCGGAACTAATACCTCACTATTTTTTTTTAAACCTAAAGCTAAAATAGAAAGATGTAGGCCCGCAGTACAGCTTGAAACCACTGTACAATATTTTGCTCCAGTAAACTTTTTGAACTCATTCTCAAAATATTCTGTATATTTACCATGAGTGAACCAACCAGTCTTCAAAATTTCGTTAAAAATATTTTTTATCTTTTTAGGAACAGAGTGTTTTGAGAATGCAATCATTTAAGATATTTTATTTTCATTTCTTTTTTTTGTTTAAGAGAATCATCAGCAGCAAAACAAATTGACATTAAGTCAAAAATTTCTTTTTGAGTAATTACTTGTTTTATCTTTTTATTATGTAAGTGATCTATAAAATTTCGTATCATTTTTTTTCTGTTTAATTTGTCAGGATATTTATAATTTAAGTTAATATTTTTTAGTTTATTTTTTTCTTGTACAATTTTAAATGTTTTATTGTAATTGTGTATATAAGTATTTTTACTTGTAAATATTTTTATGTCATGAAAATGCTCATGAATACCAACCATATTTGCAGTTATTTTGACAATTTTTTGATTTGGAAATTTTAAAATATAAATTAAAAAACTTTTCTTTTTAAATTTTGTGTTTTTTGTAATTAAATTGCTACCAAAAGACATAATTGAAGTTGGTCTTTCATTTAAAAACCAACAAATTAAATCAATAATATGAATAGCAGCACCAAGAGTGAAGCTAAAATTATTGACTTTAGATCTCCAGCCAAAAATTTTTTTTTTTCTTCCCCAAATGTAATCACCTTCTATATAGTAAACATTTTTTGGATTGATCATTTTTTTAATTCTACAAAATAAATCATTTACTCTTAAAACCATATTTGATGTAATCTTGGCCTTACTTTTTTTTAAAGCTTTCTTTATTTTAATAAGTTCTTCAAATTTTAAGCAAATTGGTTTTTCAATTATGACATTTATATCTTTCTTTAAGCAAAGTAATATTTGTTTAAAATGATAATTGTCATAACTAGCAATACTAATTAAATTAATTCTTTTGTTTGAAAAAATTTCATTTTCCGTATCAACAAATTTAATATCGGGAAAAATTTTTTTTAATTTTAAACTTCTTCTTTTATTTTTTTCATAAACTAATAAAACTTTCGAATTTTTATAATTATTTATTGCCTCAAAGTGTTTTAAACCAATTCCTGTACCTATAACTGCAGCGTAAATTTTCATTTAATTAAATGTTTTAGTTTGTTTAAATCATTTTTAGTATCAACAGAGTTTTTAATTAGTTTTTTCTTACTTTTATTAAATATATTTTTTATTTTAAATTTTTTATAATTTTTATAAAAAAATGTTGTAACATGCTCTAACTCATTTTTTTTCATAAGTTTAATGTTTTTTTCCAAAATTTTTGTTTTTATAATTTCTATGGACTGACCACTGGCAAATGTTCTAGGAAATACATTGGTTATGATGTCATAGTTTTTATTTTCTTTTTTAGCTTTAATGAATTGATCAATCAATTTTGGTTTTATTAAAGGACTATCTGCAGAAATTCTAATAAAAAATTTTGCATTATATTTTTTTGCAGCAAACATCATTCTCTTAGCAACATTAACCTCATCACCTCTATATACATGATATTTTTTTTTTAAATATTGATATAATTTGTTATCTGAGCTTTTTTTGGGAATGGCTATCACAATTTTTTTTACATTTTTCGATTTTTTAACCTGATTTATTACATACCATATTAAAGGTTTTTGATTTATATAAGTTAAGACTTTATTTTTAAGTCTTTTTGATCCACTTCTAGCTTGAATAATAACAATCAATTTCTGTAAAATTTAAATGCAAATTTAATTATCAATTATATTATATGTTTATTAAATAATAATTACAACTTTAATGGAATACAATCTAATAAATTTAAAAACCTATCAACTTGATAAAAATTTAATAGAGTCGATATGTAAATTAAAAAATTCACACTGGAAAACAACAATTAAATTACAAAAAGAATTTTTCACAAAGAATTGTAAAAAAAAAGATATACATTCAATATTGATTTTGAAAAAAAAAATAATCGGTTACACCCTGTTAAGAAAAAGGAAACTTGACAAAAAAAATTTTTATTTACTTTTTGATACAATGATCATAAATAAAAAATTTAGAGATAAAGGATTTGCAAAAATTTTAATGGGTTATAACAATTTTGTTATTAAAAAGAATAAATTATCCTCAATACTGATTTGTGAAAAAAGACTAGTGAATTTTTATAAAAAATTTTCATGGAAACTTTGTGATTTTAAGACAAAAAAAACACTTAAATTTACGATGTCTTATAATTATGAAAATTTATATAATAAAAAATTATCAAAAAAAAAAATTAATATGAGAAAAATCTAAATAAGAAAAATTTAGAATATAAATATTTTTAAAAAATTACTTTAAAGAAATGATTTTATGAGATAATAAGTTCATTAATTTTTAAAATACTTAAAATCATGAAAAAATATTTAAACCGAATAATAGAGTTTTTTTATCCTTCAAATAAGATAATTCAAACTGATTATAAAAAAAAATTAATCAGCTTAAATGCATATGAAAAATATAAAAATGAAGAAATGGAAAAATGTTATAATTATTTTAAAAAACATTTTAAAAGTTCAATCTTTTTAAGTTCAGATAAAATTAGAGAATATGCTCTCAAAAAATCTCTGAAAAATGACTCAAATCAAAATAATTTCTATTTGGAATTTGGAGTGTATGTAGGAAAATCAATTAATTTTTTTGCATCTAATTTAAAGACCAAAATTTATGGATTTGACTCTTTTGAAGGTCTAAATGAAGATTGGGTGGGGCATGCTAGATCTTCAGGTCATTTAGATTTAAAAGGTATTATTCCTAAAGTAAAAAATAACGTTGTTTTAGTAAAGGGTGAAGTAGAACAAACGTTAGTAAAATTTTTAGAAGAAAAAAAACCTGTTATAAATTTTATGCATATTGATCTCGATACTTATAATCCATCAAAATTTGTACTTCATCATACAAAAAAATACATGGCCAAAGGTGCAATAATTTTGTTTGACGATTTTTACAATTTTACAGGCTGGGATGTTGGGGAATTAAAAGCATTAGAAGAAGTTTATAATTTTGATGAATATAAATATTTGGCATTTTCTAAAGATGGGTCTCAGGGTTGTATTGAATTAAATAATTAGCTTTTTTAAAAACACAAGTTTATCAATGATTAAAAAAATACATAAAGATTCTTTTGATGGATTTTTAAGATTTAAAAGTCTTAAAAAATTTTACAGGATTACAGGAAGAAAAAAACATGTTCAAACAGCTGAAAAAAATAATGTTAAATTAAAAAAATTAATTAAAAAAAAATCTAATCAAGAATTTAGAAAATGCCAAGTTTGTGGTTCAAAGAAAAAAGAAATAATATTTGAAAAAAACGGGTTTATTCATGTTAAATGCGAATATTGCAGTTTTATTTATGTTGATCCAATTTTAAAACCAAAAGTGCAAGAAAAAACTCTAAAAAAAGAAAATTCATATATTAATGTTCTCAAAAATAAGATTAATATTCAATTAGACAATCTAAGATTTAGATATGGTCTTCAAAAATTAAATATTAATAGAAAAAATAAAAAGATTTTAGATTTTGGTACTGGCTATGGACTTTTTTTAGACAATGCAAAAAAATATAATTGGGATTGCTATGGTTATGAAATTAATAAAGATTGTATGAAAATTCTTCAAAAAAAAAAAATGAATATAGACAACTCATTTAAAAAAAACTTTTATGATGCTATTACCTTATGGTTAGTTTTCGAACACATTCCATATCCAAATAAATTGTTAAAAAAAATATATTTATCACTAAAAAAAGGGGGCAAACTGCTTATTAATGTACCAAATGTGAATAGTTTAAGCTCTCTTATTTTAAAAGATAAATGCACTATGTTTTCAGGATCTCAGCATGTTAATCATTTTTCAGATAATACTCTCGAAATGATACTAAAAAAAAATAATTTTAGATTGAAATCAATGGAAACTATTATTTCAGATGCAGGTACAGTCCTTAATCATTTAAATTTTGGAAAAACAAATACCAAAAAATTTACTTTTACTGAACCAAAATTTATTCATAATCATAAACTTGGTTATACTCTGCTAGCAATAGCGGAAAAAAAATAAAATATGTGTGGTATAGCCGGAGTAATTTCTAAAAACTTCTTTAAAACACCTGATGAAGAGAAAATCAAATCTTTAATGTACAGCAGAGGTCCTGATAAACAAGATAGTTTTATATCTAATGAAAATGGCCTTTCTTTAAATCTTTATGCCAGTAGACTTAAGATTCTAGATATTGACGAAAGATCAAATCAACCATTCATATTTGATGAATTAATTTTAATTTATAATGGTGAAATATATAATTATTTAGAAATTAAAAATGAATTAATTGGACTAGGTTATAAGTTTAAAACTAATTCTGATACTGAAGTTTTGATTCAAGCATATAAAAAATGGGGATCTGAATGTATAAAAAAATTTGATGGTATGTGGTCTTTTTGTATTTATGATCAAAAAGAAAATAAAATTGTCATATCTAGAGATTTTTTTGGTGAAAAACCTTTATTTATTTATTTTGATAATTTGAATTTAATTTTTGGTTCTGAAATAAAATACCTTCTTTTTTTTGATAATAAATTAAATGATTTAAATTACGAAAAAATAGAAAACTTTTTATTAAATGGATATAAATCTTTATTTAAAAATGAGGAGACTTTTTTTAAAAAAATTAACTTTGTAAAACCAGGAGAAATTTTAGAATTAAATTTAGATACTTTTCAATTATCAAAAAAAAAATATTTTCCTTTTAAAAAAATTGAAATTTCTTCAGATGAAGAAAATTATTCTAAGCAAATAAAAGATATATTTATCGAAGATTATAAAAAGAGATTAAGATCAGATGTGCCAATCAGTTTTTGTTTAAGTGGAGGAATTGACTCATCAGCGCTTGTTTCTATTGCTAAAAAAAAATTTAATCTTAATCCTTACTGTTTTTCAATTATTAATAATGATGAAAGATATAATGAAAGTAAAAATATAAATTTTCTTCAAAAAGAATTAGATTTAGATGTGCATTATATTAAAATACCAAAATTAAAGTATGAAGATTTTTTAGATAAATGTAAGAGTTTAATTAAATATAAATCTTCACCAATTGCAACAATTTCATACTATATTCACTCATATATTAGTTACCATTGTGCCAAAAAAGGTTTTAAAGTAATTTTTTCTGGTACTGGGGCAGATGAAATATTTGCTGGATATTATGATCATACACTTTTTCATTTAAATGAAATAAGAAAAGAAGAATATTTCGAATCTGACTTAAAAAAATGGAAAGATTATATTGGGATTAATATTAGAAATAAAAAACTTACACCAAAAAATTTTATTGATAATCCAAATTTTAGAGATCATATTTACAATGATTCAAAGGAGATAAAGATATTTAAAATTGATAATAGATTTCCATTTCAAGAAACAAAATATGATAATGATAATTTAAAAAATAGAATGATGAATGAATTGTTTCATGAGGCAGTTCCAGTAATTTTATATGAGGATGATATGAATTCTATGATGCACTCAATAGAAAATCGCTCACCATTTTTAACTCAGAATTTGGTGAATTCATTAAATTCTTTAAGTTCTAAAACATATATTAAGAATGGTTACACTAAACAAATATTAAGAGGTATAACAGAAGAATTTTTACCGGACAAAATTCGGCTTGATCGAAAAAAAGTTGGTTTTAATTCTTCAATTCTTGATGTTGCAGAGATAAGGTATGATGAATTTATAAATTCAATTAAATCAAATGATTATTTAAAAAAAATTGTAAGTTTTCAAGATTTAGAATTTTTAAAGGATTCCAAATCCTTATCAAATTCAGAAAGTAAATTAATATTTAATTTAATTAATATAAAAATATTGACTGAAGAATTTAGTTAGTTTTATTATTTTCTAATTAAAAATCTAATTTCACCCTCACCCCAAATATTTTTAGAATTTTTATATTTTTTTAATGAATAATCTAAATCAAATTTATTTTTTCCAACGAATTTTTCAACTTTTGAAACATTTAATTTTTTTAGATATGTGTAAACATCTTTATGACTACAATGTTCCTCAATTGGAACATACCAATTATCCATAAAAATAAACCTATTATCTGGCATTTTTATAATTTTTAGAAATTGTTGTGATAAAGAATACGGAATTTTTTTCATTAATTTGTTCATTAAATATCTTGAGTACCAAAAAATTCCACCAGTAGAGTAAAGATATAGCCAAATGTTCCCACCAGTTTTACACACTCTTACAAGCTCTGATAAACCTTTTTTAACATTAGTTGTATGGTGAATTACTCCATTTGAAAAAACAACATCAAAAGAATTATTCTTAAATGGTAAATTTAATACATTTCCTTTTTTAAAACTTAGATTTTTGGTTTTCCCATAATTTGCACGTGCTATTTTTAAACCTAAATCACCATAATCAACTCCCATAACTTTTTTTGCGCCAAGTTTTCTGATTGCATAAGAGTATCGACCTCCCCCACATCCAGCATCAAGTACACTTTTATTTTTAAAAAGATCTTTTATAGGCAATCTATTTTTTAATAATTTTATTGCCTCAAGATTGTTAATTTTTTTGAAACGTTTCCACAAAGGCCCATAAACATTTCCTGTTCTTTTTTTTATTTCCTCTAGGTTTTTATCTTTATTGTCAAAAAAAAAACTTTTATTTAATTTTATGTTATATGATCCCATTTCTAGAGACAAAGAGACAAAATCTATAAGCTTGTGAACTAATACATCTATTCTTTTTGAAGGGTTGGATATTTTAAATTTAATATAAGGATCATAGCTGTACAAACATCTGTAGTATTCATGTAAGACTAAAATAACAAGATAAGGATGTTTAATTGAAAGTTTTTCTAATAAATTAAATAATCTTTTAATATTTGATTTATCTTTTGGGTATATATAATTATATTTTTTTGTTTTAAACATTTTTTAAATCTATTATTAATAAAAGTATCTTTATATAATAGGAAAATTTGTTGTATATAACATTTTATAGTCATAAATATAAATATAAAATAAAAAGTAATTAGATAAATGACAAAAATTATTGCAGAAATAGGATGGAACCATATGGGTGATCTTAAGCTTGCAAAAAAAATGATATTATCAGCAAAAAAAAATGGGGCTGATTTAGTTAAAACACAAATTTTTGATCCAAAAACACTTAAGCCTGGACCATGGGATCATGATGGAAGAAGAAAAATTTATGATAAAGCAATGTTGGATTCAAATAAATATAAAAAGTTAATTGAATTTGCAAAAAAACAAAAAATCAATTTTTTTACCTCAATAATGAATATCAGTGGTGCAAAAATGGTTTTAAAGTTTCAAAATAATCTTATCAAAATACCTAGTACCGAAAATACCAATTATGATTTATTAAAATTTTGTAATAAAAAATTTAAAAAAATTATTGTGTCTACAGGAACAGCTACTTTTAAAGAAATAAAAAAAATTGGAAAAGTTATTAATAAAAAAAAATTAGTTATATTACACTGCACATCTAGTTATCCCTGTCTGGCAAATGATATTAATTTACCTAAAATAAAATTATTAAAAAAATATTTTAAAAAAGTTGGATTTAGCGATCATTCATCTGGTATCGAAGCAAGTGTACTAGGACTTAGCTATAATTTGGAGTATGTGGAGAAACATTTTACTATAAATAGAAAATTACCAGGAAGAGATAATAAATTTGCAATATTACCTATTGATTTAAGAAATCTTAAAAAATTTATAATCTTTTCTAAAGAGGCAAATAAATTTAGAGGTATGAATTTTCTAAAAAGTGAGAAAGAAGTAAGGAATGTTTATAGAGGAAGGTGGAGTAATTAGATAAATAAGTTTTTTTAACTTAATATTATTAATTATCACTAAGTATTAATTTGTTAAATTCAATATCTTTATGGCCAATTTTTTCTTTAAAAATTTCAACAGAAATTTTTGTATTTTTATTTTGATTTATTAAATTATCTAAGTTTTTTACATCATCAACAACTGTGCAATATTCAGAATAAATTGAGCCCTTTTCATATAATTTTTTTTGATCTGCATTTATACTACTTATTTCAAAATAAGGTGTTCCAAATCCAACACAACTTAAGCAAACACTTGATTGTGCTAAACCAATTACATTTTTGGACATATGAGAAAGAGAAGAGGGATGTATATGAGTTAGGTAGATATTTGAATTATTTATTTCATTCAAAATTTCTTCAAGATGATTATTTTTTACTGGATAAGGTCTTATCAAAATAATACATTTTGGATTTTTACTTATTAAAATTTTTACGATTTGGCTCAAATTAAATTTAAGCCATGAAACACTCTGATTTGACCATCTTCCCCAAAATTTATTTATTAAAATTGAGTTAATCTCGTCTTTTTCAGAAATATTAATTCCTAACTCTTCATTAATTATTTTAAAAGAGTTATTTTTTATGAATGTTTGAAATGGTTTATTTAAAAAAGGAAAACCTACAGTTTTAAAATTTTTATAACCTTTCAATTTAAGGAATTTCTCTGCCTTATCACTATTTATTAATAGCCCATCTCCACTACTTGAATTTTTTAAAAAAGTTACTTTATCACCAACTCTATTTACTGGGTCATTATCTTTATTAAAATATCTATTAACCAAATCATTGTAAGTATTATTTGCAAGATAAGTAAATGTTTTGCCTCTAAATTTATTAAAAAAATATATTAATTTGTCTGAGACCGTATAAATTGATTTGTAAATAAAAACTATATTATTTTTTTTAATCAAAAAAAAAATTAAAAAAGGCAATATTATTATTATCTTTAGAATTATGTTAATCAAAGGTAATTTAGGAATATTAAATAGAAAACAATATCCATTTTCTTTAACAATTTTATATAGGACAACATTTTTTTTAAATTGAAGAAATAATTTTTTGTCAAAAAATAAAATTATGGGAATATATTTTTTATTTGAGTATAAAAAGTTAAGAATAAATTGTATTAAAAAATCAAGTTGTCCGACTCTTTTTGGAGCTAAAGAGAATATAATCATTAACTATTGTAAAAATTTATTTGTCTTTTATTAAGTTTTCCTATTGGCTTGTCATTAAGCACAAAAAAATGTTGATCTGACATTTCTAAATATTTATATCCCCATTTTCTTTCTAGATTATTCCTTAAAAAACTTGCGTTAGCTCCTCTTCCATCAACAAGTATTATTGTTCCAGGTAATAAAAAGTATTCTATTTTTAATATGTCCGCTACCATTGGCATTAAATCAGGATGCGCTGTAGAAAAATTATTAGATGATCTTTTTATATTGTATTGATCAGGTCCATCTAAGTAAATAAAATCAGGGTTGCATAAAGGTAATTTTGAATACTCAGTTGCAAATTTACCTTTATAATTAATCATTTTTACTTTTGATAACGTATAATGAATTTTTATTTCATCTAATTTTTTTAATTTTTTTTTTGTTTCATTTAGATATTTTTTTTCATTTTCAATAATGAATAATTCGAAAGGATTTGATCTTCTTATTTTAGTAATTTCTTTAGAATATTTTTTTTTAAGATTTTTAAGAGCATGACTAATTATTAAAGAACTCCAACCCGATCCAAATTCTAAAACTGTAGTTCGTTTATGTGATATAATAATATTATAAAGGCTAAATAAATCACTTAAATTTGGACCATAAGTTTTTTTTTCAATTATTTTCTTAATTTTTGGTTTTGAGATATGTTTTAGATTATTCAATTCTTTAATGCCAATTTTATCAAAAAAAGATTTGATATATTTGATGTTTTTTATGGGATTTTTTTTTATTAATAATTTAGTCATAAAACTTAGTGATATCTCTGTTCCAATTAATATGATTATTATGTCTTATATTATCTAAAAACTTATTAAACAACTCAGAATTAAATTCAAAAATTCCCTTATTATTCTGTTTGACGGGAATAATCGATAAAGAGTTATCAAATTGCATTTTAAGTGAACTATTTATTTCAGTAAAATTAAAATCAAAATAAATTGTTGGTTTTGAATAATTTAATATATGTGGTGCAGTAGTAGATGCTAAATGATCTAGAATAAAAAAATCAAAATCTAATTTATCAACAATTTCTTCATACTTTTCATTATGAATATTAAGTTTATAATAATCAATAAGTCCTGAGGGTATTTTTGATTTATTTCCAGGATGGGGTTTTAAACGAAAATCAATTTTTTTTTCATTTAAATAATCAAAGACTTGTGTTTGAAATTTTAAATAATGAATATCAGGCAAGAATGGTCTGAATGAAGCTGAATAACCTAAATAGGCACCTGTTACATAAAGAGCTTTAAGTTTTTCTCTAGTAATTTTTTCAAATACTTTCTTATTCATGGAAAATGGATTTTTAATATTATTTTTTGGTTGACTTATATCTACTTCAAAATCATGTAATAAATAAAATTTTTTTAAATTATCATATCTTTTTTTATTCATTAACATATGTTCTTTATTAATGTTTATAAACTGAGTTGAAAAATTTAAATCTGTAAAAAATTTTTGAATAAAAAAATGAAGTATTGTTCCTCTACCATGTTCATAATTAATGACCTTACCTCCATTCATGATTACAATAGCACAAAGGAGTTTTCCCCATGCTAAACTTCCTGCGGTTCCAACATGAAGTTCTTTAGGAATATTTTTTTTTATCCAATTATAATTTAAAAATAAATGACAATGATATATTAGATTATCAATATATTTTAAATTGTTTTTAGATAATTTAATGTCTAGTTTCTCAAAAGAATTTTGAATAATATTTTTTATTAAATCAAATTGATTTAAATTTTCTTTTGATAGTTTATTATTATCATGATCAAAGAAAGGAAATTCATTATTTTTTTCATTTTTAAAATAGAATGATAAATCTCTATAAACATTTAAGTTTCCATTACCTTTGATATTTTTTAGAAGGAATTCAGTAAACAATATAACATCTTTTTTCTTTTTAAAATTAATAAAATCTGAAATTGTATTTAATTGTAATGTTCTATATAAATTTTTAAAAAATTTTTCAAATTTGCTTTGTTGAAGATAAGGATTTTTTAAATTTTGAAATTTTGTCTCAGGTATCTTGTCTTCTAAAATTTTTTTTAAAAAATCATATTTTTCAGGAGTGTGAATTTCCTCATAATTTTTTTCTAAATATTTTTTCGTTTGAACAGCAGCAAACAACTCAAATAAACTTGAAGAAAACCATTTAAAAAAAATATTAACAGCTAAATTTATATTTGGATTATTATCGTTACCTCTGTTATTTATCTTTATTACAGGTATTATCTTTTTACAAAATTCATCTCTAAAAATTTTAATTGTCTCTAAATCATACCAACCACAGTCTATTTCATTTAACTTTTCTTTTGAGTTATATTGTGAGATATCTAAGCTAATTTGATTTTTGATCATTTAATTAATTTAATTTATAATTTATTAGTTAAGATATAGTCAATTTTTGGACAAAATTAATATATTTAATGAAAAAAAGTTTTAAATTATCTATCTCATGAAATTTTTAAAAATATTAGAAAAAAATGAACATTTAGCAAATATATTTGAAATTGATTTACATAATTTGAATTTTTCACCATTAAGGTTTTTCTATAAATATATAATTAATAATCATGATAAAATTAAAGGTGATATATTAGACCTTGGTGTTTTTAGAGGCAGAAGTCTTATTACTACAGCTTTAATTCTTAAGAAGTTAGGATCAAAAAAAAAAGTTTATGGATTTGATACTTTTTCTGGATTTCCAAAATTAAGTAGATTTGATCTAAGGTCAAATTTTAGAAAAAAAAAATATTTTTCTTTAAATCATAAACGTGAAAGTGATCAGTTTTGGAAAATAAAAAATAAAATAAATAGCAAGAACTTTAATGTAAATAATATCTCTTCTTCAAAAAATTTTAGTAACTCTAGTCTCGATTTAATTAATAATAAAAAAAAAATTCTTAAGCTAGATAATATAAAAATTATTAAAGGCAATATTATCAAAACAATTCCAATTTTTTTTGAAAAATATTTTAATAAAAAAATAATGGCATGTAATTTTGATTTAGATTTATACGAACCATATAAAATTGCTCTTCCATTAGTTTGGAAAAATTTAAGCAAAGGTGGCTATATACATTTGGATGAATTTTATTCTCTAAAATTTCCTGGTCCAAGAATAGCATCTATGGAATTTTTAAAAAAAGAAAAGATTAAAGTTAAGTTTAATAAAACAAGAAAAACAGAATTTAAAAGATGTTATCTAAAGAAATAATTTGCATTATTCCTGCTAGAAAAGGATCTAAGGGAATCAAAAATAAGAATTTAAAAAAAATAAAGAATAAACCATTAGTTCAATATTCAATTGATAGTGCTAAAAAAATTTCTAATTTAGTTGAAATATGTGTAAGTACAGATTCAACCTTAATAAAGAAAATAGTTTTAAAAAATAAAATTAAATTTTATGGTTTAAGACCAGCAAAACTCTCAGGAGATTATGCGGAAACTAAAGATGTTATAAAATATGAATTGTTCAAATATGAAAAAATTTATAAAAGAAAATTCAAATATATTTTACTTTTACAGCCAACAACGCCAATAAGAAATACAAATTTGTTAAGAAAAATTATAAGAATAATTAAGAATAATAAAAAAATTGATAGTGTTATTTCTGTAAAGGATGTAGGAGGAAATCATCCATTAAGAATGAAAGTTTTTAAAAAAGGACTTTTAAAAAATTATAGTGGTAAAAAAAAAGAGGATATGAGACCAAGACAGAAATTACCAAAAGTCTTTATCAGATCTGGCTCTTTTTATTTAATTACAAGAAGTTCTTTTATTAAATATAAAAGCCTGGTAGGAAAAAATTGTCATGGAGTAATATTAAAAGGGTTAGAGTCTACAAATATTGATAATATTTTGGATCTAAAATATTTGGAGATGAAAATATAGTTTAATGAAAATTATCTGTCCCACTCCGAGTGATTTTTCTGATCAAATATTAATTAAATTAAAAAAAAATTTTGAGTGTAATTTTAAAGAAATTAAACAAAATAAATTAAATAGAATTATTAAAGATTATGATGTTGTCTTAACAAGATTTAATCGAGAAATAGTGTTTAAAAATCCTAATAATTTAAAATATATTTTGACCCCAACGACTGGGACAAACCATATTGATAAAAGATATTTTAAATCAAAAACAAAAATAATTAGTTTATTTGGAGAGTTAAAATTTTTAAAAAATATTAATGCATCTGCAGAATTTAGTATTTATTTAATTTTAAAGGCACTGAAGACATTTAGGTTATTTAATAATAAATTATCCAATGAGATTAACGGAAAGTTCATTGGTATTATTGGATACGGAAGAATAGGAAAAAAAATCTGTCCAATATTAGAGAAAATGGGTGCTAAAATTTATATTTATGATGTTAAAAAGAGCATAGTACCAAGAAAAAAATATAAAACTTTAAAACAATTATTAAAAGTTTCAGATATCTTGAGTTTTCATATTCCGTTAAACTCAGAAAATAAGAACATAATTGGTAAAAACGTGATTAATCATTTAAAAGAAAATATGATATTAATCAATACTTCAAGAGGTGAAATTTTTGATGAACGACAATTATTTAAAAAAATTATAAAAAGCAATATCTTTTATGCAACAGATGTACTTGGGAAATATTTTCTTAATAATTTAAAAAATGAAAAAATTAAAAATAAAGTTATTTATACCGGACATGTTGCCGGTTTAACAAATGAGTCCGTAAAAATGACTGATGAATTTATATTAAAAAAATTTTTAAAAGATATAAAAAATTAAAAAATTAAGATTATGAAATTTATTGCTGAATTATGCCAAAACCATAACGGTTCTTATGAAAATTTAAAAAGAATGACGATCGAATGTGCCAAAAATGGTGCAGACATAATTAAGCTTCAATATATTATGCCTGAATCGGTCAGTTTTAGACCTCAATTTGAAACTGGTTTAAAAAAAAATGGAAAAATACTTTCAATTAAAAGACCATATAAAGATGAAGTAGGGAGATTAAAAAAACTTACAATATCTAAAAATCATTTAAAAAAATTTGTTAAGCTTTGCAAAGATCTTAAAAAAGAGTCAGCAATAACATGTTTTACAAGACAGGACGTTAACACAATTAAAAATGTAGGATTCAAAACTGTAAAAATAGCAAGTTATGATTGTTCATCTTTCCAACTATTAAGAGATATTAAAAAGAATTTTAATAAAATAATAGTTTCTACTGGAGCAACATTTGATAAAGAAATTAAAAAAGCCTCTAGTATTTTAAAAGGGAAAAATTTCATTTTTTTACATTGTGTAACAATATACCCAACTCCACTAAATAAGATTAATCTTGATAGAATTAATTTTTTGAAAAAATTTACCAAGCAGGTAGGTTTTTCAGATCATTCAAAAGGTTTCAATAAAGACAGAAATTTAGCATCACTGATGGCAATATTTTTTGGAGCAAAATATATTGAGAGACATATAACAATTTTAGACAAAGATAAAACAAAGGACGGCAAAGTATCAATTAGGCCTGAAGATATTAAAATTATAAAAGATTTTTCAAAATTAAGTAAAAATGAGCAATTAAAATACCTAAAGAAAAAATTTAAATTTAATTTTAATGACCTTAAAGGTAAAAAATATAGAAAATTATCTGATGAAGAAATTTTAAATAGAGATTATTACAGAGGAAGATTTGTTTCTAAAATTGGATCAAGACAAGTTTATAATTGGGAGGAAATAGAATTATAATGAATATTGGTAATAAATATTTAAAGATAAATAAAAATTTTAAAATAAAAGATTTAATTGCTAAATTAGATAATTTAAAAAAAAATCAAGAATCTTATCGAATTGCTATTAAATTTGATAAAAAAAACTTTGTTGATGGAGTTATATCATTAGGTGATCTTCGTCGACTAATTTATCGAAATAAACAAGATAAATACATTTACGATTATTTAAATCATACTCCGTATTTTTTAATTAAAAGATTAAATATTAAAAAATTAGATATTTATGAAAAAAAATTGAAAGAGATAATTGTTAAAAATTATGAAGATATTTTTATTTATGATAATGAAAAAAGACTAGTCGACATTCTGAGCAATTCAGAATTAAACAACGATTATTCATTCAAAAGTATCTGCATTGTAGGCCTTGGACATATAGGCCTTCCTTTGATGGTACATCTTTTGAAAAAAAGTAACTTTATTACTGGCTATGATATTAACAAAAAAACCATCAATAATATTAAAAATTTGAATTTAAGCTTTTTTGAAAGAGGACTTAATCCGTTGTTAAAGTATAATTTCAAGAAAAAAAAAATAAATCTTACTAATAATTTAAATAAAATAAATTCAAATATATATATTATTTGTTTAGGGAGTGACTTAAAAAACAAAAAAATTGATAATAAAAATTTGATCTCCACTTTAAAGAAAATTGGAAAAAAAATTTACAAAAATAATTTAATCTTGATAAGGGGCACAACTCAAGTTGGATTTACCAATATGGTGGCTAAAAAAATTTTAGAAAAAGAGTCTGGACTCGTATGTGGTCACGACTTTTTTTTAGGACATATGCCTGAGAGAATTATTGAAGGAAATGCAATTAATGAACTTGAAAATCTTCCACAAATTATATCTGGTGCAACTGAAAACTGTTTAAATAGATCTTTAAATTTTTGTAAGTATTTTTTTCAAAAGGTAATTAATACTGTTTCATGTGAAGAATCAGAAATTATTAAACTTTCAAGTAATGCTTATAGAGATTTAAATTTTGCTTTTGCAAATGAAATTTCAAGAATTGCAAATTTGTTTAACATAAGTGGACATGATTTGATTAACAAAGCAAATTTAGGATATGAAAGAAATTTTATAGCAAAACCTGGTTTAGGAGTTGGTGGTTTTTGTCTACCAAAAGATGTCTTTTTATTTAATAAAATGTCTAAAAAAAAAGTAAAAGGATATCAGTTTTTAATTTCAAGAACTATTAATGATAATTCATTAGAGAGAATATCTAATAAAATAATAAAAATTTTTAAACAAAATTTAAAAAAAAATGGAAAAGTATTAATTTTAGGTGCGGCTTTTAAAGGTGTTCCAGAAACAATCGATATTAGAAACTCATCATCAATTAACTTATCTATTAAACTTTCAAAAAAAGGTATTAAAAACTTTATTTATGATGTTAAAGGAAAAGAGATTGTAAAAGTAAACAATTATAAAAAAAATTTTATATTTAATATTAATAAAATTTCAAATTTTGATTTTATAATCTTATCGAATAATAATCCAAAATATAGAGATATATTTTTAGAAGAAATCTCCAAGAAAAAAAATAAAACAACTAAAAAGAAATTTTTATTTGATTGTTGGAATATGTTAGATCATGAAGTTTGTAGATCAGCTGGTTATGAATATTTTACTATATGATAAAAGTTGGATTGATTCCGTGTCAAAATGGTTTAGGGCATATAAGCAGATCTGTAGACTTAGCAGATAAACTCTCAGTTAAATATAAAATATTCTTCCTAACTAATTTGAATAAATTAAATAAATTCAAATTAAAAAAATCTATAAAAAAGATAAATTTCATTTCCCAATTTGACTTAAAAAAAAAAAAATACAATCAATTTTGGTATAAAAAAATTGAGCAAAAAATAAAAAGATTAAACTTAGATGTCCTTATCTCAGACAATCTACCAGAAATAGTTTTCTTAAAAAATAAAAGCATGATTATTTCTAATTTTTTTTGGCATGAAATATTTAATATTAAAAATGAAAAATTAAATAAAACATTAAACCTTATTAACAAAAAAAAAGTAAAAATTTTTAGAAATAGAATTTTTAAAAATCGTAAAAATTTTTCAAATATCGGATTTATTGGCAACATGGTAAATAAATATCCAAAATATAAAAAGGGACTTTTAATTTCTTTTGGCTCAGAAGATCAAATAAATAGTTCGATTTCAAATGATCTAAAAAAAATTATTTATGATAAAAATCGAAAAATTACAATTTTTTTAGATCCTAATTATTTCAAACCAAAATATAAAAGACTTAATGTTAAATTAGCAACTTATAATCAATCTATGTATAATAAAATTAAATATGCAATTATTAAACCTGGTTTTGGATCTTTAAATGATTGTTTAAAAAATCAAATAATTATTTTTTGTTATTCTAATAAAGTTTATAATAAGGAATTTATAATTAACAGCAACGCTATGAAAAAAAATAATCTTGGCTATCAAACAAAAAATATATTAGCATCATATAAATTTATTGAAAAAAACAAATACTTAAAACCAAAAAAAATCAATAAGAATATGTGGAATGGCGAAAAGAAAATTATAGAATATATAGATAAATTAAAACTAAATAAAATAACAATTATGGGCAAATAAGGAAATGAAACCCAATAACTTATTTAATTTAGCAAAAAAATTATTCCCCATTTACAGAAGTATTACTGGGGATGGTGTAAGAAAAACTCTTCAAATTTTAAAAAGTAAAAATCCAAAACTTAAAATTAAGAAAATAAAATCAGGTACAAAGGTTTTTGATTGGGTTGTACCTAATGAATGGAAAATTGACGAAGCATATATAATTACACCAGCTGGAAGAAAAATATGTGATATAAAAAAAAATAACTTACATTTAATTTCTTATAGTAAAAGTATAAATAAAACACTTAAATACAATCAATTAATAAAAAAATTACATTCGTTGCCCCATCAGCCAAATGCTATTCCATATATTACCTCTTATTATAAAGATGACTGGGGTTTTTGTATTACTGAAAACCAAAAAAAAAAATTAGATAAAAAAGGAAATTATAGAGTAGTTATAAAATCAAAGAAATTTAAAGGTGTATTAAATTATGGCGAAGCTTATTTAAAAGGAAGATCAAATAAAGAAATATTTATTTCAACTTATATTTGTCATCCCTCTTTAGCAAACAATGAAATTTCAGGTCCTACTGTAAGTTCATTCATATTAAGTTTTCTAAAACAAAAAAAAAGAGAATACAGTTATAGATTTGTTTTTGTGCCAGAAACAATAGGTTCAATTAGTTATCTCTCAAAAAATCATAATAAACTAAAAAAAAATGTAATTGCAGGATTTAATTTAACATGTATTGGAGATGAAAAATCATATAGTTATCTTCCATCAAGAAATGGAAATACTCTTAGTGACAAGATTGCTCAAATTTCATTAAATTCAATTGATCCAAAATTTAAAAAATATAATTGGTATGATAGAGGAAGTGATGAACGACAATACTGTGCTCCAGGAATTGATTTGCCAATAGCCTCAATAATGAGAACAAAATATGGTAAATACAAAGAATATCATACCTCGCTTGATAAGTTAGGAACTGTAGTTACAGGGAAGGGATTATACGGTGGATATTTAGCAGTAAAAAAAGCTATTGAAATAATTGAAAAAAATAAAATTCCAATTGCTAAATTAAAATGTGAACCATTCATGTCTAAAAGAAATTTATACCCAACGACATCATTTAGGGATAATTCAAAATATATTAAATCATATATGGATATTCTTACTTATGCAGATGGAAAACATAGTTTAGTTGATATTGCTTTTAAATGTAATGAGGATTTTTTTTATATTTTAAAATTAGCTCTTAAATTGAAAAAAAAAAAATTAATAACTTTAAAAGATTCATAAATTTTCAAATTAGTAAATAAAATAATTATGCACAAAAAATATGATTACACATTAAATGATATAAAAAAAACAATAAACAAAATTCAAATTTCTAGAGGGGATACGATTTATATTTCATGCAATTTAGGTAAATTAGGTTTTCCTAAACTAAAAAAAATTGACTTACTTCCAAATTATTTATTTAATATTATAAAAAAAAAAATTTCTAATAATGGTACAATTGTTGCACCAGCACATACTTTTTTTTTAAACAATAGAAAAGATTATTTCGATCCCAAAAAAACATTAACAGAGTCAGGATCATTTTCAAATTTTATATTAAAAAAAAAAAATTCTTTTAGATCATTGCACCCATTAGCATCAATGGTAGCAATTGGAAAAAAGGCAAAATTTATATGCAAAAAAAATAGTAATAATTCATACGGAAAAAATTCACCATACCAAAAGTTATTTAGTTTAAATACTAAATTTATTAGCATTGGTATAAAGTATAATTTAAATTGTTCCCAAGTT
>QCHE01000007.1 GCA_003278065.1 Pelagibacteraceae bacterium AG-390-O04
CTTTATTTATAGCATACAACTTAATTAATTCTTTAAGCAGTTTTTTCAAAGAATTTATTTGTTTAAGTGAATATTTTTTATACCTAAAGTCATGACCCTGATTTTGGATTTCTATTCCAATTGAATTTTTATTTAAAGATTTATAATTTTTCCAATTTGATTTACCAGCATGCCAAGCTTCATATAAGTCAGGTACAAGATTTATTATTTTACCATTGTTTTTAATAAAATAATGTGCACTTACTTTTGATCTATAATCAGATAATCTTTTAATTGCTAAAGATTCTTTTTTCATTCCAGTATAATGAATAACAATAAATTTAATTTTTTTTTTGGATCTTTTTGGAATATTAAAGTTAGGCGAATAATTAATTGTTATTTTAGGCCACATTTTTGCTAAATTTTAGTTCAATTGTTAATTTACAACAGATTAAATTATACTATAAAACACTTATGTTTAAAAAAATTGTCTTAATATTGATTACAACCACAGCGTTAACTCTAAATGTTAATGCAGCATCAGATGGGGAATTACTTTTAAAAAAAAATAACCCAGCTGAAGTAAAAGAATGTTGGGAAGGATTTAATAGGGCCAGTTTCGCACTTAATCAAGGTTTAGACAAAGTAATATTTAAACCTGTTGCTAGTGTGTACAAGAAAATTCCTTCACCTGTGAGAGTTGGGGTGAGTAATTCGCTTGATAATTTATCTAATCTTGTAACTATACCTAATAACATTCTGCAAGGTGATTTTGCATTAGCAGGTGTTAATTCAGGAAGATTTATCATTAACACAACCTTAGGGGTATTAGGTATTTTTGATGTTGCACAAGCTATTGGAATTATAGATTACGAAAAAGAAGACTATGGTCAATCTTTAGCTAAAGCAGGAGTTGGACCTGGTTGTTATATTGTTTTACCAGTTTTAGGTCCTAGTACTGCAAGAGATACAATAGCTTCATCTGCAAATTTTTTTGGTGGAGATGCTTGGTATAACGTAACCGTAAAAAATGATACAAACTATTTTAAAGACTCTGATTATTATACTTCAAAAGTTACAGGAGGAGTTGATTTTAGAGCCAAAAACTACGACTCAATCGAAAATTTAGAACAAAATTCTTTAGATTTCTACGCTTCTGTAAAAAGTTTATATTTACAAGATCGTCAACAAAAAATTTTAAATAGTAAAAAAATTACTGAAACACAGAATGATAGTGATTGGGAAGAAATCGATAACTAATAATTAATCATCAAAGCTCAATGACAAAAAAATTAATTTCTTATGTTTTTTTAATTATATTTTTTACCACACATATATTTTCAATAGAACCTGATGTATTTGTTCAATCAACTGTAAATAGAGCTTCAAAATTACTCTCAGAAAATTTAACTAAAGATGAAAAAATTAAAGAATTAAAACTAATAGCTAAAGACACTGTTGATATTCGAGGCATAGGTTTTTATACACTCGGAGCAGCAAGAAAAAATTTAAATAAGGAAGAAAAAAGTAAATACTCTCTTTTGTTCGAAAAATATTTTTTAAAAAGTTTTTCGAGTAGATTGGCTGAATATACTAACCCAGAAATAGATGTTAAAGATAAAGAAGTTCTTAACGAAAATTATACAATTGTAAAAAGTGTTTTAAAAGCAACTAGTGAAAGACCTGAAATTAAAATAGATTGGAGAATTTACACTAAAGATCCAGAAAACCCATTGATAAGGGATCTAATTATTGAAGGTTTAAGTCTAGCAAGGACTCAAAAAGAGGAGTTTGCGTCAGTTTTGAATTCTAATGATGGTGATATAAATTCATTATTTAAAACTTTAGAAGAGTTTTCAAATTAAAAAATTATTTATTTATGGTGGGCCCGCCAGGACTCGAACCTGGGACCAATACATTATGAGTGTACTGCTCTAACCAACTGAGCTACAGGCCCTTAAAGTTGAATATGTACTTACAATACTTTCAAGAGTTAGACAAGAACTGTTCTTTATTTGGTTTAACTAAATTGTAAACATAAAACGCGTGTGTCAACAAATAAAAATCTATTAGAAGCTCTTGCAATTCAGCTATTCTTACAAATTTAAAAGACAAAATATCTAAGCCAAAAATTAAGATTTTCTCTTTAATTTCAGGATTTACTATTAATTCATTTTTCCACGTAAGTTGAGCTGGTTCTTGATGAGAGCCTGCATCAATAAGATATAAATTTGAAGGAAAAAACTTAAATATTAATAAGATCAATGTAAAAAATATTAACGTTTTAGAAATTTTCTTAAGATTATTATTTGGATATAAAAATAGATATAAATTTCTATTTTCACTTATATATGGAAATTTAATAATTATGAAAGTTAATGAACACCATATTAAAAGTAAATTTTTTGGTAATTGATTAAATAAATTAGAAATATTGTGGAAATTAGTTTCATTCTGATCATTAATTTCAGAAAATAAACTTGGTGTATCCCATTTAAAAAAATGTTGTCCCCATGACATTTCTTCAAAAAAATAATATAATAAACCTAATATATATATTACATATATATATTTACTTAATTTGAAATTAACATTTTTGTTGTTTTTTATAAAAAGATAAAAGTAAAAAGTAGCTAATATTAACAAAATTAACTGAAGATTTTCAACAATACCGTTTTCAAACCAAATAATTTTACTTATTCTATCTAATATTCCATGATGCTTGGTATAAAACACAGTACAATTATACCAATTAGATGGGCTTGTAAAATTGTGAAATAAGTAATGATAATGATTAAAAATTCCCTCAATTAAGATTATCGAAGTAAATATTAAAAAAAAATAAAAAAAATAGTTAAAATTGTCTTTTTTAAACATTAGATGAATTCATAATTTTATTTTAATTAAATAAGATATTGAGAATAATCTTTTTTTTCAATAAAGTCTTTTTTATCAACTTTACTTATAATTTCATCAAAATTCATTTTATTAATTCCTGGATAAGTTAAGTTTATTGGAAATTTATACTTGATTTTAAAGCGAGCCCAATCCTCAGCTAAAGTATATTGTCTTCTAAAAATTTTTTTTTTTTTTTCATTTTCTGGAAGATAATCAAAATTAATATTTTTATGATGATAACAAAAAGCTCCCTTGGATAATACACATCTGAAATCAAATGCTTTAGCACGAACACTGAAATCAAGATCTGAAAAATAATCTTTAAAATTATTACAGTCAAAATATCCAATTTTATCTAATAATTTTCTGTTAATTAAAAAACAATCTCCAACTAGGTAATCTTCCTCAATAAAATTATTTTTTTCTTTTGAAAGTATTTCTTTAGAAATTTCATTTAAATGCATATGATTTTTATCTTTAATATCAATATTGTGTGTATTTAAATTGTTATCTACAAAGTTTGAAACACCTCTAACATAGCCAATATTTTCAGAAATATTCGATATATTAATTAATTCCTCTAAAAAAAAAGGATTTATATACATGTCATTAGATACAAAAATAATCTTTTCGCTAGTTGAATTTGACAAAACACAATTAACACTTTGAGTATATCCTAGGTTTTTTGAGAAATGAAAAACTTTAATATCCTTAAACTCTTTTTTTTGATTAAAAAAATAATCTCTGATTTTACCTTTATCAGGTGAATAGTCATCAATTAATATAATTTCATAAACGCCATCTAATGAGTTCTTTATCGCTTGAATACAGTTTTTCGTAGCCATTAAATTTCCATACGCTGCGACTCCGATTGTAATTTTTTCTTTACTGAAATATTTTTTCATTTTTACCTCTGGTGGGCCTTGTTGGGATCGAACCAACTACCTCTGCAATGTCAATGCAGCAATCTACCATTGATCTAAAGGCCCTTTAACTTTCTAAGAAACTTTTTAGCTGTTTTGATCTACTAGGGTGTTTTAACTTTCTAAGAGCTTTAGCTTCGATTTGTCTAATTCTTTCCCTTGTCACAGAGAACTGTAAACCAACTTCTTCTAATGTGTGATCAGTATTCATACCAACTCCAAAACGCATTCTTAATACTCTCTCTTCTCTAGGTGTTAAAGTTGATAATATTTTTGTAGTAGCTTCTCCTAAGTTTGATTTAATTGCTTGTTCTAATGGTGCTAATGCTTTTGTATCTTCTATAAAATCACCTAAACTACTATCTTCTTCATCTCCAACTGGCTTTTCTAAAGAAACGGGTTCTTTAGAAATTTTTAAAACCTTTCTAACTTTGTCTAATGGCATTCTTAGTTTTTGTGCTAATTCTTCAGGAGTTGCTTCTCTTCCAAATTCACTTAGAATTAATCTTTGTGTTCTTACAATTTTATTAATCGTTTCAATCATATGGACTGGGATTCTTATTGTTCTAGCTTGATCAGCAATTGATCTTGTTATTGCCTGTCTAATCCACCATGTTGCATATGTCGAAAATTTATATCCTCTTCTGTATTCAAACTTATCTACAGCTTTCATTAAACCAATATTTCCCTCTTGAATTAAATCTAAAAATTGAAGGCCCCTATTTGTATATTTTTTTGCTATTGAAATAACTAATCTTAAATTTGCCTCAACCATTTCTTTTTTTGCAATTCTTGACTCTTTTTCACCTTTTTGCACTCTACTAACTAATTTTTTAAAATCAGTTACTGACATTCCAAGTTTGTGACTTATTTCAATTAATCTCTCTCTAATATTCTTGAACTCATCTTTGTTTTTTGTAAAAAATTGTTTCCAAACTGAATTGGTATCTAAAAATTTTTTCAAATTTGGATTTATTTCATTGCCTATATAAAATTTAATGAATTCTCCTCTTGAAATTTTATTATCCATAGCAAGTCTTAAAAGGTTTCCCTCTAATGAAATGATTTTTTTGTTTTCAACATAATGTTTTTGAACTAAATCTTCCAAAACTGATGGGGATAACTGAAGAGATTTAATATTTTCTAAAATATCTTTAACTATTTTCTCGTAACCTTTTTCTTTTGCGGGAGAAAAAGTTTTTGTATCTAGAACACATTCTAATTTTTCTTTTTGATATTTTATTAATTTGTTATATTCTTTTGTTAAATTATGTACTGTTTTTAAAACCTTTGGTTTAATTTCAGTTTCCATTGCCGCAAGTGTAGGATTAAAATCATCATCATCATCTGCTGAACTCTCATCTTTCTCTGCCTCACCAGCATTTTTTTGTTTTGCACTTGGGCCAGTAGACTCATCTTCCATATAATTAGTATCGATATCGATGATTTCTCTAACTAGAATTTCATCCTTTTGTAATTTCTCATTCCAATCAAAAAATTGTTGCGCTGTTAGTGGACTTTGAGATAAAGCTATTAGCATAACGTCTTTACCTGCTTCTATTCTTTTAGCGATAGCTATTTCACCTTCTCTTGAAAGAAGTTCGACACCTCCCATTTCTCTTAAATACATTCTTATAGGATCATCACTTTTTTCGATTGTTTTTCCCTCTTCTTTTAAAGTTTCTTTTTTTCTTAAAACTTTAAAATCAGATTTTTTTTCAACCAAAACTACTTTTTCATCTAAAATATGGATAAATGCTTGAGCTAGATTTTCATCAGACAAATTTCTTTTGCCTAAAGACTTACTTAATTCCTCATGTGTAATAAAACCTCTATGGGTACCTCTACCCATTAATCTTGCAAATGATTTTGTAATAATTCTTTCCACAGCTATTAATTTGAAGAGTCTTATATAATGTCAAATCTGTAAAAATCCATTACTAAATTGAGACTTTTAATTGATATTTTGCTTTTTTTTCAGCTCTTTTTGCAGTTCATTAAATGTGGTTTCACTCAAATCCTTCGAAAATTTCGACTCTAACTCTTGAATTCTAAATTCCAAATCATAATCTTTTAGATCTCGAATGGTATCATTCAATAATTCAATTATTTCTGGATCATCTCCAGACTTATTTTTTAGGATATGCTTAATTGGCGCAAACTTATTTATTTTATCTAATAACTGATTATCTAAATTTAAATCTTTAAGCTTAATCGTTTCTCCAGATTTTAACTTTTCTAAAATTGACTCAAATATCTGTTTATTTATTTTTGTAAATAATTTGATATTTTCGATCAAATGAATATTTGAATTTAATAATTCAAGATTATTCATAATTAAATATAATAAAGAAAATTCTTTAAGTTCAACTCCTGTCAATGATTGACTTTCATTAAAATATTTTTTGGTAGTTTCTAATGATCTTACTTTTTTCACATAGAACTTTTTCTTATTATGGTTTGAATGCGGAGTTAACTCTGAAATTTTTTCTAGGAAATACTCAAGGACATATTTTTTAATATAATCATCTTTAATTGTATTGGCAATCTCCCTGAGTTTTTTTTCAAATATTGCCATTGATGAAGGATTATTTTCAGTCTGTCTTTTATAATGACTAAAAATAAATTGATGAATAGATAGTTTATTTTGTTTAGTATAATCAATGAAATTATTTTTACCATTTTTATTTACATAACTATCTGGATCTTCTTTATTTGGTAAAAACAAAAATGAAATTTTTTTTTCAGGTTTTAATTCTTTAATTGAATTTTCAGCAGCTCTCAATGCTGCTTTATAACCACTCTCATCACCATCAAAACAGATTATGATATCGTCAAAAAACTGATTTAAGCTCAAGATTTGTTTATCTGTTAAGGATGTGCCAAGATTTGCAACAACATTGTCAATACCATTTTTTGAAAGTCCGACTACATCCATATATCCTTCAACTAAATAAATATGATCAATTTTATTTGAAAGTTTTCTAGCCAAATCTAAATTATATAAATTTGATCCTTTTTTAAAAAAATTAGTCTCTGGTGAATTGATATATTTTGCTAAGTAATCTAATTTTTCAATTATTCTACCTCCTAAAGCAATAGATTGGCCTGAAATATTATTAATTGGAAAAATAAGCCTACCTCTAAATCTTTCAACATAAGTTTTCTTTTTTTCATCCAAATAAAACAAGCCACTTTCAACTAAAATCTGTTCGTTAAATTCATTTTTTAATTTATTGAAAAATTTTGGATTTTTTTCTACATAACCAATTTTAAATTTCTTAACTTCTTCTTTTCCCAAAGATCTATCATTTAGATAATCTCTTGCATTAGAATGAGCATCATTTTTTAATAACTCATTATGATAATAATCAACATACTGTTTATAAATAGACTGATACTCTTTCCATTTTTTTTCTCTTTCTACATCTTGCTTTGAAAACATATATGGCTGCATCCCCGCTAGTTGGGCTAAATGTTTGACCGCTTCACCAAATTTTAAGTTTTGAATTTTCATTACAAAATCAAAAATATTCCCATGTTCAGATGTTGCAAAACAATGATAAAATTCTTTTTCATCATTAACTGTAAATGAGGGTGTCTTTTCATTTTTAAATGGAGATAAGCCCACATACTCTTTACCTCTTTTTTTTAAAGCAACAGATTTTGATACAACTGTTGAAACTTTAAGTCTTGTTTTGATTTCATCAAGATATTCTTTTGGGTACTTCATTTACTATTTAATAATTCTTTTATTAAGGGACCAGCTTTGGAAAAATCTATTTCATCAGCGTGCAGTTTTTTAAGCTCACCCATAACTTTACCCATGTCTTTAATTGAGCTAGCTCCAAATTTAGATATTATTTCTCCACATATTTTTTTGGTTTCTTCTTCGCTCAATTGTTTTGGTAAAAATCCTATTAATATATTGTATTCATTTTGCTCAACTTCTAAAAGATCTGTTCTGTTATTTTTTTTATAAATATCTATCGATTCGGCTCGTTGCTTGACCATTTTTTTTAGAAGCTTTTTTATATCCTCATCATCTGTCTCTTTTTTGTCGGGGCCAGATCTGTTAGATATATCTAAATCCTTAATTGAGGATAAAATTAACCTATAAGTTGATATTTTTGATTTATCTTTAGCCTTTAAAGCACTTTTATATTCTGTTTCAATTGTTTCTTTAAGTGACATAATTTTTTAATTTACTGCAAAGATGAAAATCTTCAAAAGAAAAATTGTTTTTTTACAATTTTATATTACATCTCTGTTGCGATAATAAATCAATTATTGTATTAACCTTTAACTTATGAGTTGTAATTGATCAAAAAAGTAAAAAAAACTAACTCAAAAAATTCACAAATCAGTACAGGCATTTTAGTTCTTGAAAACAAGAGAGTTTTCAGAGGTATTGGAATTGGTTATCAAGGAGAAGCAACAGGTGAAGTTTGTTTTAATACTTCATTGACAGGATATCAAGAAATAATATCAGACCCATCGTATGCAGGACAAATTATAAATTTTACATTTCCACATATAGGAAATGTTGGAACTAATAAAGAAGATTTTGAGTCTGACAAAATATGGACTAAAGGAGTAATTTTTAATTCTGAAATAACTGCACCATCTAATTATAGATCATTTCAACATTTAGACTTTTGGTTAAAAAAAAATAAAATAGTTGGAATTACAGGCTTAGATACGAGAAGTTTAACTAATTTAATAAGAGACAAAGGTGCTCCAAAAGGAACTATTGCAAATTCAAAAAATGGTAAGTTTAATATTGGCAAACTTACAAACTCCACAATTAAATGGAGTGGATTAAAAAATTTAGACCTTGCAGAAGAAGTAACTACTTCAAAAAATTATATATGGAAGGGATTCAAAACTTGGAAAAAAGGAATTGGTTACAAAAAAAATAACAAAGTTTTTTTTCATGTAGTTGCAATTGATTATGGGATAAAGAAAAATATTTTAAGATATTTTTCTAACTTTAATTGTAAAGTAACAGTTGTTTCTTGTAAAACACCGGCTAAAAAAATTCTAGATCTTAAACCAAATGGTATTTTTTTATCTAACGGTCCAGGAGATCCAGCCGCGACTGGAAAATATGCAATTAAAATAATTAAAGATCTAATTAAAAAAAATTTACCATTATTTGGTATTTGTCTAGGTCATCAAATTCTTGCTTTAACATTAGGTGGCAAAACAAAGAAAATGAAATTAGGACATAGGGGTGCAAACCATCCTGTTAAAAATTTAATAAATGATAATGTAGAAATAACTAGTCAGAATCATGGCTTTGAAGTTGTGAAAGAAAATTTACCGAAGAATGTTGAAGTCACTCATCAGTCGTTATTTGATAATAGTATCGAAGGTATAAGATTAAAAAACAAACCTGTGTTTTCTGTTCAATACCATCCAGAGTCAAATCCTGGTCCACAAGATAGTGTGTATTTATTTCAAGAATTTATTAACAATATGAAAAAAAATGCCAAAAAGAAAAGATCTTAAAAAAATATTAGTTGTTGGTGCAGGACCAATTATTATTGGCCAAGCTTGTGAATTCGACTATTCAGGAACACAAGCATGTAAAGCATTAAGGGATGAGGGTTACAAAGTTGTTTTGATAAATTCAAATCCAGCAACAATTATGACTGATCCAGATGTTGCTGATAAAACTTATATTGAGCCTATTACTCTGGAGGTTTTGGAAAAAATTCTAAAAAAAGAAAAACCAGACGCAATTCTTCCTACAATGGGTGGTCAAACTGCTCTAAACCTCGCAATGGAGGCTGAAAAAAAAGGAATATTAAAAAAATATAAAATTGAATTAATTGGGGCGAATTCTAAAGCAATTGCTAATGCAGAAGATAGGAAAAAATTTAGAAAAAATATGCTCGATATCGGTTTAGATTTACCAAAATCAGAAATCGTTAACAATATAAACCAATCATCAAAAGTTTTAAAAAAGATTGGTTTACCAGCAATTATTAGGCCAGCATTTACACTCGGAGGACTTGGAGGAGGAATAGCTAAAAACAAAAAGGATTACTTAAAAATTATTAAAAGTGGATTACACGAGTCTCCTGTTAGCCAAGTATTAGTTGAGGAATGTTTAGAAGGATGGAAAGAATTCGAAATGGAGGTTGTAAGAGATAAAAAAGATAATTGTATAATTATATGTTCAATTGAAAATGTTGATCCCATGGGAGTTCACACTGGGGATTCAGTCACAGTGGCTCCTGCACTTACGTTAACTGATAAAGAGTACCAAGTAATGAGAAATGCTTCAATAGCATGCTTAAGAAAAATTGGAGTTGAAACTGGTGGTTCAAACGTTCAATTTGCGATTAATCCTAAAAACGGTCGTATGGTAATTATTGAGATGAATCCAAGAGTATCAAGATCATCAGCTCTAGCATCAAAAGCAACAGGTTTCCCGATTGCAAAGGTTGCTGCAAAACTAGCAGTTGGTTACACGCTAGATGAATTAAAAAATGAAATTACTAAAGTAACCCCAGCATCATTTGAGCCAAGTATTGATTATGTGGTAACTAAAATTCCAAGATTTACATTCGAAAAATTTTCAACTTCTCCAGCAACATTAGGTACATCAATGAAATCAGTTGGTGAAGCAATGGCTATTGGTAGAAACTTTAAAGAGTCTCTTCAAAAAGCATTGGTTTCTCTTGAAACTGGTTTTTCAGGTTTAGATAGAATATTCTATTTAAATAAAAAACAAATTGAAAAAAAACTTAAAGAAAATATTCCAAATAAAATACTATTAGTCGCAGAAGCGATAAGAAAAAAAATTAATTTAAAAAAAATTTTTGCTTTATCTAAGATTGACCCATGGTTTTTAGAGCAAATAAAAGAAATTGTTGATAATGAAAATAAAATTAAAAACAATGGATTACCAAAAGATTTTAATGAATTTAATCGGATAAAATCAATCGGTTTTTCTGATAAAAGATTATCAGAATTAACTAATACCTCTGAAGATATTGTAAGACGAAAAAGAATAGCTCTTAAAATATTACCTGTATTTAAAAAGGTTGACACCTGCGCAGCTGAATTTAAATCATTTACTCCTTATATGTATTCTACATATCAGCGTAATTTTTCAATTAATTCAGAATGCGAAGCTGATCCATCTGCTAAGAAGAAGATTATTATTTTAGGTGGTGGGCCTAATAGAATTGGACAAGGAATTGAGTTTGATTATTGCTGTTGTCAGGCTAGTTTTTCATTAAAAGAGGCAGGTTTTGAAACAATTATGGTCAACTGTAACCCTGAAACTGTATCAACAGATTATGATACAAGTGATAGATTATACTTTGAACCTTTAAAAGAAGAATACGTTTTCAATATAATCAAAAAAGAAAAAGAAAAAGGTAACCTTGTTGGTGTTATTGCACAATTTGGTGGTCAAACCCCGATTAAACTTGCTAAATTTTTATACGATAACAAACTACCAATTCTAGGAACACAATATACATCAATTGATTTAGCAGAAGACAGGGATAGATTTAGAAATCTACTCAATAAATTAAAACTTAAACAAGCTGAAAGTGGAATTGCTAAAACTTTTAAACAAGCGATTCAAATATCAGAGAGAATCGGCTTACCACTAATGGTGAGACCTTCATATGTATTAGGTGGTAGAGCAATGGAAATTGTTCATGAAAAAAGTCAACTTAAAAAATTTGTAGAAGAAGCATTTAAAGCAGCTGAAAAAAATCCAATTTTAATTGATAAGTTTATCGATCATGCAATGGAAATAGATGTAGATGCAATATGCGATGGAAAACAAGTCCATGTTGCGGGTATCATGCAGCACATTGAAGAAGCAGGAATTCATTCTGGTGACTCAGCTTGTTGTTTGCCTCCAGTATCGATTAAACCATTCCTGATAAAAAAAATAGAAAATCAAACAAAAAAATTGGCCTTAGCTTTAAAAGTTAAAGGTTTCATGAATATTCAATTTGCAATCAAGAAAGATGAGGTTTATGTGATTGAAGTTAATCCTAGAGCGAGTAGAACAGTTCCGTTTGTATCAAAAGCAAAAGGTCTTCCACTTGCAAAAATTGCATCAAGAATAATGGCTGGTGAAAAATTATCTAAATTTAATTTAAAAGATAAATCGAATGGCATGTATGCGGTTAAAGAAGCTGTATTTCCTTTCAACAAATTCCCTAATAGTGATTTGCTTTTAGGTCCCGAAATGAAATCAACTGGTGAAGTTATGGGATTTGATAAAAATTTTGGAATGGCATTTGCAAAAAGCCAGATTGCTTCTGCAAACTCATTACCTAAACAAGGTCTCGCTTTCGTATCTTTAAAAGATTCTCATAAAGATGAGGGAATTAATTTAGCAAAAGAATTAATAAAACTTGGTTTTTCATTATGTGCAACAAAAGGAACTGCGGAATATATAAGAAAACATGGAATGAAATGTAAAATTATAAATAAAGTAAGTAGTGGCTCCCCACACATTGTAGATGTATTAGATTCCAAAAAAATTGCACTTGTAATTAATACTGGAGGAGGAAACACCGAATACAGATTAAGTGATGCGATCGCACTTAGAAGAGCAACACTTAAAAATAAAGTTCCTTATTGTACAAATATGTCAACTGCTCAAGCATGTCTTGAAGCAATAAGATCTCTTAAGACAAAAAAAATAGAGGTGACTTCTCTCCAAGATATATAAAATGTCTACAATACTAAAAATTGGTTTAACCAAAGATCATAATAAAGAAATAATTGAAACAAATGAAATAAATTTAATTGCCGGCAAAGGAGTTATTGGTGATAGACATTTTAAAGATTACAACGATCCCTTAAATCAGTTGTCAATTATCGAAAGTGAAAATATTGATGAATATAATTTAAAATATAAATTAAATATTCCCTATTTAAACTTTAGAAGAAATATAGTTACAAAAGGAATCAAGTTAAATGACTTGGTAGAAAAAAAAATATTGATTGGATCTGTAAAATTAGAGGTTATAGATTTATGCAGACCCTGCCGCCATCTCTCAGAAAAATTAGGAAGATATGATATAATTAAAGAATTTCTTAGAAAAGGAGGCATCAGATGTCAAATACTGAATGACGGAAAGATTTCTCTAAGCGATCAAATAAAAATTATTTAACCTTCCAATCAGTAGGAAATGTTACATAATTTACTTGTATACATCTTCGCTCTTTGACGATTTTTTTCTTCTCCATTCCATGCCAAGTGTCAGGACCACTAGTAAAAAGATATCCATAATTATGTTTATAAGGAACCGTTTTTACTTTTTCTAATTTTTTATTATAAAAATCTGTTCCTAGTTCTTCTGACTCATTTGCATTATTTACAAAGATTAATCCTGACATCAATTTTTCTTTAATATCACAATGAGGTTTAAGCCAGAAACCTTCTCGATCGCAAATAACTTCAACTCTCACATATGAATTTGATAAATCTTTATTAATCATTTTTGAAATAGTTTCATAAGTTTCTTTATTCTGAAGTTCATTTATAAATTTTACTAAGTTTGGAAATTGTGAAGCATTTTCTTTTGTTACAAAACATCTAAATTTAATTGCTTCACCTCCTGACGCTATTCCCTCTCTAAACTCAGCTGCTCCACCATCAATAGCCCGTGTTCCATCATAATTAAGATTATGTTTACTTACATCTGGAATATCTGCTTTTATAATTTCTTCTATTGCCTCATTTGTGAGCGCATTAGTATATTCCCAATGTTCGAAAGGAAATTCATGTTTTTTAGATTGATCTTTGATTGAATTTAAAAAGGACATTAAAAATTAATTTTTTGTTTAATAATATTTGCCACTCTATTAGTTTCATTAAGTTTTTGATAGCTCCAAATTTGCACTTCCTCACCTAAATTTCTTGTTATATTTAATTCTCTAAATAAATTTCTAAATTTTTGAAATCTTTTATCATTTTTTCTGGGTAAAATATTTGCGACATAAATAGGTTTTCCAGTTAAAGCTGCTTCTGATATCATTGAGCTAGAATCACATGTTACAACTATGCTCTCAGATATTGATAAAGCTGATAAATAAGCTTTTTTATCAACATTATTAATAATTGTATGATAATCTCCAAAAAATTCTTTAGCATAATCAATGATTTTTTTTGGCGTTCTCATTGATGGAATTACAACAAGTTGAAAATTATATTTTTTTGATAATTCTTTTAAAATTGAAAAAATATTTTTTATATTCTTCACAGAATAATCATAATATTTTGTAGGGCCGCCTAAAATTAAAGCCCAAATTTTTCTTTCATCTTTTTTGATAAATGATTTTAAATAATCTTTATTTTCAATAATCTCTTTTTCAGTTAGATAATGAATTGCACCTTTTGTGGTTATTACATTTTGCCCTTTTATAGAATCATGCTCGGGTGCTACTATAAAATCAAAATGATCTAGATTTACTTTTGGATCTTGGATGTGAATATTAAATACTTTTTTATTTGAGGTATTTTTTAGATGAATTGATGGAATTACACTTTTACGTCCACAAGAAATAATAATATCAAATTCATTTTGATTTATTTTTTTGTAAACCATTTGTGAAATCGGTGACATTTTAGGAGGAATTAATTTCCAAAAACTATTTAGTTCAACTGAGTGGTGTGTAAAATCAATATTTAAAGCTTTTGCTAAACCTTCTACTTGACTGATCATACCATGCATACCTTGAGTTAATAATATACCTTTTAATTTGTTCATTAATTACTATATAGCTTTCATATGAGTCAAAATCCAACTAAACACACAAAAGTGTTAATAATTGGATCCGGTCCAGCTGGATATACCGCAGCTGTTTACGCAGCTCGTGCAATGTTAAATCCAATTTTAGTTTATGGATCTGAGCCAGGGGGACAATTAACAACTACTACAGATGTCGAAAATTTTCCTGGATTTGCTGATGTTATTCAGGGACCTTGGTTAATGGATCAAATGAAAGAACAAGCCAAAACAGTAGGAACAGAGATGATTGAAGATCATATTAGTTCTGTAAATTTAAAATCAAAACCTTTTGAAGCTATCGGAGATAGTGGTCAAAAATATACTGCTGATAGTATTATTATTTCTACTGGTGCTCAAGCGAGATGGTTAAATCTTAAATCAGAACAAGAGTTTAGAGGTTTTGGTGTTTCTGCATGTGCCACATGTGACGGTTTTTTCTTTAAAGAAAAAGAGGTTGCGGTTGTAGGTGGTGGTAATGCTGCAGTTGAAGAGGCTATGTTCCTAACTAAATTTGCATCTAAAGTAAAATTAATCCATAGAAGGGATACTTTACGAGCTGAAAAAATGCTTCAAAAAAAATTAATGGAAAATAAAAAAATCGAAATAATTTGGGACTCTGTTGTTGAAGATATTATTGGAGATAAAGAGCCTAAAAATGTTAAAGGAATTAAAATAAAAAATTTAAAAACTAATAAAGTTGAGGAATTAAAACTTGATGGTTTATTTATTGCGATAGGTCACGATCCAGCAACTCAATTATTTAAAGATCAACTTAAAATGGATCAAGAAGGCTATTTAATTACTAAACCAGATTCTACTGAAACTAATGTTCCAGGTGTTTATGCTGCAGGAGATGTTAAAGACAAAACTTTTAGACAAGCTGTAACTGCTGCTGGAATGGGTTGTATGGCGGCACTTGAGGCTGAAAAATTTTTATCTCACTAACTACGATAAACTTTCACAAAAAGACTTAATTCTATCCATAGCTTTTTGTAAATTTTGCATTGAAGTTGCATAAGAAATTCTAAAATAACCGTCTAATCCAAAAGCTGAACCCTGCACTACTGCTACATTGGATTTTTCAAGTAACTTTTGAACAAAATCTGTATCTGTCTTTAATTTTGTTTTCTTATTCAATAGACCTTTACAGCTTGGGAACACATAAAAAGCACCATTAGGTGTTAAACAAGTTATCCCTTTAATGTTATTTAAACTTTTTACAACAAAATCTCTTCTTTCTTTAAATGCATTAGATCTTTCTTGAATAAAATCTTGTTCTCCATTTAATGCTTCAACCGCAGCAGCTTGACTTACAGAAGAAGGGTTAGATGTAGATTGAGATTGGATTTTTCCAATAGCCTTTATAATATCTTTTGGTCCAGCAGCATAACCTATTCTCCAACCAGTCATCGCATAAGATTTACTTACTCCATTCATTGTAAGAGTTCTGTCTTTGAGTTTTGAAATTTGAGCAATAGTAAAGAAATTAAAGTTATCATATTTTATATGTTCATAAATATCATCACTCAGTATATGAATTTTTTTATTTTTAAGTAAAACTTTTGCTAAATCCTCTATTTCATTTTTAGTATAACCTGCACCCGTTGGATTAGATGGAGAATTTAAAATTAACCATTTGGTTCTTTTGGAAATAACTTTTTGAAGTTTTTTTGCAGTTAATTTAAATCCTTCTTTTTCATCACATTTAACTATCTTTGGTTTTCCTCCTGCTAGTAGAACCATATCTGGATAAGACACCCAATATGGTGCTGGGATTATTACCTCATCACCTTTGTTAAGTGTTGCCATGAAAGCGTTATATAAAACTTGTTTTCCACCAGTCCCAACGGTTATTTGGTCTTCGGTAAAATCTAAATTATTTTCTCTCTTAAATTTTTCAACAATTGCTTTTTTCAAAGCTGGGGTTCCATCAACTGCAGTGTATTTAGTGTCTCCATCTTTTATAGCTTGTATTGCAGCATCTTTTATGTTGTCTGGTGTATCGAAATCAGGTTCTCCAGCACCAAGACCTATAACATCTTTCCCAGCCGCTCTTAATTCTCTAGCTTTTTGTGTCACAGCAATTGTTGGTGATGGTTTAATTCTTTTTAAACTGTCTGATATTATGCTCATTGAAATATAAATTAATTCTACTACGTTCTTTAATATATGGAAAATACTTATCAAGATTTAATTACAGATATTCAGAGTAAAAATCCAAAAATTAGTGGAAAACTCGAAGGTGGTAAAAAATTTAAAATTAAATCTGACTTCAAACCTGCGGGAGATCAGCCAGAAGCTATTAAAAAATTAGTAAATGGTGCAAATAAGGAGGAATTCAATCAAGTGTTACTTGGAGTGACAGGTTCTGGAAAAACTTTTACAATGGCAAAAGTTATTGAAGCAACAAATAGACCAGCATTAATTTTAGCTCCAAACAAAACACTTGCAGCTCAACTTTATGGTGAGATGAAAACTTTTTTTCCAGATAATGCTGTTGAATATTTTGTATCCTATTATGATTATTATACTCCAGAGGCTTATGTTCCAAGATCAGACACTTATATTGAAAAAGAAGCTTCTATTAATGAACAAATAGATCGAATGAGACACTCAGCTACAAGATCACTTCTCGAAAGAGATGATGTTTTAATAGTTGCCAGTGTTTCTTGTATATATGGTTTAGGATCTGTTGAAGCTTACAGTAAAATGACTTTAACACTTCAAAAGAATTATGATTACAATAGAGAACAAATAATTAAATCATTAGTTGCTCTACAATACAAAAGAAATGATCAAAATTTTTATAGAGGTACATTTAGGGCACGAGGTGAGTATTTAGAAATTTTTCCATCTCATTTAGAAGATAGAGCGTGGAGGTTAAGTTTGTTTGGAGACAAACTTGAAAAAATAGAAGAATTTGATCCTCTTACAGGTGATCAAGTAAGAGAACTAAGTTTGATCAAAGTTTATGCAAACAGTCATTACATAACTCCAAAACCAACAATTGAACAAGCCGTTATCAATATAAAAAAAGAGTTAGAAATTACTCTTAAAAAACATAAAGCAGAAAATAAGTTACTTGAAGCTCAAAGATTAGAGGAAAGAACTAAATTTGATCTTGAAATGATTGAGGCAACTGGTTCTTGTGCTGGTATTGAAAATTATTCAAGATTTTTATCTGGAAGAAAACCAGGTGAACCACCTCCTACACTATTTGAATACTTTCCAGATAATACATTAGTTTTTGTAGATGAATGTCATGTAACAGTTCCTCAACTGAATGGCATGTACAAAGGTGATAGATCTAGAAAAAGCACTTTAGCAGAATATGGTTTTAGACTCCCCTCGTGCATGGACAATAGACCATTAAAGTTTGAAGAATGGGATTTAATGCGGACTCAAACAGTGTTTGTATCAGCAACGCCAGGTCCTTGGGAGTTAGAACAAACAAAAGGTAAATATATAGATCAAGTTATCAGACCTACAGGACTTATAGATCCACCAGTTGAAATTAGACCTGCAAAAAATCAAGTTGATGATCTAATGCATGAATGCAAAAAAGTAGTTGAAAAAAATCATAGAGTTTTAGTTACAACTCTCACAAAAAAAATGGCTGAAGATTTAACAGAATACCTTCATGAAAATGGCGTTAAGGTTAGATATTTACATTCCGATATCGACACACTTGAAAGAATTGAAATAATGAGAGATTTAAGAATGGGAGTATTTGACGTATTGGTAGGAATAAACCTTTTAAGAGAAGGTTTAGACATACCAGAATGTGCATTAGTTGGAATTTTAGATGCAGACAAAGAAGGCTTTTTAAGATCGGAAACTTCTTTAATACAAACGATTGGTCGGGCGGCAAGGAATGTTGAAGGTAAAGTTATTTTGTATGCAGATAAAGAAACGAAAAGTATTAAAAAAGCAATTCAAGAAACTGATAGAAGAAGAAAAATCCAATTAGATTACAATAAAAAACACAAGATAGATGCTAAGTCAGTTAAAAAAGAAATTAGTGATATTCTAGAGAGTGTTTATGAGAAAGATTATGTAAAAATAAGCGAGGGATCAAATGTTGGTGGAAATCTTAAAAAACACCTTAAAGCTCTTGATAAAAAGATGAAAGAAGCCGCATCCAACCTTGAATTTGAAGAAGCAGCAAAAATAAGAGATGAAATAAGAAAATTAGAAAGTACAGAATTAGAGATAACATTAAATCCAAAAATAAGACAGTATGACGTAAAAAATAAACTTTATCCTAAAGGTAGATCAACTATGGGTATGCCTGGAACAAAAGTAACTAAAAAAAGAGACAAAAAATGGAAGCACGGAAGATAATAATTACTGGTGGAGCTACGAGAATAGGTGCTGCAATTGCTGAAAAATTATCAGGACAAAATAAAGAAATTGTTATCCATTATAATAAATCAAAGTCAAAAGCAGAAAGTCTAAAAAAAAAACTTCAAAGATATGGTACTAATGTTTATTTAGTTAAAGGAGATTTGAGCAAAGAAAAAGATATTAATAAAATAATAAAATTTTCTAAATTAAAATTAAAGTATTTTGATTGTCTGGTGAATAACGCTTCATTATTTGAGAATGATAAATTAGAAAATTTTAGCTCTCAAAGCTGGGACAAACATATTTATACTAATCTTAAGGCCCCTGCTCTTTTATCAAAAGAATTTTCAAAAAATATCAGAGGTAAAAATAACAATATTATTAATATAATTGATCAAAGAATATTTAAATTAACCCCATATTTCTTCTCATACACATTAAGTAAAACAGGGCTTTATACTTTAACCAAAACAAGTGCGATGAGCCTATCACCAAACATAAGAGTTAATGGAATAGCACCTGGGCCTACAATTAAAAATAAAAGACAGTCGGAAAAACACTTTAAGAGCCAATATTTAGCTACACCACTAAAAAAACAAGTTGATGTAAAAGAGATCTGTAATGCTGTTGACTTTTTTATTAAAAACAGTTCTATTACAGGACAAGTTTTGGCGATTGATAGTGGTCAAAGTTTAAATTGGCAAACACCAGACATAATGAAAGGGAAAGAATGAAAAGAATAATTTTAGTAATATTTGCAATTTTCTTTACAACAAATCTCTTAGCACATTCAACAAAAATAGATTTTGACTCTAAAGCAAATTGTACCAAAAGAAAATCAATGTTGAATGGTATTGCTAAATTGAAAACTCACAAAGGTGGAGAGATAATAAAATTTAATTCATATACTGGATTTGATCAAAGAACAGTATTAATTGATGGACATTTGAAAAACCCAATTGAGATAACGGGGTACCTACAATTACCAAAGGGGAATGATAAAGTTCCAATAGTATTTTATACTCACAGCAGTGGTGGCCCAGGTGATTATGTTTGGAATGACTTTGTTTATCATGCAACACAAAATCTTTTAGAAAATGGCATTGGTGTATTATTTATAGATAATTTTTGTCCTAGAGGTGCAAGAGCAACTTGGAGAGATCAGTCTAAAGTTCCTCTAATTAATGGTGCAATTGATGCTATGATGGCATTAAAAGTTTTACAATCACACCCAAGATCAAATGGAAAATTTGGAACTACTGGTCACTCTAGAGGTGGGACTAACTCATTTTATTTGTCAGATGTAAAATTTACTTCAAAATTTATTGAGGGTACTAAAGGTTTCGACGCAATTCTTCCAGAAGCAGCAGAATGTAGAATGGCTGGTTTTTTTGCAGACCCTGAATTAACCTCTAATACAACATTACTTGTAGTACACGGAGGAGCAGATGACTGGACTTTAGCGAAGTATTGTAAAGAACATGCAGAGAGAATTAAAGCACCACCAGGTAAAGTAAAAATTGATATTAAAGAAGGCTGGTACCATGTTTGGCATGCCGGTAAAAAACCTTGGAGAGAAAAAATGGCAATGACACTTCATGATTGTCCAGATGTATTTGTTGACAATAACGGCAGGGTTACTAATCCGATATGGAAAGAGTGGCTAATAGACAAATATAAAATTTATCCTAGTGAAGAGGCTTGGTATGAAGCGGCTCAAAATGAACCAAGAAAAACTTTCAAAAAAGTTTTTAAAGCAATGAAAAAAGAAAAGTGTCTCTCAAGAGGTGTTACCATAGGTGGAGATAATATGGATGTGTACATGCCTCAATTCATTAATTTCTTTAAGGAAAACTTGCTATAAATGAGAAAAAATAATTTTAAGATTGTTAAAATTGATAAATCCAAAAGCTTGTTTAACTATGAGAAAAAAATTCTAATTAATGAATTAATTTTGGATTTAAAGCTTGGCTATTATGATTTTGAGAAAGAGAAAACTCAAAAGGTGAAATTTAGTTTAGAAATTGATTATCAAGATAAAAAGCCCTCAAATGATAAAGATCTTAGATCAATTGTAAATTATGCAACTATTGTTAAATTAATAAAAAAACTTATTAAAAAGAAGCACTATAATTTCTTAGAAACTTTAGCTGAAGCAGTCTTTGATGAACTTTTCAAAGATAAGAGAATAGGTAAAATAATGCTTAAAATTGAAAAATTAGAAATTTTAAAAGAATGTTCATCTGTTGGTATACAAATTACCAAAAAAAGAAGTCATGATAAGTTCTGAAGTTGGAAAAGAAGCAATAAAAAAAGAGCTCCCTTTAATTCCTAAACTACCTGGTGTTTACCGAATGCTTAACGATAAAGGTGATATCCTTTATGTTGGAAAAGCAAAGAATTTAACTAATAGACTTAAAAGTTATGTAGCAGAAAAAAATCATATTATCAGGACAGAAAGAATGCTATCTCAAACAAAAAAACTTGAAATTACTACAACATCAAATGAAAGCGAAGCTTTGCTTCTTGAAGCAAATTTAATTAAAAAATATAAACCAAAATTTAATATTCTGTTAAGAGATGATAAATCTTTTCCATTTATATTTATTGGCAATAAAGACAAATGGCCACAAATTAAAAGACATAGAGGAAAAAAAATAAAAGAAGGTTTTTATTTTGGCCCCTTTGCATCAGCTGGATCTGCTAATTGGACTATAAAAATGATACAAAAAATTTTTCACTTGAGAGTTTGTGATGATACTGTTTTTAAAAATAGACAACGTCCTTGTATATTATATCAGATTAAAAGATGTTCTGGACCATGTGTTGGATATATAAAAGAGGATGAGTACAAAAAAAATGTTGAGGATGCAATTGAATTTGTTTCCGGCAAATCACGAAAGATACAAAAAAGTCTCTCAGACCAAATGGAAAAAGCTAGCGATGATTTAGATTTTGAAAAAGCAGTAATTTTAAGAGATAGAATAAAATCTTTAAACATTATTCAATCATCTCAAAGAATTAATGAAGCAAATTTAATTGAGGCTGATGTAATCGCTGGTTATAAAGAGTCTGGTAAAACTTGCATTCAAGTTTTTTTTTATCGTTCAAAACAAAATTGGGGTAATCAAGCTTTTTTTCCAAAGCATGATCCCGATGAAAAACTAGGTGATGTATTAAATTCTTTTGTCTCTCAATTTTATGAGAACAAAAGTGTTCCTTCATCAATAATATTATCTGAAGAAATTAAAGAAAAGATTTTGATTGAAAAAACTCTCTCTCAAAAAGAAGAAAAACAAATAAATATTTCTATCGCAAAAAAAGGATCGAAATTAAAAGTAATTAATCAAGCAATTAAAAATGCAAAAGATAGCCTAAATAGAAAACTTTACGAAAGTCAGAATAATAAAGAACTATTCGATGCGGTAACAAGTAAATTCAATCTGGAAACAAATATTAATTTAATCGAAGTTTATGACAATAGTCACATTCAAGGATCAAATAGTGTTGGAGCTTTAATTGCTTACGGCGATGATGGTTTTATAAAAAAACGATATAGAAAATTTAATATTAAGATACAAAAGAACGAACAAGATGATTATGGAATGATGCGAGAAGTTCTAAATCGAAGGTTTAAACGAGCCATACAAGAGAAAGACAATTATCTCACTTTTCCAGACTTAGTTCTAATTGATGGTGGAAAGGGCCAATACTCTGTTGCAAGAGAAACTCTTAATGAACTAGGTCTTCATGATTTACCAATAGTTGCTATAGCCAAAGGAAAGCAAAGAAACAGTGGTAATGAAACCTTTTTCCATAATGGTAAAGAATTTAAATTTACAAAAAATGACCCTACTCTTTTCTTTCTGCAGAGAATCAGGGATGAATCACACCGATTTGCAATAAGTGCTCATAGGGCTAAAAGAAAAAAAGGGATTAGTAGCTCTTTACTTGATCAAATTGAAGGTATTGGCTCTATTCGAAAAAGAGCTTTATTAAATCATTTTGGTTCAGCAAGAGCGGTTGAGTCTGCAAGTCTTGACGAAATTAAATCTGTTGAAGGTGTTGAAGCAAAAGTAGCAAAAAAGATATATAACTTCTTTCACGAATAAAAAATATGCTTAAAAAAATACCAAATATATTAACTGTAGGCAGGATTCTAATTGTACCTTTTTTCGTATTAGCTTTTTACTTACCAGGTTTTTATGGAGACTTAACTGCTCTTATTTTATTTATTGTTGCATCTTTCACTGATTTTTTAGATGGAATGTTGGCAAGATTACTTGGGGAAGAATCTAAACTTGGAGAATTATTAGATCCAATAGCTGACAAAATCATTGTAGCAACTGCTCTTATTTTACTTGTTATGGATGGTACTATTCGTCACTATGAAGTGATTGCTGCAATAATTATTTTAACTCGAGAAATTTTAATTTCAGGTTTAAGGGAATTTTTAGCAAAAGGGCAAATTAAATTACCAGTCTCAAACCTTGCTAAATTAAAAACTGTTTTACAAATGATATCCATAGGACTTTTGCTTTCTGGAGAGACTGGAAATAAAATTATAAACTTTCAAGATTATAATGCACAAACGATAGGTATTATTCTTTTGTGGTTATCTGCAGCCCTGACTTTATTTACAGGTTATGATTATATGCGAAAAGGAATAGATCACGCAATATCTGAAGATAACAAAGATTAAGCAGCTTTTTTCTTTTTTACTAAAACTTGATAACTTTCATTTAAATCAATTATTAAATCACACACTTTAAATTTATTTTCAGCAATACAAGAAACAGGCGTAACTTCTGCAGCAGTTCCAGTTAAAAAACATCCAACAAAATTTTTCAGCTCTTCGGGTTTAATTTTTCTTTCATGAACTTTAATATTTTTTGATTTTGCGATTTCAATGACAGTTCGTCTTGTTATCCCATCTAAAAAACGAATCTGGTATAGGTGTGTGAAGCTCACCATTCTTATCTTTAAAAAAAATATTTGCTCCTGTTGCTTCTGCAACATTATCTTCATGATCTAACATAAGGGAGTCTGTATAACCCTGTTTTTCTGCCTCGTGTTTTGAAAGTGTACAAATCATATAAAGTCCTGAAGCTTTTGTGTCCCAAGGGATTGTATTAGGTGCAGGTCTTCGCCAATTTGAAATATTTAATTTTATACCCTCAACCTTAAGTTTAGGATCAAAATAAGAACCCCATTCCCAAGTTGCAATTGCTACATGAATTTTGGTTTTTTGAGCAGAGATAGCCATCATTTCACTCCCTCTCCACACAACTGGCCTAACATATCCATTTTCAACTTTTTGAATATTAATTATTTGATTTGAGGCCTTGTTGATTTCATCTTCACTATAGGGAATTTCAAAACCCATTCTTTTGGCTGAATAAAATAGTCTTGATGTATGTTCCTCTAATTTAAAAATAGATCCATCATATACTCGCTCACCCTCAAAAACACAGCTAGCATAGTGAAGACCATGGCTCAATACATGTACTTTAACGTCTGACCAATCAACTAATTCGCCATTGTACCATATTTTGCCTGATCTTTTGTCGTAAGGTATCATTTTAAGAAATATAAAAAAATTATTACTGAAAAATATCTTTGTATCTATAATATGTCAATATAACTTACCTATCATGAAAGAGCTCCTTTACTTAAAAGATGAACAGCTTAAAGATTTAATTGAAAAATTATTCGTCAGTTATCGGGAAATTTTTTCTGACTCAAGAAAAGTTTTAGATAAATACTCTATTGGTCTAGCTCACAATAAGGTAATTCATCTATTATCAATGTATGATGGTATCTCAATATCAGAATTGCTTAAAAGACTTAAGGTCACTAAACAAAGTCTTAATAGAGTACTTAAGGATCTAATTAAACTTAAGGCTATCGATTTCAAAAAAGATGAGCAAGATACAAGAGTTAAACATGTATTTCTTAACGAAAAAGGAAAAAAAATTTTTAATGAAATTTTTGAATTACAAAAAAGGAGAATTTATAATGCACTTTTAAAATCTAAATCTGAGGAAGTAATTAATTTTGAAAGTGTACTAAGTAAGGTAATTAATGGATAAATTTTTAGCACATATTTTAGTTGTAGATGATGATGATGGAATTAGATTGCTGGTTAAAAAATATTTAAACGAAAATAAATATTTAGTCACTACTTCAAGTAATGCTGAGGAGGCAAAAAAAAAAATTGAAATTATTAAATTTGATTTAATAATATTAGATATCATGATGCCTGGGAAAAATGGATTAGAATTTATTAGAGATAATAAAGACAAGCTAAATGCACCAGTAGTATTATTAACAGCCAAGGGACAGGCTGATGAGAGAGTGGAAGGACTTGAAAGTGGAGCAGATGATTATCTTCCTAAACCTTTTGAGCCTAAAGAACTCCTTTTAAGAATAAAAAATATACTTAATAAAACAAAAAAAGATAATCTAAAAAGAGTAATTAAATTTGAAAATATTAAAATTGACCTTAATAAAAAATTAATTTTTAAAAATGAATTAGAATTTAAAATAAATACGACTGAAAAAATTATTCTAGAAAAGATGATAAATAATCCTGGTAAAACATTTAAAAGAATGGAAATTGGAAAACTAATAAATCTAGATAAAGAAAGATCAATAGATGTAATAATTACAAGATTGAGAAAAAAAATTGAATTAGATCCAAAAAATCCTAAATTTCTTCAAACAATTAGAGGAGCTGGCTATGTTTTATGGATTGAGTAAATATTTAAAAAATATTCTTCCAAAAAGTTTGTTTTATAGAGCTCTACTTATTGTAGCTGTGCCAGTTCTAGTTTTGCAACTTGTTATTACAATTGTTTTTTTCGATAGCTTATGGATAAAAACAACAAAGGGTATGTCAAGAGCACTTGTTAACGAAATTAGTACATTTATAGAAGTTTATAATAATGAAGATTTTAATAAAGAGGAGATCACAAATCTTTTTTCAATGTATCAAGATTTAAATTTCGAATTCATTGAAGATGAAAATTTTACTTTTAGTTTTAATGAAAGATGGTTTAGCCCTATAGACAGAACCTTAAGAAGAGAAATGAAATCAAGATTTGGGACTAATGAATTTTGGTTTAACACTACCAATTATCAAGAATTAGTTGATCTAAGAATTAAATATCAAAATGGTTATTTTAAATTTTTAGTTCCTAGAGATAGACTTTCTAGCTCATCTGCTAGAATATTTGGTTTATGGATAACTTTTCCAGCGTTAATTATGATTATTATTTCCTTAATTTTTTTAAAAAATCAAACTAGACCCATAACAGCTTTAGCAAAAGCAGCTGAAAGATTTGGAAGAGGAGAGGAAATTGAGGAATTCAAACCCTCTGGAGCTTCAGAAATCAGACAAGCTGGACTTGAATTTGATAAAATGAGAAAAAGAATTATTCGTCACTTAAGTCAAAGATCAGAAATGTTATCAGGAATTAGCCATGATTTACGAACTCCTTTAACACGAATGAAATTGTTAACAGCATTTATAAAAGATAAGAAAATAGCAAATGAGTTAACTGATGATATTAATGAAATGGAAAAAATGCTTAATGAATATTTACAATTTACAAGTTCGTCTTATTTAGAAAAAGATGAATTGTTTAATATAAGTGAATTAATCGAACAAATAATTGAAAAATATAATAATAAAGATATCTCAAAAGTTTTATCCGATAATATTTATTTAAATGGTAGAAAAAATTTAATAAAAAGGTCTATCAATAATATAATTGATAATTCAATTAAATATGGAAATAAAGTGAATGTTGAACTTTTAAAAAAGAATAACAATATTTTTATCAAAATTGATGATGATGGACCTGGTATTCCAGAACAAGAATATGATAATGTTTTTAAACCATTTTATAAAATCAATAAAGGGAGAGCCGACTCTAAATCTAGTGTAGGCCTTGGACTCTCAATTACCTCTGATATAATTCGATCACACGGTGGCAATATAAAATTAGAGAGATCTTCTTTGAACGGATTGAGTGTTAAGATCTTTTTGCCCGCTTAGTTTTCTTTTTTTTTTTATTTTGAAATTTTTCAATCTTTTTCTCAAGATTTTCTACTCTTTTTGATAAAACTTCAAATTCATCTTTACTAGTGAGTTTCATTTTAAAGACAATTTCGTCTCTTTTTGACTTTAATATGGTAATTAGTTCATTAGTTAGATCAATTGAAGATAAAAGCCCTTGTTCAAACAGTTTTGAAATTTTATTAAAGACAAATTTTGAATTTTTCATATATTTATTTAATTAGTTAATATAATTATATCTTATTATTTTAATTTATAATGTTCATTAATAATTTTGACCCAGTTGCTATTGAAATTTTCTCAATAGAAATTCGATGGTATTCTTTAGCTTATATATTGGGTATTTTAATAGGCTGGTATTTATCAAAAAAAATTTTCATTAAAAACGATGAAATAAATAGAAAATTTGATGATTATATTGGTTATATAATTATTGGAATTATCTTGGGTGGAAGACTTGGTTATGTTTTATTTTATAACTTGAATTATTATTCAAACAATATTTTAGATATATTAAAAATTTGGGAAGGTGGAATGTCTTTTCATGGTGGTTTAATAGGGGTTATTATAGCTAGCATTTTATTTACAAAGAAAAATAATGATGATGTATTTAAATATTTAGATATTGTAGCTTTAGTAGCGCCAATTGGAATTTTGTTTGGAAGAATAGCTAATTTCATTAACTCAGAATTATATGGACATGAAAGTAGTGTTCCATGGGCAGTCCAATTTATTAAAATTGATAATTTATATCGTCATCCGTCACAACTTTATGAAGCATTTTTAGAAGGGTTTATCCTTTTTCTTATTCTTTTGATTTTTTGGAAAAAAAAATATTTAGAAAAGACTGGGATAATATCTGCATTATTTTTAATCATTTATTCAATATTTAGATTCATTGTAGAATTTTTCAGAGTTCCTGATGAACAGATTGGATATTTTATTTTTAATTTGACTATGGGTCAAATAATTAGCCTTATATTTTTTATCTTTGGTTTATTCTTATTTCTTATTAAAAATGAAAATAAAAAAAAAATATAAGTTACCATTAGATAAATTCATTGATTATTGTTTATACAATAAACAAAAAGGCTATTACATAAATAATAATCCTTTTGGAAAAAAAGGAGATTTTACTACAGCACCTAATATTTCAAGATTATTTTCTGAGATGATTGCAATTTGGATTTTAAGTTTCTGGCAAAATCTAGGTTGTCCAAAAAATTTTAATCTAGTAGAGCTTGGTGCAGGTAATGCAGAGATGATGAAAATTCTTATAGAAAGTTTTCGAAAATTTCCAAATTTTTTATCTTCTTGTAATATTTTTATTCTTGAGAAAAGTCCATTATTAACTAAAATTCAAAAAAAAAATCTTAAAGGTAATAAAGTAATTTGGCTTACTAATTTAAAAAAATTAAAAAAAAAACCTACTATCTTTATTGCGAATGAATTTTTTGACGCCATACCAATTAAGCAATTTATTAAATTAAATAATTCCTGGTTTGAAAGATTTGTAAGTATTAAGAATAAAGAAAATGTATTTTTTTTCGACAAGAAATTTAATATGGAAAAATTCGAAAAAAAAATTAAATATCAAATAAGCTCCAAACAAAATTTTATTGAGTATTCAGAAGAAGGAGTCAAATACTTAAGTAATATATCAAATATAATTAAAAAGAATAAGGGAGGCTTATTACTCATAGATTATGGATATTTTGAAAGAAAAATGAAAAACACTTTACAAGCTATATCTAATCAAAAGTATTCAAACGTATTGAAAAATATTGGACACTCAGACATAACCCATAATATAAATTATAACTTATTTAAAAAAATTATCCAAAATATAGGTGGCTTAAAAGTGAAAACTACTACTCAAAGAAATTTTTTAATAAAAGTTGGCATAAAACAGAGAGCAGAAATAATATCAAAAAATCTTACTTTTTTAAAAAAGGCAGATATTTACTATAGACTAGAAAGACTAATTAATATTAATCAAATGGGAAGTCTCTTTAAAGTAATGTTAGTCAAGAATAAAAATATTAGATTTAACCTTGGATTTCAAAAATGATTCAATCGAACAAATTAAAAAAAATTAAAGGAATTAACCATGGATTTTTCAATAGAATTGGCGGAGAATCAAAAGGAATTTATCAAAGCTTAAATTGTGGTCTTGGCTCTAAGGATGAAAAAAAAATAGTAAAAAAAAATCTAAAAGCTGTAAAAAATAGAATTGGCAAAGAGTCAAAAACTATTTTCTTATTGCACCAAATTCATAGTAATAAATTTGTCTATTTAAGTAAAAACTTTAAAAACACGAAAAAAAAAATTAAAGCTGATGCAATTATTACTGATCAACGAAGATTACCCATAGCAGTCTTAACGGCAGATTGTGTACCAATATTAATTTATGATAACATTTTGAATATTATTGCTGCTATTCATGCCGGTTGGAAAGGTGCTTATAAAGGGATTATAAAAAATGTAATTAATTTCATGTTAAAAAAGGGTTGTAAAAGAGAGAACATTCATGTTGCTATAGGTCCTTGTATTTCTCAAAAAAATTATAATGTTAAAGGAGATTTCATTAAAAAATTTATTAAAAAAGATAAAAAAAACAAAATATTTTTTAAAAAAAGAAAAAATTTAACGTATTTTGATTTATCAAGTTATGTCAAATCTCAACTTAAATTGAGTAAAATTACAAATATTGACCATATAAATATTGATACTTTTGATTATAAAAATAATTTTTTCAGTGCAAGACGATCTTCAAGACTAAAACATGATGATTATGGTAGAAATATTTCAATAATTATGATTAACTAGACTTTTCAATGAAATTATTAACAGGAAATAGCAATAAAGCTTTAAGTAAAAATATTGCAAAATATTTAAAATCTAAGCTTATTAATTCAAGTATTAGAAAGTTTGCAGATGGAGAAATTTATATTGAAATAAATGAAAATATTAGAGGTAATAGTATTTTTATTATTCAATCAATATCTTCACCAGCAAATGATAATTTAATGGAATTATTACTTTGTATTGATGCATTAAAAAGATCATCAGCAAAAAATATAACAGCTGTAATTCCTTACTTTGGATATGCAAGACAGGACAGGAAAGTTGTCCCAAGAACTTCTATTTCTGCAAAGCTAGTTTCAAACTTAATTACTAAAGCTGGAGCCGATAGAGTCGTAACTGTAGATTTACATGCAGGTCAAATCCAAGGTTTTTTTGATATTCCTGTAGATAACCTTTTTGCAACTCCAATATTCGCAAGGCATATAAAGAAAAAACTTAAAAATAAAAATATCATTTGTGTTGCGCCAGATGTTGGTGGAACTGAAAGAGCAAGAGCTTTAGGAAAAATGTTAAATGTTGGTTTAGCAATTGTCGACAAAAGAAGACCTAAGCCTGGTCAGGCACAAGTAATGAACATAGTTGGAGATGTTAAAGGTAAAACTTGTATAATTGTAGATGATATAATTGATTCAGGAGGAACGATAATTAATGCAGCAAAAGCTCTTAAGGATAGAGGAGCTAAAGAAGTTTATGTATACATAACACATGGGGTATTAAGTGGAGAAGCTGTAAAAAAAATAAAGAAATCTGTTATAAAAAATTTAGTAATCACTGATACAATTGATAATAATAATAGAACTAAAAATGTTAAAAATATTGAGGTTTTGCCAATTTCAGGTCTAATGGGCGAGGCAATTAAAAGGATTTCTAATTCAACTTCAGTATCTGATTTGTTTAAATAATTACCTTGAGTTATTTTAGAACATGAGCTAAAAACCTTTTTTTTATGAATTCATTACAAGCAAATATTAGAGATAATAAAACAAAAGGTGAATTAAGTGCCATTCGGAACAATGGAAATGTTCCTGCAATAATTTATGGTGGAAAAGACAAAAATGAAAAAATCTCAATCTCAAAGAAATTATTAAAAGTTTCAATAGAAAAAGAAAATTTTTTATCAAGCATAATAAGTCTTAACATTGATGGAAAAAGTCAAAATGTTCTACCAAGAGAAATATCATATGATGTATTAACTGATGAGCCAATACATGTTGATTTTCTTAGAGTTGTTCCAGGAGTAAAAATTAGAATTGAAGTGCCAGTAGAATTTATCAATCAAGAAAAATCACCTGGACTTAAAAGAGGTGGGGTATTAAACATTGTAAGAAGAAAAGTAGAGCTTAAGTGTCCAAGTGAAAAAATTCCTAAGAACATAACACTAGATCTTGATGGTATTGATATAGGGGAAAGTTTTAAAATCTCGTCAGTAAATTTAGATCCTGAGGTAGTGCCTACCATCCAAGGAAGGGACTTTGTGATAGCAACACTTGCAGCACCAACTGTAATGAAAGAACCTGAGAAACCTGCTGAGGCCGAGGCTGCTGAAGGAGAAGAAGGTGCTGAAGGAGCAGAAGGAGTAGCGGCAGATGCAGATAAAGCTGCGACAGATGGAGCAAAAGTAGATAAAAAAGAAGGTGAAGATAAAAAGACTGCTGAAAAAAAACCTTCTGAAGAAAAAAAATAATCAATCAAAATTGAAATATTAATCCATTAACATATGCTTTTACTTGTAGGATTAGGCAATCCAACACCTGACAGTGAAAATAATCGTCATAATGTTGGTTTCAAAATAATTGATAAAATAAATAAAAAGTTTGGTCTTTCAAAACAAAAACCAAAATTTAAGGGGTTGTTAACTACTGGTAATATTCAAGGAAAAAAAATTTATGCCATTAAGCCTCTAACTTTTATGAATAACTCTGGTATTTGTATCAGAGAACTTTTGGAATATTTCAAAATTGAAGTTGAAAATGTGGTTGTTTTTCATGATGATCTTGACATTGAATTTGGGAAAATTAAAACAAAATCTGGTGGATCAAGCGCAGGCCATAATGGAATTGCTTCAATTGATAAATTCATAGGCAAAGACTATTCAAGAGTAAGAGTAGGTATTGGTAAACCAAAAGGTAAAATTGAAGTTGCTGATTTTGTATTACAAAATTTTAATGATGACGAAATTATTCAAATTGATGAAATTGCTGAAAATATAACAGATTCAATTGAAATTCTTATAGATAAAAAATTAGATTTGTTTTCTAGCACTATCAATAATAAATCATGAGCTTTAAATGTGGAATTGTAGGTTTACCAAATGTTGGTAAATCAACTTTATTTAATGCATTAACAAATTCTAGTAAAGCACAAGCAGCAAATTTTCCATTCTGTACAATAGATCCCAATATAGGAATTGTGCTAGTACCTGATGAAAGATTACAAAATTTAGCTAAAATATCGAAATCAAAAAAAATTATCAACACAACTATTTCATTTGTTGATATTGCAGGTTTAGTAAAAGGCGCATCAAAAGGTGAAGGTTTAGGAAATAAATTTTTATCGCATATAAGAGAAGTAGATGCAATTATTCACATGATAAGATGCTTTGACTCTGATGATATTCAAAATGTAAATCCTAATATTGATCCTATAAGAGATCTTGAAATTATAGAAACTGAAATGAAACTAGCAGATATAGAATCTATTCAAAAAAGGTTAGAAAAAAGTAATAAAAAAAATGTAGATGAGAAACAATTAAAAATTCTTGAAACTACACTAAATCTAATCAACAATGATCAAGATACATCTATTCTAAAAAATGAATTTGATAAAAAACAACTTAATTTAAGCGGATTATTATCTTTGAAGCCTAAAATATTTGTTTGCAATGTTGATGAACAAAGTGTCCAAAACGGAAACGATTATACAAAAAAATTTATAGAAAAATTTGGTCAGAGTAATACTCTTATTGTTTCTGCTGATATAGAAAATCAAATAAATGAGTTAAAAATCGATGAAAAAAAAAATTATATGGAAATGATTGGTTTGAATGAAACTGGGTTGAATAAATTAATTAAAAAAGGTTATAAAATTCTTGAATTAGATACTTATTTTACTTCTGGACCTGAGGAAACAAGAGCTTGGACAATTCAAAAAGAATGTACAGCACCTGAGGCGGCTGGTGAGATACACTCTGATTTTGAAAAAGGATTTATAAGAGCTGAAACAATTTCTTATGAGGATTTTATAGCTAATGATGGATGGGTTAATTCAAAAACAAATGGTAAAATGAGATTAGAGGGAAAAGATTATATTGTTAAAGATGGTGATGTTTTAAACTTCCGTTTCAATACGTGACCAAATTTTTTTCATACTATAATATACTAAAACTGTAAGAATAAATAAGTATACTATAACTTTAAAGCCCATTTTATGTCTTGACTCTAAATGAGGTTCAGCTGTCCACATTAAAAAAGTAGTTACATCTTTTGACATCTGTTCAATAGATGCCTGTGTTCCATCTGAATATTCTACTAAACCGTCTGAAAGAGGATTTGCCATTTTAATCATATTTCCGTACATATATTTATTATAGTGAACTCCATCATCTAAAGTTAATCCTATTGGAGGATCTTCATAACCCTGAAGAAGAGAGTAAATGTAATCTACACCCCCTCCTCTTGCTTTGACTAACACAGACATATCTGGAGGATATGCTCCGCCATTAGCAGCTTGAGCTGCTTTTACATTTTCATATGGCATTACAAATTTATCAGACAATTTTCCTGGTCTTGTAAACATTTCACCATCTGAATTTGGTCCATCAACAACTTCAAAAGAAGCTGCTATTGCTTTTGCTTGTTCTTTTGAAAATTCAGGTCCACCTGCTTCTGCTAAATTTCTATAACTGACGTACTTCATTGAATGGCAAGAAGCGCATACTTCGGTATAAACTTGATAACCTCTTTGTAGTGATCCTCGATCAAATTTTCCAAAAAGACCTTTGAAACTCCAATCAGTTTTTAAGTATTCAACTTTTTCTGCTGCTACTGAGTTATTGGAAAATACTAAAAGTGAAATAATTATTGATGTTATTTTAAGAAAATTTTTCACTTATCTATTGTACTTTCTTTATTTTTGGCTGTGGCAAAATTTACTGAACCTCCTAATACAGGTTCAGTAATACTTAATGGCACTGGAATTGTTTTTTCTTTGAAACCTAGAACAGGAAGTATAACCAAAAAGTGAATAAAATAATATGCGGTAGCTACTCTAGCGATTAATAGATATAATCCTTCCGCAGGCATTGCACCAACATATCCAAGAATTAAAACATCAGCTACAAGTATCCAATAAAATTGTTTATACAAAGGTCTAAATACTGCAGATCTAATTTTAGATGTATCTAACCAAGGAAGAGCTGCTAAAATAAGAATAGCAGATAACATGGCAACAACACCTAAAAGTTTATCAGGAACTGATCTTAAAATTGCGTAGAAAGGAAGTAAATACCATTCTGGAACAATATGTGCAGGTGTCACTAATGGATCAGCTTCAATATAATTGTCAGCATGACCTAAAATATTTGGTGTATAAAAAACAAAAAAAGCAAAAACAATCATAAACATTAGTAAAGCAAAACCATCTTTGATAACAATATACGGATGGAATGGAACTGTATCTTTTGATGGTTTTTTAATATCAATACCGACTGGATTATTATTTCCAGGAACATGCAGTGCCCAAATATGTAAAACTACTAAACCTAAAATTAAAAATGGAATTAAATAATGAAGGGTAAAAAATCTTGTCAATGTAGGGTTGTCTACTGAATATCCGCCCCATAACCATGTTACAATACCTTCGCCAACTAAAGGAATGGCGCTAAATAAATTAGTAATTACAGTTGCTCCCCAAAAACTCATTTGTCCCCAAGGAAGTACATAGCCCATAAATGCAGCAGCCATCATTAATAAATAAATAATGATACCTATAATCCAAATAATTTCTCTAGGAGATTTATATGATCCATAGAATAGTGATCTAAAAATATGAATATAGACTGCTAAAAAAAACATCGATGCACCATTTGCATGTATGTATCTAATTAACCAACCGTAATTAACATCTCTCATGATATGTTCAACGCTTTCAAAAGCCATATCGGCATGGGCAATGTAATGCATCGCCAAAGTTAATCCTGTAACAATTTGTGTAATCAGGCAAAAAGTTAATATTCCTCCAAAAGTCCACCAATAATTTAAATTCTTTGGTGTTGGATAATCTGTTAAATGATTAGCAAGAGTAAGTAGTGGCAAACGATCGTTAAACCATTTTCCAACTTTTGATTTAGGTGTATAATCATGATCACTCATAAAATTTACCCAATCTTAATTGTATTTGCGTTAACAAATTCATATTTAGGAATTTCCATATTAGTTGGCGCCGGACCTTTTCTTATTCTTCCAGAAATATCATAGTGTGATCCATGGCATGGACAAAACCAACCGTTGTAATCTCCCTTCTGATCTAAGGGAACGCACCCTAGGTGAGTGCATACTCCTAACATAACCAACCACTCTGGGTCTTTAGCTCGGTCTTCATCTTTTTGGGGATCTTTTAAATCATCTAGTTTTACAGCTCTAGCTTCAGCTATTTCATCTTGAGTTCTTCTTCTAATAAAAACAGGTTTACCCCTCCATAACACGGTTATAGTTTTTCCAGGATCAACTAAACTTACATCAACTTCTGTACTTGCAAGTGCTTTCACTGATGCGTCAGGATTCATCTGATCAATCATTGGCCAAATAGTTGCGCCCACACCTACTGCACCCACAGCGTAAGTTGCTGTAAATAAGAAATCTCTTCTATTGGTTTTTTTTTCTGACATTAATAATTAACTAAATATACTCAATATAGAATTTTTCTACTTAAATATATTATTTCATATAATATAAAATGATAAATTTACTACTGATAGAATGACACATAATTTGACAAATCATGGGCCAAAAATTGCTTTATTTGAACCTGATATACCCCAAAATACAGCTGCAATAATTAGAACTTGTGCCTGTTTAGGAGTAAAATTGGAAATAATTGAGCCCTGCGGATTTTTATTAAGTGATAAAAGATTTAAAAGGGTAGTAATGGATTATATGAGTGAAAAAGAAATTAAATTTTACCAAAGCTCAATCGATTTTTTCAAATATAAAAAAAATGAAAGAATCATATTAATGACAACAAAAGCATCAAAATCTTATACTAATTTTAAATTTAAAAAAAATGACACAATTTTATTTGGGAGAGAGAGTGCTGGAGTTCCAGATAGTATTCACAAATTAATAAAAAATGAATTTAAATTAAAGATACCCATGAAAAATAATTTTCGTTCTCTAAATCTTGCCTCATCAGTAGCCATGATATTGGCAGAAAGTTTAAAACAAATTAAATTAATTTGAAATGGATTTAGAAATTAAAAAAGATTTAGTAAGTAATTGGTTCAAAATATTACAAAATGCTATTTGTCATAACATTAATGATATTGAAAATAGTAAAGCTGAATTTAAATCTACGTCATGGAAGAGAAGTAATAGAAAAGATGAAGGTGGAGGAGAATATAGAATTCTAAAAAATGGAAAAGTTTTTGATAAAGTGGGTGTAAATTTTTCAAAAGTTTATGGAAATTTTCCAAAACAGTTAAAAAAAAATATTCCAGGAGCAAACAAAGATCCAAGATTTTGGGCATCAGGAATTTCTGTTGTAATGCATATGAAAAATCCTCTCATCCCTGCTATGCATTTTAATACTAGATATATTTGTACTAAGCACGATTGGTTTGGTGGTGGAATAGATGTAACTCCATCAAAAAATGACCAAAACGAAAAAAATGAATTCCATAAAATTTTAAAAATGATGTGTAATAGACATAATAGAAAATATTATTCAAAATACAAAAAATGGTGTGATGAATATTTTTATCTCCCACATAGAAAAGAACCAAGAGGCATTGGTGGTATCTTTTTTGATTACAAAAAAGATAGCTTTGAAAAAGATTTTAAATTTGTAAGAGATGTTGGTGTCACTTTTCAATTAATTTTTAATAAGATTATTAAAAAAAAGATAAAAAAAAAATGGACTACAAAAGATAAGGAATTACAATATATTAAACGTGGTAGATATACAGAATTTAACTTATTATATGACAGGGGAACAAAATTTGGATTACAAACACGTGGTAATGTTGAGGGAATATTAATGTCACTACCACCATTAGCAAAATGGAAATGAGATGGAAAAAGAACCAATTACTTTAAATGGATTAAATAATTTAAAAGAAGAATTAATTTTTTTAAAAGAAAAAAAGAGACCAACAATTGTAGCTGCTATTGCTGAGGCAAGATCTCATGGAGATTTAAAAGAAAATGCTGAATATCATGCTGCAAAGGAAGAACAATCACATAACGAGGGTCGTATAACAGAAATAAATGATATTATAGCCAGAGCTAATGTAATTGATGTCACTAAATTGAATAATGATGGTAAGGTAATTTTTGGTTCAACTGTATTTTTAGAAAATTTAGATAACGGAGATAAGATCAATTATAAGATTGTAGGTAAAGATGAGGCTGATCTTAAAAAAAAATTAATTTATTTCCAATCACCCATAGGCAAAGGTTTGATTGGTAAAAATAAAAATGATCTTGTAGAAATTAAAACACCTGCTGGTACTAAAAATTTTGAAATTAAAGATGTTAAATATATTTAACTGTTCACAATATTATCTATTTGTTGATCAGAAATTTTAAAATTATTTTTAACCCACTCTTCTTCGATTATCCTTAATTTTTCACCTAATTGTTTACCCTCTTGCAGTTTATATTTTTTCATTAAAAATTCTGCATTTATTGGCATTGGTGGGGCTTCATTATTTTCATAATAATTTATTAGTTCTTTTAAAGATTTATCATCTTTTCCCGATTTTATAATTTTATGACTTAAAATATCAATAACAGCTTCTTTACCTCTATAATAAAAAAGACTATTCATATTTTTTTTTGTAAATGTTTTTGAGTTAATTTTCTCTAAAAAAAAATTATCAATATTTTTAATCCTTTTTTGATCTTTCTTAGGAATATTGAATTTATATAAAAAATAATCTGTATTATCAGAATCATCAATAATAATTAAAGAGAGTAAAAAAATAAAATCTTTATCTTTTAAAAAATTTTTATTACTTATACTTAATTTTGAAAAAAGTTTTATATTTTTTAATTCTGGGAAAATCATAAAAAATAAATCTAAACTTAATTTATCTTTTGCTAACTTTTCTAACGTGTCTAGTTTTATTATTTTTTTTAATTCATCTAATAATCTTTCTTTTGAAAGTTTTGAAATACCACCAATATTCCTTTTTATCGACCTAATGACTTCTAGATTATGTGATTGCTTAGAATAATTTAGAAAAAATCTTATATATCTTAATATCCTTAAATAATCCTCTTTTACTCTTTTATCTGCTTCTCCAATAAATTTAACCTCACCTTTTTTTAAATCATTTAGACCATCATTAGGATCAAATAAATTTCCATCTTTATCTGAGTAGATTGAATTAATTGTAAAATCTCTTCTAGAAGCATCTTCTTTCCAGTCCCTTGTAAATTCCACATTTGCATGTCTTCCATCTGTAGAAATATCTTTCCGTAAAGTGGTAATTTCGAATTTATATTCATCTTTTATTGCGGTAATAGTTCCATGGTTAATGCCAATCTCGTAATATTTAATATTATTTTTTTTGAGAGCATCACAAACTTGTTTTGGCTCTAAATTAGTAGCTAAATCTATATCATCAATTTTTTCTTTATTAATTATTTTTCTTAGGCACCCTCCCACGTATCTAATTTCACTTTGTGGTTCGTAAGAATTGATTGCTTCAAAAATTTTTTTTGAAGGTGTTTTTTTAGTAAGATTTTTAATACTTTGACTGATATAATCTAAATTATTAGTTCTAAAAAAAATTTTATCTAAAATGTTTTTCATAATTGGCTGGGGCGCTAGGATTCGAACCTAGGATGCAGGTACCAAAAACCCGTGCCTTACCACTTGGCTACGCCCCAATATAAAGTTCGTATAACACAAAAAAATAAAATTTATATAGTTTTTGAAGCTATACACCAGTAATTTTTGTATTTTTTGACAAACTGTCTTTTTGCAATATTGCATTTTTTCTTTGATCTAAAATATGCAACTAATGCAGACCCTGAGCCTGTCATTCTAACAAAAACTGGTTTTGATAAATTTTCTAAAAAATATTTAATTAATTTCAATTTTGGGTGCTTTGAGAGAACAATTGGTTCTAGAGAATTGTTCATTTTTTTTAAATAATCAAAATTAAACATTTTTTTACTTGGCGAATTAAATTTTGATTTATTAAATTTCCTTACTTTTGAATATATATCTTTAGTGGAACAACCAAAATTAGGTTTAACAATTAATGTATAAATTTTCTTACAATTCTTAAATCTCTTTAATCTATTTTTAGAGGTCAATATAGTATTAGTAGGATTAAGACCTAAAGCTACGTCAGAACCAACCTCTTTTGAAATTTTTAAAAGATCTTTTGTATTAATCTTAATGATATTTCTTTTTATAAAATAATTTAAAATACTTGCGGCATTCATTGAACCACCGGCAAGACCTGATTTATGAGGAATCTTTTTATTAATCTTTATTTCAAATTTTTGTTTAGTAAGTAATTTTTTCTTTTCTAGGATTTTTATTAATTTTAGAACAGTATTATTTTTACTAATATTTTTTGAAAATTTGCCAACAAATAATATCTTATGGTGACTAGATTTAATCGTTCTAATTGAAATTTTATCATGTAAAGAAATAAATGCTACGATGCTCTCAATTTTATGAAGAAAAGACGTTTTGCCAGTAATATTTAAAGCTAAATTTATTTTAGCATATGATCTTATTTCTCTGAAAGACATATTAAGAATTTTTAAGTCCTTTTATTATTTTAATGTTTATTTTTTTTAACATCTCCTCGTCAGTGTCATCCATTTTAAGTACACTTCCCCAGAAATATCTTGCTTGAATTTTGCGATTTAATTTCCATAGAATATCTCCATAATGATCATTAACTATTGGATCTTCTGGCATTAATTCTACTGCTCTTTTTAAAAATTTTTCAGCTTTTAAAAAATCATCAATTAAGTAATAAGCCCAACCTATTGAATCAATTATATAAGGATCATTACTTTTTTTTTCATATGCTGTTTCAAGCATTTTTATTGCTTCATTAATTTTGTAGTCTCTCTCAAGCCAAGAATAAGCAAGATAATTCAAAACATATGCATCATCTGGTTTAATTTCTAATGAGCTTATCAAATCTTTGTCTGCTTTTTTGTACTCTCCAATTCGTTCATAGCTTCCTCCTCTTCTGTACAGAATATCTGATTTTATTTCTGAATTGTTATCCAGCGTTTCTAAAATCATAGAGTAATATTTAATTGCATCGTTAAATTTTTTAGAATTTTTATAAAAATTTGCGATATCAAATAATATTTTCTTATTTGGTTTGCTTATTTTTTTGAATTCTGCAGTAATATAATTGAGCGACTCAGTTTTATTTCTTTGCTTTTCAATAATCTTGGCTTCTTTTTTAATTCGATACCAATAATAGAACTCATTCTCTTTTTTAAAATTTTTTAAAGTTTTTTTAGCCTTAGTATATTCCTTATTTAGATATTGATTCTCAGCTACTAAAGAAAGATTGAATATAAACTTTGGATTTAAAAAATTTGAAATACTCAAATAGAAATTTGATTTTTCAAAATTATCTTGAGCGGAATAAAGATTTGAGATCAAAAAAAAGAATTCACTAATAACATCATTGTGATTTTTACATGAAAAAAACTCATTAAATTTTTTTATATCTTTTTTTTGTATCCAGCTTTTTCCTTGAGATAATAATAAAGTTGAATTGATATATTCAATATCATTTATTAGATCTTTCAAATCATCATCCCTATTTTTTTCAATTAGATAACCTAAATAAAAATAAATATATCTGGTGTAATCTGATGTTGGGTCATTAATTAATTTTGAGAAATAAGCATCAGTTTTTTGATCATCTAAATAGCATCTTTGAAATGTTTCTGAAATAACTGACAATTTTCCAAATTGTTTTTTATTTTTAGAAATTTTTTTTTCTTTAAAAACAAAAATATATTGATTTAAACTCTCCAAAATTACAGAATTAAATCCATCCTGGTCTACAAATTTCATTGTGTTAGATAGGTAGATTTTGGCTTGATTAAAATCATTTTTTTTTAAACTATCTAAAGTCAATAATAAATAGGCTTCAAAAAAATTTGTATTATCTTTTCCAATATTTTGTTTAATCAAATTAATTACTTGTGGAATTTTTTTTTCTAAGACTAATGATAAGATATAACTTTTCAAAAAGGGATCATGCTTATCAATTAAAATTTTAGATGAGTTAAAAAAATCTAGAGCTACTGAATTATTTTTATTGTCAAATGATACAATGCCAGAAAAATAATTAGAAAAATTTTTACTATTAAAATCATTCAAATTATTACTTTTAGAAAACAATGCGGTCTGATAGGATAAATTTATGATCAATATAATTATTAATTTTTTTAAAAACATAGTTAATAGTTTATGACTAAAAGGACTTTAAATCAAAATGCTAAATATGTTCAAAAATTAATAGATACAATAGAGCCTGACTTTTCCTTTGGCATAAAGCCACTTAATAGATTCAAAATTATCAAAAATAATCAAAATGATATTGCTCAAAGTAAAGCTTTAAAATTATTTGAGCTAAAAAAAGAAATCAATTCAATTGAAAATTGTAATTTAAAAAACGCGTCTAAAAATATTATTTTGGGTGATGGTCCTACAAATAGCGATATCATGATAATAGGTGAGTCTCCGGGAACAGATGAAAATAATTCTGGATTATCATTTCAGGGTGAAGCTGGTGCTTTGTTAAATAAAATGCTTCTTGCAATAAATATCAATCGAGAAAAAATTTATTTATCATACTCAATCAATTTTATGGTTCCAGAAGACAGAAAGCCAACATCCGCTGAAATCAAACGATATTCTTCATTTTTAAAAAAACATATATCAATTATTGATCCAAAAATAATAATTCTAATGGGTAGTATTGCTATGCAATCAATAACGGGAATAAATCAGAGAATCTCTGATGAAAGAGGAAAATGGAAAGAAATTATTTTGAATAATAAAACTTATCCCATTATGATTACATTCAGTCCTTCATATCTAATCAGATTACCCGATAATAAAAAATATTCGTGGGAGGATTTAAAAAAAATAAGACAGAAAATAAAAGATTTTAATATAAAAATTTAATGAAAATTATTGCAGGAGTTGATGAAGTTGGTAGGGGTAGTTTAATTGGACCAGTGTATGCAGCTGCTGTAATTTTAGATAAATCTATAAAAAAAGAATTATTAAAAGACTCAAAAACTTTAACAAAAAAAGAAAGAGAAATTTTAGCAAAATATATAAAAAAAAATTCAGTATGGGCTACGGGTAAAGCTTCTGTTAAAGAAATTGAAAATATCAATATTCATTACGCGAGCTTACTAGCTATGAAAAGGGCTATAAAAAAACTAAAAATAAAACCAACTCTTGTTTTAATTGATGGTAATAAATTGCTTGAAATAAAAAATTACAATCAAAAATGTATAATAAAAGGAGATCAAAAAATACCTTCCATCTCTGCTGCATCAATCATAGCTAAAGTAACACGTGATAAAATTATAACTAATTTGGGAAAAAAATTTAAAGGCTATTTTTGGGAAAAAAACAGCGGTTACGGTACTAAAGATCATCTTAAAGCTATAAGAAAATTAGGTACAACGGTGCATCATAGAAAAACTTTCTCACCAATAAATAAAATAATAAAATGAGTTTCACGTGGAAACACAAGATGTTGTTGTTTTAAAAATTTTCTACACAAATCAATTTTAAACATTTCAATCATAGGTTGACCCAAGAATCTTTTTAGAGTCTAATTAATTTTTACAAATGTCTTTTGACTTAGAAAATAAATTGATAAATGGCGATAGCTTAGAAGAATTAAAAAAAATTCCAGATGAGTCCTTTGATTTAATTTTTGCAGATCCTCCTTACAACTTGCAACTAAAAAATGGACTAACTAGACCTGATAGATCTAAGGTAAATGCAGTAAATGATAAATGGGATAAATTTGAAAATTTCAAAAAATATGATGATTTTACTTATTCATGGTTGAACGAATGTAAAAGAATTTTAAAAAAAGATGGTGCAATTTGGGTAATAGGTAGTTACCACAATATTTTTAGAGTTGGCACTGCAATTCAAAACTTAGGCTTTTGGATTTTAAATGATGTTATTTGGAATAAAAAAAATCCAATGCCAAACTTTAGAGGAACTCGATTTACTAATGCTCATGAAACTTTAATTTGGGCCTCTAAATCAGAAAAATCAAAATACACTTTTAATTATCAATCTTTAAAATGCTTAAATGATGATCTTCAAATGAGATCCAATTGGGATTTACCAATATGTAATGGATCTGAAAGACTTAAAAAAAATGGCAAAAAAGTTCATTCAACTCAAAAACCTGAGGCTCTACTTCATAGAATTTTACTAGCAACTTCAAATAAAAATGATTTGATTTTGGATCCTTTTTTAGGCTCTGGAACAACAGCAACAGTTGCTAAGAAATTAAGTAGAAATTATTACGGTATAGAGAAGGAAAAAGCTTATTTTAAAGCTGCAGAGCGAAGATTAAAAAATACAAAACCAATTGAGGACGATTACTTGGATACTTTAAAAAATAATAGGTCTAAACCTAGAATACCTTTTGGTTCATTGGTTGAATTAGGAATAATAAAACCAGGTACAACTATTTTTGATAATAAAAAGAAAATCAGTGCAAAAATTATGGCTGATGGAAGCATAAAACATGCACAAACAGAGGGTTCAATTCATAAAGTGGCGGCTACAATTTTGGGTGCTGAAAGCTGCAATGGATGGACTTATTGGCACTATAATTTAAATGGCTCACCGGTTCCAATTGATCATTTAAGACAAAGATTAATTAATAATAGTTAATTTCTATAAATTTTTCCTAAGTAAGACTCTAAAAATTTTTTGTTTTTTACTAATCTTTTTAAAAAAATGTTTCTAACAAATGTGACTAAAGGATTAGATAAGTGAAAAGTAAACTGATTAAATTTTGATCTAATATTTACCATTTTTGTTTTTTTTACTCTATTCTTAAAAAAATTATTTTCTGTATTATTATCAATACTTTTAAATAACTCATAAGCACCTTCTATTGACTGTGATGCGCCTTGAGCAAATGAAGGAGGAAATGCAAAAAAAAGCATCACCTATTAAATGAACATTATTACTTTGTAATTTATGGAAATTGTCGCTTACAAATACTGGAAATATTTTTAAATCTTTTAAAAAATCTTTATTTTCTATAGGAATTTTTTGTAATACATTTTTAATAAACGTATTATCACTGAATAATGCGTAATTTTTTTGATCTTCTGTTGAGAGTTTGTATTTCATTATGGCTATAAAATTTAAATCTCCACTTGGACTTACTGGATAAATAACATGGTGAAAATCTGAACCTAAAAATAAGGAAATATTTTTACTATCAATATTTTCAGGGGATTTATTCAAGATACCTCTAATTGCTAATGTATTATTATATATAGGTTTAACTTCATCGTTTGAAATTAGACTTTTACATTTAGAAAAAACCCCATCAGAAATAATTAAACAATCACATTCTTTTAATTCATCATTTTCAAAATAAAGTTTAATCTGTTTGTCTTGATAGTCTATTTTGGAAATATTGTGGTCAGTTTTTATCAAACCTTCCAAATCTGTTTTTAAGAAATTAATTAATGATGATCTTTTTAGAGTAGTATACTTGCAGTTTTCTGAATTAAATTCTGCGATATCCAACTCACAAATTTTATCTAAATTCTTATTGGAATAAAAATCTATTTTTTTAGGAGAAAATTTTTCTTTATCTTGTAATTTTTCAAATCCTATTTCATTTAAAAATTTGACGCTATTTACTGATAGTTGAACACCATAACCTTCCTCTAGTGCAATCGATATATTTTTTTCGTAGATTGTGATTTGATAATTAGGATTTCTTTTGAATAAATTTGCAATAAATAACCCAGATATTCCAGCTCCTATGATAGCTACTCTTTTCACTAATTTCTCTCCAAATATTTTACAACTTTTTTTGTAAATGAAGGGAGCATATAATTGTCTAATTTTTTTTCATTTATCCAAAGAGGTGAGTTAAGTTTTCCACTTTTTTTTAAATATTGAATTTTTATGTTCATATTCATATTAGACATTTTAAAGTTTAGATTTTCATTAAAATTTTTTGGTTTAGATAACTCCTCCATAGGAAATATAGTTAAATTTTTTAAGAAATTAAATTTAGTATTCTTAATTAACAAATAACTTTGATCTTTTTTGTAAACTTTTAAAACAAAATACTTATCTATTTTTTTCTTAATATTTTTGGTTATCTCAAAATCTTTCTTTTTAAATGACATACACTTTTTTGATATAGGGCATTGATTGCATAAAGGATTTATTGGTTTGCAAATTAATGCTCCTAATTCCATTAATGCTTGAGCATAATCACTGGGTCTTGATGATGATCCAAATATAGATTTTTTTTTAATAATGTTTTCTTTTTGGATTTCATTTTCTTTTCTTAAATAGAGATATCTTTTGAGAACTCTTTCTATATTTCCATCTAATGGTATGTATGGTTTATTAAAAGCAATCGCTAGTATAGCACTTGCCGTATAATTTCCTATACCAGGCAAAGTTTTTAAATCTTCAAAATTATCTGGTAATTTTCCATTAAAATTTTTAATAATTACTTGTGCAGTTTTTTTAAGATTTCTTGCTCTTGAATAATAACCGAGACCTTCCCAGAGTTTCAAAAGTTTTTTATTTTGAACTTTTGCAAGGATTTTAAAATTTGGAATGTTTTTAATAAATCTATTAAAATAAGGAATCACAGTTGCAACCTGTGTCTGTTGCAGCATAAATTCACTTACTAAAGTGTAATACTGTTTTTTTTGTAAAGAAACATTTTTTCGCCATGGTAATGGTCTTTTATTTAAATCATACCAATTAAGAATTTTTTTTGTTAATATCAATTCTTTCATATGCAATTTAAAAAATATACTAAGCAGAGAAACACAAGCATTCAAGGCTTAAGATCCTTTAAAGACACTTTGCCAAAAAATATTAAAAAGATAATTAATAAAAAGGGCTATATTTATTCTGAAACACTAAATAACTGGAAATATATTGTTGGTGAAAGTTTATTTAAAGTTTGTTATCCAAAATCATTCAAAAGCTCAAATAAGTTTGGTGTAAGCACATTAATAATAATGGTAAAAAGAGGACACGAAGTAGACCTTGAATACTCCAAAAAAGAAATAATGGATAAAATGAATAATTTTTTTGGAGATATTGTAGTTAAAAAACTTAAATTTACGATTTTTGAAGAGGAAATTAAAGTAGTTTCAAAAATAATTAGTAAAAATGAAAATGTGACAAATATTAAATATAATAAAATGATCAATAATGTTAAGAATAAAGATCTTAAAAAATCACTACTTGAATTAACTAGAGTATTTAAAAATAAATGAAAAATATTTTAATAATATTGATTATACTTTTTGGATTTGTAACTAATACAAATGCTGAAACAAAAAGAATAGTTTCAGGAAATGAAAATGCTAAAATTACAATTATTGCCTACGAATCTCTGACTTGTAGTCATTGTGCTAATTTTCATAAAGATGTTTATCCCAATCTTAAAAAAGATTATATAGATACAGGTTTGGTTAAAATAGAGTTTAGACACTTTCCTTTAGATATAGCGGCTTTTAATGCTTCAAAAATTTCTCAATGTGTACAAGACCAAGGTTTAGATATCTTAGAAAGTTTATACTCTAATCAAAAAGCTTGGGTAAAGGGAAGTTCAGTTGACGAGGTTAATGACAGTCTTAAAAAATTTATTGAAAAAGAAGGATATACATTGGATTTTAAAAAATGCATCAACAATAAAGAAATTGAGGATTTTGTTTTAAATGATCGAATCGAAGGTGCAAAAAAATTTAAAATAAATTCTACTCCTACGATAATTATCAACAACGAAAAGTTCGACAAAACTCTCAATTATAAAAATTTAAAAAAATTTCTTGAAAAACTGATATAGTTCAGTGATGGAGTTTAAAAAAATCCAACTTAATGGGTTTAAATCTTTCGCTGATAAAACTATTTTTTTAATTGAAGAAGGATTAACAGGAATAGTTGGTCCTAATGGGTGTGGAAAATCCAACATTGTAGAATCTTTGAGATGGGTGATGGGAGAAACTTCTGCCAAAAGTATGCGAGGATCTGGAATGGAAGATGTTATATTTTCAGGCACTTCAAATAAACCCTCAAAAAATATTGCTGAGGTCTCAGTTACAGTTAAAAATAAAAATAACGAGGGACCAATTCAATTTAGAAGCCTTGATGAAGTCAACGTCAGAAGAAAAATTGAAAAAGATAAAGGATCAAAATTTTATATAAATGATAAAGAGGTAAGAGCTAGAGATGCTCAAATGTTTTTTGCTGATCTATCAACTGGAGCACATTCGCCTTCTATTATTAGCCAAGGTCGTATTGGTGCTTTAGTCACTGCAAAACCAACTGATAGACGGGCAATATTAGAGGAGGCTGCTGGTATTTCAGGCTTGCATGTAAGAAGGCATGAAGCTGAACTTAGATTAAGTGCTGCAGAAAATAACTTGAAAAGAGCAGATGAGTTAAGAAGACAGCAGGAAAAACAATTAGCAAATCTCCAAAAGCAGGCTGAGGAAGCTACAAAATATAAAAATATATCAGATGAAATAAAAAAAATAGAAGCAGGTTTATATTATTTAAAATTGTTAGAAATTGATAAAGAAATTAAAATTGAGAATGAAATAAATACTGAGGCCGAGGGAGAGGTTAGTGGTTTAAATAATCAAATCTTTGAACTTGAAAATTTAATAAAATCAGAGACAGAAAAAGTTACACCATTAAGAGAAAAAAATATTGAAAATTTATCAAAAATACAAAGGCTTAATTTAGAGCTTCAAAGTCTAGATGAAGAAAATATAAGAATTCAAGATGAAATAGAAAATACTAAAAAATCTCTTCAAACATTTGACGATGATATAAATAGAGAAAAAGGAATAGTAATCGATGCAAATTCTAATGAAAAAAGATTAAAAGAAGAAAAAAATGATTTAATTGAAGTTGACTCAAAATACTATGAAACAGAAAAACGATCTAATGAAGATTTAGATGATGCTAAAAGTAAGCTAAATTTAGAAATAGATAAAATCAAGGATTTGATTAATTTAAAAAAAAATGAAGAGGCAATTATTGTTCTTGATAACTTTAAAAAAATTATTGATGAATATGCTGATAGTTTTAGTAAAAATTCGAATATAAAAAAAGAGTCAGTAAAGAGAAATGAGCGGATTAATATTATAGATAAAGAAATTGAAAGCTGGAAAAATTTATTAGCTAATTCAGAAAAAATGGTAAGTGAACTATCTGAAAGAAAAAATAGATTAAGTTCTCAACTAGAAAAACTTGATAATCAACCAAAATTACAGGCAGAAAAAAAAGGGCAAATATCTGAAGGATTAAGAATTTCTGAAAAAGAAAAAGCCGAAAATGAATCAGTTATTAGTACTACAGATGAAAAGATAGAAACACTTCGATTAAATTTAAACCAAATTCAAGAACAATCAATTCAAATCAGGGAACGAAAAGCAAGTTCGGGAGCGACAATAGATGGGCTTAGAAAAAGAAAAAATGATCTAGTTGATAGAATTAATTCTGAACTTAATCTCATGGAAGAAAATATTTTAGAAAATTCAAATTTATTTGGTAAAGAAGAGCTTCCAGATGCTGTGAATCAAGAGGATTTATTGGATAAGAAAAAACAAGAAAGAGAGAAGTTGGGATCAGTAAATTTGAAAGCTGATGAAGAAACAAATAAATACGAGAAAGAAATAGAAAAAATGGAGCAAGACCGAGCAGATTTGGTTTCAGCAATAGTAAAATTAAAAGAAAGTATTAATGAGCTTAATCAAAAAGGAAGGGAAAGATTAATAGAGGCTTTTGAAAAAGTTAATAGAAAATTTAATGAAGTTTATACAAAATTATTTAATGGAGGAAATGCAAAATTAGAGTTGGTGGACTCAGATGATCCACTTGAAGCTGGTTTAGAGATGTTGGTAAGTCCTCCAGGTAAACGTCTTCAATCAATTACGTTATTGTCTGGTGGTGAACAAGCATTAACTGCCTTATCACTTATTTTTGCAGTTTTTTTAACTAACCCATCTCCAATTTGTGTTTTAGATGAGGTAGATGCGCCTTTAGACGATGCTAATGTAACTAGATTTTGCAATTTGCTTGAAGAATTAACGAAAATTACTAATACAAGATTTATAATTGTTACACACCATGCTTTAACAATGTCTAAAATGAATAGACTTTATGGGGTCACTATGCCTGAAAAAGGTATAAGCCAATTAGTTGCTGTTGATTTACAAAAAGCAGAGAGTATGGTTGCTTAATTTTACATAATTAGAATGTCCAAAGAACCATTTAAAACTCGCTTAGAAATTGCAAAAAAAAAGGCTTTGAAAAGAGATTTGGGTGATAAAAAGCTCAATCCTTCACCAATTGGCAGCGCTTTTAAGTTAAGTACAGAATTAGTATCTGCAGTAGCAGTAGGGACAATTATAGGGTTTATTTTAGACAAGACCTTTGGTACTAAACCCTGGTTAATTTTAATATTTTTTTTTGTAGGGGTTATTGCAGGAATAGCAAACGTAATTAAGTCCGCAAAAAATATGCAAAAATAGAAAAAGATTTATGGCAGCAAACCCAATGACACAATTCGAGGTATATAGAATTGGTCCTGAAATTAAATTAGGACCTATGGATATATCCTTTACTAATGCAAGTCTATTTATGGTTATAAGCTCTTTGGCTATTTTAATAATTTTTAATCTTGGATCAAAAAAAAATTCTATAATACCAGATAAAATTCAGCTTCTTGCTGAACTAAGTTACACATTTGTATCAAAAATGATTAATGATACAGCAGGCTCAAAAGCTAAACCTTATTTTTCATTCATATTTTCTTTATTTATGTTTGTGCTTTTTTGCAATATGTTCGGAATGATCCCTTATACTTTTACTGTCACAAGTCATATAATTGTAACTTTTGTTCTTGCGGCGTTTATTTTTATTGGTGTAACAATAATTGGTTTTATAAAACACGGTTTTGGATACTTAAAATTATTTGTACCTAGTGGAGTGCCAATTGTTCTATTACCATTAATAGTAATAATTGAAATTATATCTTATTTAAGTAGACCTATTAGCTTATCTGTAAGGCTATTTGCTAACATGATGGCCGGTCATACTATGATGAAAGTTTTCGGAGGCTTTGTAATAAGTCTTGGAATAATCGGTGGATGGCTTCCACTGAGTTTTTCGGTTGCTTTAACTGGGTTGGAGATCTTAGTTGCTTTTCTTCAAGCTTATGTTTTTGCAATCTTAACCTGCATCTATTTAAATGATGCATTAAACTTACACCATTAAACAATATAGGAGGGAATAATGGAATTAGAAGCAGCAAAAATGATCGGAGCGGGTTTAGCAGCAATTGCTCTAGCTGGTGCCGGTGTTGGTATTGGAATAATTTTTGGAAACTATTTGTCAGGAGCGATGAGAAATCCATCTGCTGCACAAAAACAGTTTCCCAATCTTCTTTTAGGCTTTGCTCTAGCAGAGGCAACTGGATTATTTGGATTGGTAGTAGCGTTAATCATTCTTTTTGCATTTTAAATAAATGGTTAAAAAAATATTTTTTCAGTCAATATTTTTTAATTTCTTTTTAATTAAAGAAGTTTTTGCAGCTGAAAGTGGAGGTATGCCTCAATTAAATCCTGAGTTTTGGATTTCGCAAATATTCTGGCTAACACTAACTTTTGGTATTTTGTATGTTGTTCTATCTAAATTAATATTACCAAAAATTAGTGGAAATTTAGAATTAAGAAAATCTCAAATACAAGAAAATATTGAAGCAGCAGAAAAACAAAGAAAGAATAGTGAATCTAAATTAAAAGAGTACGATGAGATTATTTTAAAAAGTAAGATAAAAGCAAAAAATATTTTTAAAAATGCAAGAGACAAAATTATTAAAGATATTAACGTAAAAAAAGATGCTTTGGACAAACAGATTGATGAGGAAGTCAAAAAAGCAGAGCAAGAAATAGATGTGCTTAAAAAAAGTGCTCCAGAAAAAATTAACAAAATTGCTATTGAAACATCTTCAGAATTAGTAAAAAAATTAATTGGAGCTGATGTAAACAACAGTAGCATCTCTGCTATTGTTGATGATTTATCAAAAAGAAATGGAACTAAATATTATGGCAATTGATGCAACGTTTTGGGTAGCAATTTCTTTTATTATTTTTTTTGGAGGACTAGTTTATTTAAAGGTCCCGCAGAAAATAAATGAAATTTTAAATAAATTAATCTTAGATATTAAAAATGAAATAGATGAGAGTGAAAAATTAAGAACTGAAGCAAAGAAATTATTAGATAACGCTCAAAAAAAATTGGATAAAGCAGAGTCAATAAGTAACGAAATACTTGAACAAGCTAAAAAAGATAGTGATAAACTTTTAATTGAACTTAATGATAAATTTCATAAAACATCCGAAATTAAAAAAAATCTTGCTGAAAATAAAATAGAGCAAATGAAGGAAGCTGCAATTAAAGAGATAAAAGATACTTCAATAAAAATAGCTGTGGATTCTGCGAAAAAAATTATTACTACGTCTATTGACAAATCTAAACTCGACACACTGTTTCAAAAAAATTTAGATGAAACTAAAGAAGAGTTAAAAAAAATTAATTCATAATACCCTTACAATTTTTCTAAAAAGCTATAAATTATAAAAATGAATTCTGTTGTAATTGGCTCTGGTTTTGGAGGTATAGCTGCTGCCCTTAGATTAAAAGCTAAGGGTCATAAAGTTACACTAATTGAAAAACATCCAGACCTAGGTGGGAGAGCTAGAGTGTTTAAAAAAAATGGATTTACTTATGATGGTGGCCCTACGGTAATTACCGCTCCCTACTTGATTGAAGAATTATTTGAATTATTCAAAAAAAATTCAAAAGATTATATTAAACTTTCTCCCCTTAAAATTTGGTATCAATTTATTTTTGAGGACAATACAAAATTTAATTACTCTGGAAATGAAATTGATATGGAAAAACAAATTGGAAAGATAAATAAAGAAGATGTTGAAGGTTATAAAAAATTAATTAATTTTACAAAAAAGATTTTTGATAAAGGATTTACAGAACTTGCGGATGTTCCTTTTAATAAACCTTTCGTAATGATACGGCAATTACCAGCTTTATTAAAACTGAGAAGTTATAAGTCAGTTTACTCATTGGTTTCTTCCTACATAAAAAATGAAAAACTAAGAAGAATATTAAGTATGCATCCACTTTTAGTGGGGGGCAATCCTTTTACAACAACTTCTATTTATGGACTAATTTTATATTTAGAAAAAAAATGGGGAATACATTATTCAATGGGAGGAACGGGTAATATTATAAAAGGCTTAGAAAGACTTATGAATGAAGTAAATATTAAGATAATAAAAGGTCAAGAGGTAACAAAAATTCTCTCTAATGGAAATAAAATAACAGGTGTTAAATTAGATAATCAAAAAAATATTGAAGCTGATAACGTTATTTGTAATGCAGATCCACCTGCCGTTTATGAAAAAATGTTAAATGGAAATTCAAATAAATCCATTATGTTTAAATGGAAAAAAAATAGAATGGAATATTCTATGGGATTATTTGTTTATTATTTTGGAACCAAAAAAACTTACAGTAATGTAGAACATCATACAATAAAATTTGGTAATAAATATAAAGAACATCTTGATGATATATTTGATAACAAAAAATTAAATGAAGATATAAGTTATTATCTTCACAGACCTTCTGCCACAGATAAATCTATGGCTCCACCAGAACAAGATTGTTTTTATGTTTTAGTTCCAGTGCCAAATAATCAGTCAAAAATTAACTGGTCTATTGAAGGTGAAAAAATGAAAAATTTGGTAATAGATAAAATGGAAAAAGATTTGATGCCAAATCTTAGAGAAAATATTGTCGAAGATTTTTATTTAACACCAGAATATTTTGAAAAAGATTTAAATACTAAGTATGGTTCTGGTTTTTCAATTCAACCAAAATTTTCACAATCAGCTTATTTTAGATTTCACAACAAATCAGAAATTTATAATGGACTTTATTTTGTAGGAGCAGGTACACATCCTGGAGCTGGGGTACCTGGAGTGCTTTCATCAGCAAAAGTATTAGATAAAATTATATAATGTCTAATAAAAGTTACTTGTCTGTTTACGCTAAATCATTCAGTTGGGCTGGTTTTTTTTTACCTAAAGAGACGCTTGAAAAATGTTCAGCTTTATATGATTTTTGTAGAATTGCAGATAACATTGCAGATGATGATGATAAAATAGAAAATAAAGTAAAAAAATTTGACCAATTTGAAAATGATTTTAATCAAAAAAACTTTGATAATCCTATAATAAAAAATATGTGGAATCTTGTTGAAGAATTCAACATCTCTTCAAAAATTGTTCAAGATTTATTGATTGGCATAAAATCAGATATCAAAGATTTAGTTAGATTAGATTCAAAAAAAGATCTTTTGATTTACTCATACAGAGTAGCTGGAACTGTTGGATTGATGATGGCAAAAATTCTAAAAGTAAATAAACAAAGTTCACTAAAATCAGCTATCGATCTTGGAATTGCAATGCAACTTACTAATATATCAAGAGATGTAATGGAAGATTCAAAAAATAATCGTTTTTACATAGAAAAAAATTTTGAAAAAATTTCCTCAACTATTTATCTTGCTGATACTTTTTATGAAAATTCATATTACTCAATTAAAGATATTCCAATCAGTTTTCGTTTTTCTATTTTAGTTGCTAGAAGAATTTATAGAAAAATAGGGTATAAGATTCTAAACAAAAAGAACTTGGAAGATTATGAAAATTCAGGGAAAATATACGTCTCAAATACAGAAAAAATCTTGGAGACTTTTCTTTCAATTTTTGACTTAATTAAATTATCATTAAGTTATAAAAGGGATGATCAAATACAACATAATCATAATTTGATTAGTGAAGAGATTAATTTAAATGAAAGAATTTGATTATATTATTATTGGTGGTGGATGTGCGGGGTTATCACTTGCGTATGAACTTGAAATTAATGAAAAATTAAAAGATAAAACTTTAGCAATTATTGAACCAAGAGAAAAATATAAAAAAGATAAAACCTGGTCTTTTTGGAAAGTTACAAATCATAACTTTGATGATTGTGTAATAAAAAATTGGGAAAATTTTACAATAAATATTCCAAAAAATACTAACTATTTACAATGTACTAGCTATCCATACCAAAGTATTGATAGTGGATTGTTTTATGAAAAAATTAATAAGAAGTTAAAAGAGAATAAAAATATTTCTTTCTTTAAGAATATAAGAGAAGTTAATTCAAAAAATTCTTTTATTTTTAATAGTGTTCCGTTTATTCAAAAGGACCATCGCAATCTTTGGCAACATTTTTGTGGTGTTGAAATAGAAACTCAAAATGATTTTTTTGATGATAAAATATTTAATCTTATGGATTTTGATTGCGAGCAAAGAGAAAGTGTTCATTTTTTTTATACACTACCCTACTCAAAAACCTCCGCTTTAGTTGAAACTACTTGGTTATCGAGAATGAATGATGGTTCTAAAAAAGATTATGACATTCAAATAAAAAATTATATTGAAAATCATTTAAACTTAAAAAACTATAAGATAATTTATAAAGAGGAAGGTGCAATACCTCTATTCTATCCAGCATATAAAATAGAAAAAAACAAAATGAATATTGGGACTGCAGGAGGCATGACGAGATTAAGCACAGGCTATACTTTTCTTAATATTCAGGAACATAGTAAATATATATGTAATAATATTGAAAATATTTCAAATACCAAAAAATTTGAAATCAGTAAAAAATATCAATTCTTAGACGACGTCTTTTTAAGAGTTCTTGAAAAACATCCTGATAAGATGCCGGATATTTTCTTTAAAATGTTTAAGAGTTCACCAAAGACTGTTATAAAATTTTTATCTAATAAAAGTAATTTTTTTGAGGATTTGTCTATAATATTTAAAATGCCAAAAATAACTTTTATTAAAGCTTTGTTTTATTAGTCATATAAAGAAATGAATAATCAGATCAAAAAAATAAATTTAAATCATTCTTTTATTTTTTTTTTATTTTGTAACATTTTTTCAATAATAACTTTTAAAATTACTTATTTTACAATTTCTCCGTTAATTTGTTTATTTTTAATTTTAACTATAGGTATTTCTCATGGTTCCCTTGATAATCTAAAAGGAAGAAAGCTTTTTCAAATTTTTGGGATTAACAATTTTTTCATTTTTTATTTATCATACATTTTAATCTCTTTAATTATAATTTTTTTATGGCTAATAGCACCATCTATTTCTTTAGTAATTTTTTTAATAGTCGCTTCTCATCATTTTGGTAAAGAAGATACCCAATTTTTAATAATTGAAAATTCGTATCTAAATCAATTATTATTTTTCTTAAAAGGTTGCTTGATAGTTTTTGCGCCAATGTACTTTAATTTTGATGAGACAATATCCATATTCAAATTATTATTAATTGACAACGAGTCTTTCTACGAGTTTTTAAATATTGTAGAAACAAATAAAATTTTACTTTATTGTATTATTTTATCAACTTTAGCAAGTATCATATTATTTGTTAAAAATTTTGAGCTTAAAAGATTCACAATTTTTTTAGATTATTTTTCGATTTTAATTATAAATTATTATTTTTCTCCTTTAGTAGCGTTTACAATTTATTTCTGTTTTTTACATTCTGTAAGACATAGTATTTCATTAATGACTGAGTTAGATAAAAATAACCTAACTAATGGATTAAAAATTTTTATAAAAAAAGCTTTTCCGCTAACAATACTTACTGCTATTTTTTGTCTTTTAGGGCTTTATTTACTAAATAATACTTACAATTTTGATAGTTCAATTCTTAAAATTATATTTATAGGTTTGGCGTCTTTAACCTTTCCACATATATTGCTCGAATATTTAATTGAAAAAAATGAAAAATAAAGAATTAAAGATATTACTATCTGCACCCAGAGGTTTTTGTGCTGGCGTCGAAAGAGCAATAGAAATTGTTGAAAAATCAATCCAGAAGTATGGTGCTCCAGTCTATGTTCGTCACGAAATAGTTCATAATAAATTTGTAGTTGATGATTTAAAAAGTAAAGGGGCTATCTTTGTAGAAGAACTTGAGGAGATAGAGGATAAATCAAGACCAGTTATTTTTTCAGCACATGGTGTTCCGAAAAAAATACCAGAAGATGCGAAGGGCTATAATATGACTTATGTTGATGCTACATGTCCTTTAGTATCAAAAGTGCATAGAGAGGCTGAGAGTCTACATAGAGCTGGTTATCATTTAATTTTAATTGGACATCAAAACCATCCTGAGGTCATTGGCACAATGGGTCAATTACCTAAAGGATCTATTGATCTTATTCAAAATGAAGATGATGCAAAAAAATATAACACTGAAAATAAAAAAATTTCTTATGTCACTCAAACGACGCTGTCTGTTGATGATACAAGAGACATAATCAAAATATTAAAAGATAGATTTCCTAAAATCAAAGAACCTGCAAAAGAGGATATTTGTTATGCCACAACTAATAGACAGATGGCTGTTAAAAATATAGCAAAAGAGTGTGATTTATTTTTTGTAATTGGTAGTAGAAATTCATCTAATTCAGTCAGATTAGTAGAAGTTGCTAAAAAATCTGGGTGTATAAATTCTCAATTAATCCATTCACAAAGTAAAATTCCATTCGATTTAATCGAAAAGTCAAATACAATTGGTATTTCTTCTGGTGCATCAGCACCTGAAATCTTAGTTGATAATTTTATAAATGAGTTAAAAAATAGATTTACAGTAATTATAGATGAAGTAGAAATCATCAAAGAAGATGTGGTTTTCAAAGTTCCAAAAAAATTAAATTAAAATGGCTGTTTATACAAAAATAAGTAAAAGAGAAGTTTCATATATTAATAAGAAATTTGAAGTAGAAAAAATTATTAACTTTAAAGGTATCAAGCAAGGAATCGAAAATACAAATTATTTATTAAAATCAAGAAATAATAAATTTATACTTACAATTTTTGAAAAAAGAGTTTCTCAAAAAGAGATTCCATTTTTTATGAAATTAATGGACCACCTCAATAATTTAAAAATTAATTGTCCAAAACCTCTTAAAAATAAAAATGGAAATTATCTAATAAGAATAAAAAATAAATCAGCTTGTATAGTTTCTTTTCTGGATGGAAAAGATAAAAAAAAACTTAATTTAAAAAATTGTTTTGATGTAGGAAAAATAATTGCCCAAATACATTTATCATCAAAAAGAATTAAACTTTATAGAAAAAATTCTATGAGTATTAAGAATCTAAATCCATTATTGAATAGTATCAAATTTAAATCAAAGAAATTTGTAAATGTAGAAAAATTTTTAAAAAATAATTTTAAAGATATAAAAAAGAAATGGCCAAATAAACTACCTTCTGGAATAATTCATGGAGATTTATTTATAGATAATATTTTTTTTAAAAATAACAAATTGTCGGGAATAATTGATTTTTACTTTGCTGCTAATGATTATTTTATGTATGAAATTGCTATTTGTGTTAATGCTCTATGTTTTGATAAGAAAAAATCAAAATTTTTAATCAATAAAAAGAAAGTAAAAAATTTAATCAAAGGCTATCAAAGTATTAAAAAAATTTCAGTAAAAGAAAAAAAATCACTAAATGTTTTGTGTCGTGGTGCAGCGATGAGGTACTTTTTGACTAGACTTTATGATTATACTAATACTCCAAAAACAGCTTTAATAAAAATTAAAGATCCTCGAGAATATTATCAAAAGTTAGTAACACATAATAATTTAAAAACTTATAAGGATTACATAAGTTAATGATTAAAATTTACACTGACGGTTCATGTATTGGAAATCCAGGCAAAGGTGGTTGGGCAGCAATAATATTAAATGAAGGGGAAAAAACTGAAATAAAAGGAAGTAAAAAAGATACTACAAATAATCAGATGGAATTATTAGCACCTATAGAGGCTCTTAAAAAAATTCCAAAAGGGAGCAAAGTTCAAATTTTTACTGACTCTAAATATGTAAAGTCTGGAATAACAGAGTGGATACACAATTGGAAAAAAAATGGATGGAAAACTGCAAACAAAAAAGAAGTAAGCAATAAAACACTTTGGACAGAACTAGATCTACTAAATAATGAGTTTGAAATAAGTTGGAACTGGGTAAAAGCCCATTCAACCGATGAATTAAATAATGAAGTAGATTTACTTGCTAAAGATGCTGCCAACTTGTAGTTGGGCACCTGGCAACAGAACTGCCCTACCTAGATTAGATTATTTAATAAGTTGTCTGCTGAAGTTAAACCACATTCTTTAGTTTCTTTTTCAACATGAATATTAACAATTGTGAAGTTTTCAATCACCATTAAATAACGATTTGATCTAATTCCCATTCCTTTTGCATTACGATCAACTTCCGCGCCAATTGCTTTCGTAAATAATAAATATGGATCAGATAACATTTTAATTTTATCTCCAGTATTATTAATCTCTCCCCAGCCATTCATCACATAAGGATCATTTACTGATAAACAAAATATATTTTCTATTCCTTTTGCTTTGATTTTATCTGCATTTGCTACAAAGCCTGGTAAGTGAAGTTTGGAGCAAGTTGATGTAAATGCCCCAGGTAAACCAAACAAAACAACTTTACCATTACCAATCGTTTCTCTTAATTTACTTTTTTGAGGCTCTCCATCAACAAGTTGAAAAATCTCTGTATCTGGTAATTGATCTTTTATTTTTAGTTTCATATCGAATTCATTACATAATTTTTAACTTTTTCAATATCATTAGCCAGAAGTTCAAATTTTTCTTTTCTGTCATTAACATATTTGAGACTTTCTGGTAAATTTTCAGTTTTTGAAATTGCATCTTCTATTGCTTTTGGAAATTTGCATGGGTGTGCAGTTGATAATACAACACAATTTTTTCCCAATCCTAGTTTTCGCACAGCACCAATACCTACTGCAGTATGCGGATCCACTACCATCTGATATTCATCATTGATAGTTTTTATCATTTCAACAGTTTCGTTTTCATCGAGCATTTCAGATATAAAATTCTTTTTGATTTTATCTAAGTCGTTTTTATCAATTTTATAAGTATTATTTTTTATTTCACCCATTACATCTTTTGTAACTTCTGAGTTACAATCTTTGACGTCGTATAAAAGCCTTTCAAAATTACTTGCTATTTGTATATCCATACTTGGTGTATTTGTTTCCTCAACTTTCTTTTGACTATAATCACCACCAGATATCGCCCTGTGAAGTATGTCATTTTTATTTGTAGCTACGATTAGTTTATCAATTGGAAGACCTAGTTTTTTTGCTAAATAGCCAGCGTAAATATCACCAAAGTTTCCTGTTGGAACAGAAAAAGATAGTGGTTGGCCGTTTCCAATTTTAAAGTAAGCGTAAAAATAATACACCGATTGAGCAATAATTCTTGCCCAATTAATTGAATTTACACCCGACATATTGATTGCTTTGGAAAATTTTTCGTCATTAAACATTGCTTTAACTAAATTTTGGCAATCGTCAAAATTACCCTCTACCGCAATGTTAAATACATTTTTCTCTTCATGAATTGTCATTAGTCTTCTTTGTACTGGTGAAATTTTATTGTTTGGATGTAATACAAAAACATTTAAATTGTTTTTTCCCTTTAAAGCATCTATAGCAGCTGCACCAGTATCACCTGAAGTTGCTACTATTATGTTAATTTTTTTTTGATCACGTTCTAAATGGTATTGATAGAAATTGCCTATTAATTGCATTGCGATATCTTTAAAAGCAAGCGTTGGGCCATGAAATAGTTCTAAAACTTTTAAATTTCCCAGATCTGAGATTTTTACAACATCAT
>QCHE01000008.1 GCA_003278065.1 Pelagibacteraceae bacterium AG-390-O04
GAATTTCTTAAATTTATATTAAAAAATTTAAAAGATTTTTTTTTTGTATTATTTCTTATTAATTTTTTATTAATTTCAAAACCTAGATATTTGATATCAAAAAATTTATATAAAAAAAGAGCCGGTCTTGAAAATCCACATCCCAAATCTATGAAATTAAACTTTTTAATCTTATTTTTTTTAAGATATTTTTTAAATAAAACTAAAAAATAATAAGGTGTAGGCAAGTATCCAGTATTATAGACATTTTTGATCTTAGAATTTAAATAAGAAGTGTCTTTATTCTCAATTAATTTATAATCTTTGAAACCTTTAAAATAAATTAATTCGTAAAAAATTATTTTAATTGAATTTAAATAACCGTAATTACTCATGTTTTTTATAAAAAGAATTATAAAAGATAATAATTTCATTATTAATATTGATTGTTAAAAAGATTATTTACAAAACTTAATTTTTTATTGATCAAGCTTATATCCTTAAGAAATTTCTTTGTATGTGAAGGATAGAACATTTTAATAATTTTTTTGTTGATGAGACTATTTTTATATAAATTTATTTTACAATTGAATTTTAAATCCAGTTTTAATATTTTGTCATAGAACTGATTAAAATTTTTATCACAAATTATATGAATAGCTATAGCTAAGCCCTTTTGGGTGAATTCGTAACCATCTCCCTTTTTATTGAAAATTTTTAAATGTAGCAAAGTTATATTGGGTTTATATTTTATTAACAAGTTTTTAAAATCAAAAAGATATTTTTCTATATTTTTTTCAGGAATTATATTTTGGTATTCTATAAATTTTCTTGATTGAAAGAGAAAATAAGCAGTGTTATAATTTGATGTAAATAAAAGATTATTAATATCAACTTCTTTTTTAAAAAAATGTTTAAATTTTTCTATAAAAAAATTTGTTTGAAATAATATTTTTTTGATAAACTCATTTTCAAAAAATTTTAATCTTATATTGGGTATTTTACTTAGTTTTAATTTAGTTAATTTTATTTTTTTATCATTGATTTTTTTTCCAGTTATTATTCTACCAACAAAAAGATTTTTTGTTTTATAATCAACATAAAATGAGTTTTGACTAATTTCACAATTTGAACGTTTAATTAATTGATAGCTCTTAAATAAGTCATTTTTATTAATAATCTTAATCTTATATTTTGAATGATTAAGATTAAATACTTTTAGTTTTATTTTAGTGATTATTCCAGTTAAGCCGAAACCATTCTTTGTTAGTCTAAAAAGTTTTTTATTTTTTGACTTTGATAGAACTTTATAACCAAAGTTAGGATTGAAAATTGTAATTTCAGAAACATAATCATTAAATATTCCATCTTTAGAATTTATACCATGAACTCCATTAGCAACACACGCACCTACTGATATTCCTGGATATGATGGAAAAAAAGGGCAGTATCTTTTTTTATTTATTAAAAAATTATGAATATCAATAATTTTAGCATTTCCATTACAGCTAATTATATTTTTTTTAGAGTCCAAGATGAAATTATCGTTTAAAATTGGTTTAATCATACTCCCAATTTTATTGTAACTAATATTTGAAATTGAATTTCCTTCACCATGAATTGTGTTATATCTATAAAATTTTTGATTATTTTCTGTGAAAAAATTTAAATCAACTAATTCTGAAAAGTGACCATCTATACTTTTTTTTCTTTTTTTATTTTGTGTATTCATGAGCTTTATTTATACCCATAATTATTTTGTCTAAATGATTTTTACTAAGATAAGAAGAATTTTGAATTCTTAGGAGTTTAGGGTTATTTTTTGATGTAACTTGAAAATTATCGCTATAATTTTGAATTTCATAATTATAATCTAAGCAATTCCATACATTTTCTTCCATTGCATGAATTCCTTGTTTAAATAAATTCTTATTAAATTTTTCAAAATTTTTTTTAATTTTGATGACAAAATATTGATAGTTCCAATCAATATCATTATCATAGTCTAATAATTCTATATTTTCCAAATTTTTTATATTCTTAATTAAATATTCAATATTTTCTTTTCTTCTTATTTTCATTTGATCTAATTTTTTAAGTTGACTTAAGCCAAATTCAATTTGGTATTTAGAAAGAGTAGATCTTTCCATCGCATCAAATTTTTTTGTTGAAATACCCATTCCAGAATAAATTATTTTTCTATAAATTCTTGGATTAAACTTATCAAGAAAGAAAAAAATTTTTGAGGTCAATATTGAATATAAAAAAGGAAAAGAATTTATAACTGAAACAATATTTTTCATGAAGAGTAAAAATTTTTTTTTAAATGAAAACTTAATATTATCTTCGGTCCATTTATTTATATATTTATTTAATTCTTTATTTGATGATATTAATATTCCCCCACTTAGAGTAGTAGGTATTTTTATTAAACTACAACTATAAATGCCCACATCACCAAACATCCCTGTTTCAGTATTATTATAAAATGTATCAAAAGATTGTGCACAGTCTTCAATTAAAAGGATATTTCTATCCTGAGTAAATTTTTTTATTTCATCTATTTTACAAGGATATCCAAAAAGGTGTGTAACAACAATACACTTTGTATTTTTAGATATTTTTTCCTCTAAAAGTTTATGATCAATGTTCATTGTTTTGCTGTCAACATCAACTAGTTTTATTTTAAGTTTAAGTTCAGAGGCTATTTTTAAATATAATGGAAAGCTCATTGAGGAGAATATTATTTCATCCCCCTCTTTGAGATTTTTTTTTAGGGCTAAGTAAAATCCTAATCTTGCTGAAGGTAATAAATTAATATATTTATTTTTAAATCTTTCATTTAAAAATAAATTAATTTCATTTTGACTCTTTTTAAAATTTACTGGAAGAAAAAAATCTTTAATTATTTTAAAAAATTCTCTGTTATTTAAATCTATTGAAAAAAAAGGTATCGCCATAAATAATCTATTTTGATCTTAAAAAGTATTTAAAACTTTTTATTATTTCTATAAGTATATGTAATCCATCTATTAAAACATTTACTTTTTTCTGTCCTCCAAATCTTCTTCTTTCTTTCATCGGTATTTCTGTATAAGAAAAGTTATCAAATTTGACTTTTGTAGGAAGTTCTATGCATAGTTTAAAATCATTATTTTTTAAATTTAATTTTTTAAAAGAATTTACGTTACAAAGTACATAAGTAAATAAAATATCTGAAAGTTTAATTCTTAAAAAATATCGAGTGATGAATGAGAAAATCTTGTTACCGGTAAGAGTTATAATATCGTCATCATCGCTACCTGAATTTTTAGTATATCGGGTTCCAAAAACAAAATTAAAATTTTTAGAAACTTGAATTAATTCGCTAAAATATTTTGGATCAAATGAGTAATCAGCATTAAAAATACAGCCATAATCACTATTAGCATTCTCAAACCCTTCAATTATTGCTGATCCATAACCACTTTTTTTTTGAATAATAATTTTGCAATTAAATTTTTTTGCAATTGGAATTGAATTGTCATCTTCACTATCAACTACTAAAATTTTTTCATTAACATATGGATTATTTTCAATTTCTTTTAAGACTGCCTCCAAACTCTCTTTTTCATTTTTTGTAGGTATTATTAAAGAAATTTTATCCATAAGTAGATTTAATCATTATATTTTAAATTTTAATATATCAATCTTAATTTATTGGCGCGCCTGCTAGGAGTCGAACCCAGAACCTCCTGGTCCGTAGCCAAGCGCTCTATCCAATTGAGCTACAGGCGCATTTTTTATTTTATTTAATTATAGTATGTTAATTTTTAGTGTATTTTAATTATAAGACAAATTTAAAATTTATGACTAATAAAAGTATAGAAATAGTAATTATTGATGGTGTAAGAACACCAATAGGCGCGTACAAAGGTTCTTTGAAAAATATTAAAGCTGATCAACTTGGATCTATAGTTATTAAAGAATTGTTAAAAAGAACAAAAATAAATCACGAGGAAGTAGATGAAGTAGTTATGGGACAAGTACTGACTGCTGGGGGTGGACAAAATCCTGCAAGGCAAGCAGCAATCAATGCTGATATACCTGTCTCAAAACCAGCGCATATGGTTAACCAAGTTTGTGGATCTGGTCTGAGAGCTATTATTTCAGCATATCAATCAATTAAATTAGGTGATGTTAAAAAAGTTATATGTGGTGGCCAAGAAAATATGTCTATAGCTCCTCACTCAATATTTTTTAGAGATGAAAAGAAGATATCGGAAAAAAAATTATTAGATACAATGATCAACGATGGACTAATTGATGCATTTAATAATTATCATATGGGAGTAACAGCAGAAAATGTTGCAAAAAAATTTGATGTATCAAGACAAGAGCAAGATAAATTTGCTTTGAATTCTCAAAAAAAAGCTGAAGCAGCATATAGTAAGAATAAATTTGATGATGAACTTATCAAAATAAATTACAAAGGAAATATTTTAGATAAAGATGAACATCCAAGACCAGGTATAAAGCTTAATGATTTAGAAAAATTAAAAACAGTATTTCAACAGAATGGAACTGTTACACCAGGAAATTCTTCAGGTATAAATGATGGAGCTGCCGTTTTATTATTAACTACCTTAGAAGAAGCAGAAAAAAAATCTATTAAGCCATTGGTAAAAATAGTTTCTTGGGCTTCAGTTGGAGTAGATCCAGCTTTTATGGGACTAGGACCTATAGATGCTGTTCGTAGTGCAATTAAAAAAGCGAAATGGAATTTAGATGAAATTGATTTATTTGAAATTAATGAGGCATTTGCTGCTCAAAGTATAGCAGTAATTCGTGAATTAGGTATTGATCCAAATAAAGTTAATGTTAATGGAGGGGCAATTGCTCTTGGTCATCCTATAGGAGCTTCGGGAGCAAGAATATTAGTCACTTTGATACATGAAATGAAAAGACAAAATAAAAACAAAGGTTGTGCAACACTCTGCATAGGTGGTGGAATGGGCATAGCGATATGTATTGAGAAAATTTAGGAATTTATCTTTCGATATTTCTCATCTAATAAAATTTTTTGTATCCAAATTTTAGCATCAATATAAGGACTAACCTTTGGTTGAATTAGTAAATTTAATAACTTTTTAATCATTTTTGAAGCATGTAATTAAAGAGTGTCAAAAAATTGGACAGAATGTGTTAGAATTGAATAAGTATATTTTTATGGTGTATAAGATTTAAAAAAAATGACTAAAAAATTGATTGTTCCTGATATTGGCGATTTTGAGAATGTTGAGATAATTGAATTACTTGTTAAAGAAGGACAAGAAATTAAAAAAAATGATCCAGTAGTTACAATAGAAAGTGACAAATCAAGTGTAGAAATACCTTCAATATTTTCAGGAAAAATTGTGTCTATAGAAGTAAAAGTTGGAGATAAAGTTTCAAAAGGTGATTTACTACTTAACATATCAAATACTAATAAAACATCATCAACTGATGATGTGCCAAAAAATACTGAAAATTTAATAAAAGAAGCTGAAAATTCTTTAAAAAAAAATCAACAACAAAAAACACCATCTCAAAATATTAAAAAAGAAAAGCCAGAAGTAATTCAAGTTGTAAATAAAGGAGATGTTGATCCGTTAGAGACAAGAGAGTGGCTTGAATCTCTTTCAGCAGTAATTGAAAAAGATGGAAATCAAAGAGCTCATTATTTAATTAAAGAATTAATTAATAAAGCATATATGGAAGGAGCTAACATTCCATATACCCAAAATACACCATATATAAATACAATTCCTGTAAATGAAGAAAAAAAATCTAATGGTGATCAGAATATAGAGAGAAGAATAAGATCGTTGATAAGATGGAACGCTGCAGCAATGGTAGTTAGAGCTAATCAAAAATTTCCAGAGCTTGGAGGCCATATAGGAACTTTTGCATCTGCAGCAACTCTTTATGATGTTGGAATGAATCATTTTTGGAGAGCTAAAAATAATAAATTTGGGGGTGATTTAGTTTACTTTCAAGGTCATAGTGCGCCTGGTATGTATGCAAGAGCTTTTCTTGAAGGAAGACTTAATGAAAAACAATTAGATAGTTTTAGACAAGAAGTTAATCCTGGTGGTTTATCCTCTTATCCACATCCCTGGTTAATGCCAAACTTTTGGCAATTTCCTACAGTTTCGATGGGATTAGGTCCAATGTTAGCAATATATCAGGCTAGATATATGAAGTATTTAATTAATCGAGGATTAATAAAAGATGAAGGAAGAAAAGTTTGGGCATTTTTAGGTGATGGTGAAATGGATGAACCAGAATCTTTAGGTGCTATTGGTTTGGCTTCGAGAGAAAAATTAGATAATTTGATATTTGTAATTAACTGTAATCTTCAAAGGTTAGATGGACCTGTACGAGGTAATGGAAAAATAATTCAAGAACTAGAGGGAATATTTAGAGGAGCAGGATGGAATGTTATTAAAGTAATATGGGGATCTTACTGGGATCAGTTATTAGCAAATGATAAAACTGGCCATTTAGTTAAAACAATGAATGAAACAGTTGATGGTGAATATCAAGCTATGAAAGCAAGAGATGGTGCATATGTTAGAGAAAAATTTTTTGGAAAATTTAAGGAAACTAAAGAGTTAGTTTCGAGTCTTTCAGACAAAGATATATGGAGGTTAAATAGAGGTGGGCACGATCCTCACAAGGTTTTTGCTGCATATGATAAAGCATCAAAAAATATTGGTAGTCCAACGGTTGTAATAGCAAAGACCATCAAAGGTTATGGCATGGGCAAGAGTGGAGAAAGTGTAAACACTACCCATCAAACTAAAAAATTGGACGTTGATGACTTAATGTACTACAGAGATAGATTTGATGTTCCTCTGACTGATCAGCAGGTAAAAAATATTGAATATTATAAACCTGAGCAAAATTCTCCTGAGATTAAATACATTAAGGAAAGAAGACTTCAATTAGGTGGATTTATCCCTGAAAGAACTACATATGCCAAACCAATTAAAACTCCCCCTAAAGATATTTTTGATAATATGAAAGTTTCTACTGGTGAAAAAGAAATGTCTACAACAATGGCATTAGTACGAATGCTTACAAATCTTCTAAGAGATAAAAATGTTGCACCTAGATTAGTGCCAATTATACCTGATGAAGCTAGAACATTTGGCATGGAGGGTTTTTTTCAAAAAGTTGGAATATATGCTCATGAGGGTCAAAAGTATGAACCTGAGGATTCTGCTCAATTAAGTTCATATAGAGAAGAAAAAAGTGGACAAGTTTTAGAGGAAGGAATTACTGAAGCTGGAGCAATGTCTTCCTGGATTGCTGCGGGAACTTCATACACAAACCATGATATAGAAATGATACCTATTTATCTTTTTTACTCGATGTTTGGATTTCAAAGAATAGGTGATTTTGCATGGGCAGGTGCAGACAGTCAGTCTAGGGGTTTTTTGATTGGTGCTACTGCTGGAAGAACTACCTTAGCTGGAGAAGGATTACAACATCAGGATGGACATAGTCATCTAATGGCATCAACAATTCCTAACTGTATATCTTATGACCCAACTTTTCATTATGAATTAGCAGTTATTTTTAGAGAGGGTTTAAAAAGAATGTATGAGAAAAAAGAAAATATTTTTTATTACATAACAACTATGAATGAAAATTATCCTCATCCAGCAATTCCAAAAGATAAATCATGTGAAGAGGGAATATTGAAAGGGATGTATAAAATAAAAGAATTCAACAAATATAACAAAACAAAAATTCAATTTTTAGGATCTGGGACAATCCTTAGAGAAATGATTGCAGGTGCTGAAATATTACAAAATGAATATCAAATAGATAGTGAAGTTTGGAGTGTTACTAGTTTTAATGAATTAAGAAGAGATGGCTTAGAGGTAGAAAGATATAATCTTTTAAATCCAGATAAGGAGCCTAAAAAATCATTTGTTGAAAAATGCTTAAGCAAAACAGAGGGACCTATTTTGGCTGCTTCAGACTATATGAGAATGAACTCTGATCAAATAAGACCTTATATTGATAAAAATTTTTATTCGTTAGGAACAGATGGATTTGGGCGAAGTGATACAAGAAAAAATTTAAGAAAATTTTTTGAGGTTGATAAAGAACATATCATAACCTACGGTCTAAGCATTTTGGCTAAAGAACAACTTATAGCATCTAAATACGCAAAAGAAGCGATAAAAAAATATAAAATTGATCCGAATAAACCGATGCCAACAAAATTATAGAATGCCAAAAAAAGATATCACAGTTCCGAATATTGGAGATTTTAAAAACGTTGAGATAATTGAAGTTTTAATAAAAAAAAATCAGAAAATAAAAAAAAATGATCCTCTCATAACTATTGAAAGTGATAAATCAAGTGTTGAAATACCCTCAACAGAAAGTGGAATGATAACTTATTTAAATGTTAAAATTGGCGATAAGGTATCAGAAGGTGACAAAATTCTAGAAATTGAGACCAATGAAAATTTAAAAGAAAAAATTGAAACAAAATTAGATGGACAAAAAAATTTAGAAAATAGTAATAAAGAAAATGAGTCAGAAACTAAAAAAATTTTTAATAATGAAGATTTAGTAGTTAAAAACTTTTCAGTAAAAACATCAGCATCGCCAAAAGTAAGAAAATTTGCAAGAGAGCTAGGTATAGACATAAGCAAAATTTCTGGTAGTGAGAGGCAAGGTCGAGTCACAGAAGATGATGTGAAGTTGTTTGTAGCTACAAAATCTAATGAGATATCCAAAAATGAACAATCAAATAAAAAAAAAATAGAACAAGAATATTCTCATTCTGAATTTGGAGAAATAGAAATAAAAGAAATCCCTAGAGTAAAAAAAATATCATCCAAATATTTAATGAATTCTTGGACAAATATTCCACATGTTACTAATCATGATGAAGCAGATATAACTGAATTAGAAGAATTCAGAATTTCTCTTACAGATATGTATACAGGTGAAAAGAAAAAAATTACTCCATTAGCTTTTATAATTAAAGCATTAACTGCATCATTAAAAAAATTCCCAAATTTTAATTCATCAATTGATGATATTGAGAGTGGAAAGTTAACATTAAAAAAATACTACCATGTTGGAATAGCTGTCGACACACCTCATGGTTTAATGGTTCCAAAACTTAGAAATGCTGACAACAAAAATATATCATTAATAAGCACGGAACTTAAAAAGTTAAGTGATCAATGTAGAAATCTTAGAATTGATAAAAAAGAGTTATTTGGTGGCTCAATGACGATAACGAGTCTTGGTGGAATTGGCGGATCTTTTTTCACACCAATTATAAATTTTCCTGAAGTTGCTATTTTAGGTGTTGGTAAATCTAAAAAAAAACAAGTTTATATGGACGGTAAGTTTGTTATACGAACAATTTTACCTTTATCCTTATCTTACGATCATAGAATAATAGATGGTGCTGAGGCAGCTCGTTTTAATAATGATTTAAAAGAAAATTTAGGTAAAAATTTTGCATACAAGTTAGCGGTTTAATTTAGATTATGTCCAAAACTATTTCTTTATTAAGTGCTTTATTGTGCACGTTCATTTGGGGAACTACATTTATTGCACAAGATACAGGAATGGATGATATAGGTCCATTTACTTTCAATTCAGTAAGATTTTTTGTAGGTTTTATGGCCATTATTCCCCTTGCAATTTTGTTTGAAATTAAAAAATTTAAATCAGAGTTTAAATTAGATTTTAAAACATTTGTAATCCTGTCATTTTTTATTGGATTATCACTATTTTTAGGTTCGGCTTTACAACAAGTAGCTTTACTTTACACGGATGTAGCTAATGCTGCTTTTTTCACAATCTTTTATGTACCAATGGTTCCAATTATAATTTTTCTATTTAAAAAAAAAACAATACATTGGAGCGTATGGCCTTCAGTGGCTTTGTGTTTAATAGGGGGATATCTTTTAACAAATTTTTATGATGCTACAGTAAAGCTTGGAGATAGCTTAGTAATACTTGGGGCTTTGTTTTGGAGCACTCACATAATTTTTACTGGTATAATCGTTACTAAGTATAATTTACCTCTAACTCTCGGTGCTGTGCAGACATTTATAGTTGCTTTATTTTCTTTTATAGTCGGTTTGTTTTATGAAGAATTTATTATTGAGAATATATTGAATGAAATTGACTCTATTCTATATGCTGGAATTTTATCTGGAGGATTTGCTTTTGTATTACAGATTTATGCACAAAAAAATATTACACCAGCACCTGCAGCTATAATATTTTCTTTAGAGGGTGTCTTTGCAACTATTGCAGCTTGGTTTTTATTAAATCAAGTATTAGATGTAAATAATTTATTAGGTTGTTTTTTTATATTATGTGGGGTCCTACTTTCTCAATTATTACCATTAGTTAAAAAAATAAATTAAAAATATATTATCAGAAATAAAATTGAAGCAATTATTATTCTATAAAAAACGAATACATTTAAAGAAAATTTATTGATATATAATAAAAAATATTTAACAGTTAAATAAGAAAAGATAAAAGACAAAATTACTGCAACACCTAATAAATAATTAATTTCAATAGATTGCTTAAAGGCTTCTTGAATTCCTAGAAAACTTGCTCCAGATAAAGCAGGTATAGAGAGTAAAAAAGCAATTTTACTAGAATCAACTCTGTTAAATTTTAAAAATCTAGCTGCTGTAATAGTGATGCCAGCTCTACTTACCCCTGGTATTAGAGCAAGAATTTGAAATAAACCAATAAATAATATGGATTTGATATTTAAGTTTGTAGACATATGTTGATCAATTTTTCTTTGATCAGCAAAATAAAGAATTATACCAAAAAATAAAGTCATCCATGCAATAACTTTTATATTTCTGAGTAGATAAACTAACTCCGTCGAGTGAAGTATATATCCGAAAATAATCAGTGGTATAGAACCAACTATGATTAAAATTAAAAGTTTTTGGTTATGGCGTAGATCAAACAAATCTTTTTTAAAATAAAAAATTATTGCAAATAAAGATCCTAAATGGAGACTGATGTCAATTAATAGAGAACTGGTGTTTAAATTATAAATATTTGAAATTAAAATTAAATGTGCAGAGGAACTAACAGGTAAAAATTCAGATACACCTTGAATTGCAGATAGAATTAAAATTTCTATAAATTCTTGAAACATATAAGTGTCGTAACTTAAAAAATATTAATTTTAAACAATTCGATTTATTCATATTAGGTATGCAGAAAATAAATTTTTTATATTTTTAGCTAATAATTGATAAATTTAGGTCATATATACTGACCTAAATAATTCTTTTACTAGCAAAAACAATGTATATTTTGCTTAAAAATTTTAAAAAAAATGACTGAAAAAATGCTCAAATTTGTAAAAATAGGTCAACAAACTCCACCTAAGCGTAAAGTTGAGAGTAGAAAAGATGACTTTAATGAAATCTATGATGAGTTTATCAGTAAAAAAGCAGAGGAACAATCAAGTAGGTGTTCTCAATGTGGAGTTCCATTTTGTCAAGTTCATTGCCCACTGAGTAATAATATTCCAGATTGGCTAAAATTAACAGCTGAAGGAAGACTTAAAGAAGCATACGAATTGTCTCAAAGTACAAACAACATGCCAGAGGTATGTGGAAGAATATGTCCACAAGATAGATTGTGTGAAGGAAATTGTGTTATTGAACAATCTGGCCATGGAACAGTAACGATCGGTTCAATGGAAAAATATATTACAGATAATGCTTGGGAACAAGGCTGGGTTAAACCTATTGAAATAAAACATGAAAAAAATCAAAGTGTTGGAATAATTGGGGCTGGCCCAGCAGGACTAGCCGCAGCAGAACAATTAAGAAAAAATGGTTATAAAATTACAGTTTATGATCGTTATGATCGAGCAGGTGGATTATTAATTTATGGTATACCAAATTTTAAATTAGAAAAACATGTAGTTGAGAGAAGAACAAAACTTTTAAAAGATGGTGGTATAGAATTTGTTCAAAATTTTGAAGTTGGCAAGGATTCAACTTTAGACCAATTAAGAAAGAAACATGATGCTTTATTAATAGCTACTGGAGTTTATAAGCCAAGGGAGATTAATTTGCCAGGCAATGATTTAGAAAATATTTTTCCAGCAATGGAATTTTTAACTGCGTCAAATAAAAAAGGTCTTGGTGATAAGGTAGATTTATTTGATAGAGGAATACTTAATGCAGAAGGCAAAGATGTTGTCGTTATAGGTGGTGGTGATACAGCAATGGATTGTGTAAGAACATCTGTGAGACAAAAAGCCAAATCTGTTAAATGTTTATATAGAAGAGATAAAGAAAATATGCCTGGTTCAGCAAGAGAAGTTGCAAACGCCGAGGAAGAGGGCGTTGAATTTGTATGGTTATCAAGTCCTAAAAAATTCAAAGGTATTAATAAGATTGAAAATATAATTGTTGATCAAATTCAATTAGGTGAACCAGACGACTCAGGTAGAAGGCGACCTGAAGTTAAAGAAGGATCTGAGTTTGAAATAAAAGCTGACATGGTTATTAAAGCTCTTGGTTTTGATCCAGAGAACTTGCCATATCTATTTGATGCTAAAGAATTACAAGTAACAAAATGGGGTACAATAAAAACAGATTTTGATACAATGGAGACAAACATCCAGGGTGTTTTTGCTGCTGGAGATATAGTTAGAGGAGCATCATTAGTTGTGTGGGCCATCAAAGATGGAAGAGATGCAGCGGCAGCAATGAAAACTTATCTAGAAAATCTAGAAATTAAAAACTCAAAAGTTGCATAATGCTAAATTATAAAAAAAATCTCGAATTACTCACAAAAAATCATGTTTATTCAAAAGAAATGGAACATGATTCCTGTGGTGTTGGTTTGATTGTATCTACAGAGGGAAAAAAAACTAGAGCAGTTGTTGAGCATGGAATTGAGGCTTTAAAGGCTGTTTGGCATAGAGGAGCAGTTGATGCTGATGGAAAAACAGGGGACGGTGCTGGGATACATGTTGAAATACCAAAAGATTTTTTTATAGAAAAAATTGAGGTTACAGGTCATGATTATGATAATTCCGAGATTTGTGTTGGGATGATCTTTTTGCCTAGAAATGATTATTCATCACAAGAGACTTGTAAGACTATTGTTGAAAGTGAATTAACAAAAAATAATTTTAGCATATATGGTTGGAGGCAAGTTCCAGTTAATCCCAAAGTTTTAGGAGAGAAAGCCTTACAAACCATGCCTGAAATAATTCAGGTTTTATTTAAATCTAATGACTCTAACTTATTAGATAAGAGTCTAGAAAGAAAAATTTATGAGACAAGAAAAAAAATCGAAAATAAAGCATTCAATGCTTCTTTAAACAACTTTTATATTTGTTCAATCAGCTCAAAATCTATAATTTATAAAGGATTATATTTAGCAGAAGCAATATCTGATTTTTACTTGGATTTAAGAGATCAAAGATTTGTATCGAGATATGCAATTTTTCATCAAAGATTTTCTACTAATACAGCTCCAAGTTGGAGCCTAGCCCAACCTTTTAGAGCAATAGCTCATAATGGCGAGATAAATACTTACAAGGGTAATAAAAATTGGATGAAAGTACATGAGCAAGAAATGAGTAGTTCACTTTTTGAAAATGTTGAAAATTTAAAACCAGTTATTCAAAAAGGAGTTTCTGATTCAGCTGCATTAGATAATGTTTTTGAGTTATTAAATAAATCAGGACAGTCAGCACCTTTAGCTAAATTAATGTTAGTTCCAGATGCTTGGTCAAAAAAAAATAAAACTTTGTCAAAAAGTCATCAGCAATTATTTAATTTCTTAAATAGTACAATGGAACCATGGGATGGTCCAGCTGCAATTGCTGCAACAGATAATGAATGGGTCATAGCTGCAAATGATAGAAACGGACTAAGACCATTAAGATACGCGATAACAAAAGATAAGATGCTATTTGCAGGCTCAGAAACAGGTATGATAGAATTAAATGAAAAGAAAATCTTAACCAAAGGGAGATTGGGACCAGGTGAAATAATTGGAGTTAGAATTGAAAAAGGAAAAGTTTACTCAAATAATCAAATAAAAGATTACTTAGCTAAAGAGTTTAAACATTTTAATTCTCAAATTATTGATCTTGATGAAAAATTATCTATTTCAAAAGAAAGATATAATTTTGATGGAGAAAATCTAAGGAGAAGGCAATATACCTTTGGAATAAGTTTAGAAGATTTAGAACTTATTTTACATCCGATGGCTGAGGATGCAAAAGAGGCAACGGGTTCAATGGGAGACGATACTCCTTTAGCTGTTTTATCAGACAGGTACAGGCCACTTTACCATTTTTTTAGACAAAATTTCAGTCAAGTTACAAACCCACCAATTGACTCATTAAGAGAAAGTAAAGTAATGAGTCTAAAAACTAGATTTGGAAATTTAGGAAATATTTTAAACTTTGATACTCTTACAGAGGAAAATATTTATGTTTTAAATAGCCCTATTTTATCAAATTCACAATTTGAAAAGTTTATTAATTTCTTTGGAAAAAATTCTTTACTTATAGATTGTTCTTTTTCTCAGAAAGAAAATTTAGAGGATTCAATTAACAGGATACAAAAAGAGGCAGAAATTGCTGTTAGACAAGGTGTTACTCAATTAATATTAAGTGATAAAGAGCTTTCTTCTGAAAGATTACCAATGCCAATGTTATTGTGTGTTGGAGCTATAAATACATTTTTAATACAAAAAAAATTAAGAGGTTATGTATCAATTAATGTCCAATCAGGTGAAGCTTTAGATACACATTCGTTTGCTACACTGATAGGTGTTGGAGCAACAACAGTTAATCCTTACTTAGCTTTTGATAGCTTATATCAAAGATACGAAAAAAAACTTTTTGGTCAATATAGTTTTGATGATTGTGTTAAAAGATACATAGGTTCAGTGAATGCCGGTCTATTGAAGATAATGTCGAAAATGGGAATTTCAGTTTTGAGCTCATACAGAGGTGGATGTAATTTTGAAACTGTTGGATTAAGCAGAACAATTGTGAATGATTATTTTCCTGGAGTGACCTCAAAAATTTCGGGTATTGGGTTAGTAGGTATTGAAAAAAAAATAAGGGAAATTCATAAAGAAGCTTTTGAAAGCACAGAAACTATTTTACCTATTGGAGGTATTTATAGATATAGAAAAAATGGAGAAATACACCAATATCAAGGTAGACTTATTCATTTATTACAAAGTGCTGTAGGCTCTAATTCTTATGAGGCGTATAAGAAATACGCCGAAGGTATATACAACTTACCGCCTATAAACTTGAGAGATTTAATTAATTTTAGAAAAAAAAAACTAGGTCCGTCGATTAAAACTTCTGAAGTTGAACCGATAGAAAAAATACTTAAAAGATTTGGAAGTGGAAGTATGTCTCATGGAGCTTTATCAAAAGAAGCACACGAAACTCTAGCAATAGGAATGAATAGAATTAAAGGAGCATCTTGTAGTGGAGAAGGTGGTGAAGATGCTAAAAGATTCAAAGTTATGGATAGTGGAGATAGTGCAAATTCTAGAGTAAAACAAATTGCATCAGCAAGATTTGGTGTAACAGTAAATTATTTAAATAATTGTAATGAAATTGAAATAAAGATGGCTCAAGGGGCAAAACCAGGAGAAGGAGGTCAATTGCCGGGCTTTAAAGTAACAGAGGAAATTGCTAAGCTGAGACACTCAACTCCTGGAGTAACATTAATCTCACCACCGCCACACCATGATATCTATTCTATTGAGGACTTAGCCCAATTAATATATGACTTAAAACAAATTAATCCAAAGGCTAGAATTGGTGTTAAATTAGTAGCCTCCTCTGGAATAGGAACTATCGCAGCTGGAGTAGCTAAAGCTAAAGCTGATATTATTTTAATTTCAGGTCACAACGGCGGAACTGGCGCAACTCCACAAACAAGTGTTAAATATGTTGGTATACCATGGGAAATGGGTCTTACAGAGGCCAATCAGGTTCTCACTTTAAATAATTTACGACATAAAGTTACTTTAAGAACTGATGGAGGAATTAAAACTGGAAGAGATGTGGTTATTGCTGCAATGATGGGAGCAGAAGAGTATGGAGTTGCTACGACAGCTTTAGTTGCTATGGGCTGTATTATGGTAAGACAATGTCACTCAAATACTTGTCCAGTTGGAGTTTGTACACAAGACGAGAAATTAAGAGAAAAATTTACTGGAACACCAGATAAAGTAGTAAATTTATTTACTTTTATTGCGACTGAGGTAAGAGAAATTTTAGCTGAACTAGGTTTTAAATCATTAAATGATGTAATTGGAAGAACAGATTTATTAATGCAAGTTAATAAAGCCTCACCTAACTTAGATGATCTAGATTTGAACCCTCTATTTGTTCAAGCTGATCCAGGTAATAATAAAAGATATTGTGAAATTTCAGAAATTAACAAAGTGCCAGACACACTAGATCAAGAAATTTGGCCAGAAATTGAAAAAAGTTTAGATAATTTAGAAAAAATTGATAAAGAATTTATAATCAAAAATACAAATAGAGCAGTTGGTACAAGAATCTCACATTATTTATATAAAAAATATGGTTATGAAAAGTTAGATGAAAATTTTTTAACACTTAATTTTAAAGGTTCAGCAGGTCAATCTTTCGGTGCTTTTTCAGCTAAAGGTTTAAAGTTAAATTTAAAAGGAGATTCTAATGATTATGTTGGAAAAGGATTATCAGGAGCAACAATATCAATAAAACTTGCAGATGAAAGTAACTTAGTTTCCAATGAAAACACAATTATTGGAAATACAGTCCTTTATGGTGCTACATCAGGAAAACTTTTTGCAGCAGGACAAGCAGGAGATAGATTTGCTGTTAGAAATTCTGGTGCGATTTCAGTAATTGAAGGTTGTGACTCTAATGGTTGTGAATATATGACTGGAGGAACAGTGGTTATTTTAGGAAATGTCGGTGATAATTTTGCTGCAGGGATGACAGGTGGCATGGCATTTATATATGATAAGTCAAAAGAATTTGAAAAAAAAGTAAATGCTGATTCTGTGGTGTGGCAAAACGTTGAAACAGAATACTGGTTTAATTTTTTAAAAGAATTAGTTATAGAGCACTCAAAAGAAACAGGCTCTCTTTTATCTAAAAATATTGTATCAAATTTTAAAGAAGAAATTAAAAATTTTGTTCAAGTTTGTCCAAAAGAAATGATCAATAAACTCAAAAATCCAATTACGTCTAGGTCAAAAATTAAAGAAGTTAGTTAATAATTAACTTTAGCTCTTTATTAAGTAATTTTAACCATTTTGGTGATGACAGGCTATGATCACCATTTTTTATTATTATTAACTTTCTTTTAGAAGTTTTAAAAATTTTCAAAACTTTTCGTGAATAAATTACTGGCACAGATTTATCTTTACTGCCATGCACCATAGTTACTTTAATATTTAGAAATATCTTTTTATTGAAAACTTTATTTTTTCTTCCATCTTTAATTAATTGATAAGTAATTGGATACTCATAATCACCATGCTTTAAATCAATTATACCTTTCTTTTTAATTTCTTTTTTTATTTTTTTTGAAAATTTTTTCCACATTAAATTTTCTAAAAATTCTGGAGCAGAACCTATTCCTAAGAAACCTTGTATCTGTTTTTTAAATAAATTAAATTGATTTAAAGCAATCCAAGTACCCATACTTGAACCAATAAGAATAAACTTATTCTTTTTTATAACTTTTTTAATTAATAAATTTGTATCTTTAGTCCATTTTGAAATATTACCATTTATAAATTTTCCTGAAGATTTACCATGACCTGAATATTCAAGGGCTAAAAAGCCAAGATTGTTTTTTTTTGCAAAATTATAAAAGTTTCTAGGTTTTTTTCCCTCTAAATCTGACATAAATCCGTGCAAAAAAACTATGTAAGTTGCATTTTTCTTAATATGTTTCAAATATCTTAATTTTCTTGTTTTAGTAATTTTTAGATAATTAAAAATAGTCATAAAAGTTTATTAGTTTTGTCTATTATTATATAATTTAATTTAATGACGTCTAATATAAAAGTTTTACAAGTGATACCAAAGTTAGGCTTTGGAGGTGCTGAGACAGGCTGTTATGATATTGCACATTACCTTCCAGAAAATAATTGCAAATCGTTTATAGTAACAAGCGGAGGTGAATTAACAAAATTTATTGATAAAAAAAAAGTAAAATTAATCAAACTGCCTGTGCAAAGTAAAAATCCATTACTTATGTTTTTTAATACAATCATTTTAATTGGAATAATTATTTTTTTTGATATTTCAATTGTCCATGCAAGAAGTCGAGCACCGGCATGGTCTTGTTTGTTTGCAACAAAGTTAACAGGAAGAAAGTTTGTTACTACATTTCATGGAACTTATAACTTTAGTGGAAAGCTTAAAAAGTTTTATAATTCAGTAATGGTGAGGTCAGATTTAATAATTGCAGGATCAAATTTTATTTTTTCACATATTAAAAAAAATTATTCTGAATTTATGAAATTAAATAAAAAATTTCTTGTAATTTTTAGAGGAATAAACGTAGATTACTTTGATCCATCATCAAAATTAGAAAGTGAAGAAAATAAACTTTTGAAAACATGGGAAATTGATAAAGAAAAAAAAATAGTTTTAATGCCAGGGAGACTTACTTCGTGGAAAGGGCAAGAATTATTTATTGAAGCAATAAATTTAGCTAAAATTGAATTAGGTTATGAAGCCTTCCATGTCGTAATTTTAGGAAATGATCAAGGAAGAGATTTGTATAAAAAAAAATTAATTCGATTAATTGAGCAGTACCGTTTATCAAAACAAATAAAATTTGTAGATCATTGTAATGATATGGCTTTAGCATACAAAGTTTCTGATATTGTTGTTTCAGCCTCAATAGAGCCAGAGGCGTTTGGTAGAGTCGCAGTTGAGGCTCAATCTATGGAAAAATTGATTATTGCGAGTAATATCGGAGGATCAAATGAGACAGTTATTAATGAAAAAACTGGATTTTTATTTAAATCTGGAGATGCGCATTCTTTAAGTAAAAAAATTATTCAAGCAATAACAATGGATGAGACATCCCTTAAATTGATGGGTAAAGAAGGCAGAAAAAACATTATTAAAAAATTTAATGTTGAAAAAATGTGTTTTTCTACTTATTCAGAGTATAAAAGATTACTTTATTAAATGCCTATAATAACCTTACCAGATGGAAAAAACTTAAACTTTCCTAAAAAAGTTACAGGATTAGAGATTGCAGAAAAAATTAGCAAATCGTTAGCTAAGCAGGCATTAATAATAAGTGTTGATGGTGAATTAAAAGATTTATATTTTTCAATTGAAAAGGATAGCTCAGTAAAGATTTTTACTGCAAAGGATCCAGAGGGACTAGAAGTTATCAGGCATGATACCGCGCATATTATGGCAATGGCTGTACAGGAATTATATCCTGGTACACAAGTAACTATCGGACCAGTTATTGAAAATGGTTTTTATTATGACTTTGCTCGAAAAGAACCTTTTACAGAAGATGACCTTATAAAAATTGAGAAACGAATGTCAGAAATAATTGATAAAGATGTCAAAACAAGAAGAGAAGTTTGGGAAAGGGAAAAAGCAATTAATCATTTTAAAAAAATTGGTGAAAAATATAAAGCTGAAATAATTGAGAGTATTCCTGAAAATGAAGAACTATCTGTATATCATCACGGTGATACTTGGTATGACTTATGTAGGGGTCCACATTTATTATCATCTAGTAAAATTGGTAAAGCTTTCAAATTGACAAAGGTTGCAGGAGCCTATTGGCGTGGAGACTCAAAAAATGAGATGCTACAGAGAATTTATGGAACTGGTTGGGCTTCACAAAAAGATTTAGAAGATTATTTAGAAAGAATACAAGAGGCTGAAAAAAGAGATCACAGAAAGCTTGGTAAAGAAATGGATTTATTTCATTTTAGAGAAGAGAGTCCAGGATCTGTTTTTTGGCATGAAAAAGGATGGGCTTTATTCCAAAAATTAATTAATTACATGCGAGCTCGTCAAGACGCAGCAGGGTACCGAGAGGTAAATACCCCAGAAGTATTAGATAGATTATTGTGGGAAAAATCAGGACATTGGGAAAAATATGGAGAAAACATGTACACGTCAGAAACCCCTGACGAAAAAGTTTTTGCTATTAAACCGATGAACTGCCCAGGTCATATTCAAGTTTTTAATCAAGGTTTAAAAAGTTATAGAGATTTACCATTAAGAATAACAGAATTTGGAAAAGTTCATCGTTATGAACCCTCAGGAGCACTTCATGGACTTTTAAGAGTAAGAGCATTTACTCAAGACGACGCACATATTTTTTGTTCAGAGGATCAAATTACTAGCGAATGTTTAAATGTTACAAATTTGATCTTGGATATTTATAAAGATTTAGGTTTTAAAAATGTAGTTCTGAAGTATGCTGATAGACCAGATATTAGAGTAGGTGAAGATGAAGTTTGGGATAAGGCTGAAGCATCATTATTAGAAGCGGTTAAAGCCTCAAAATTAGATTATACTATTAACAAAGGTGAAGGTGCTTTTTATGGCCCAAAAATAGAATTTGTTTTAAGGGATGCAATTGGTAGAGACTGGCAGTGTGGAACACTTCAGGTTGATTTAAACTTACCTGGAAGACTAAATGCTTCCTATGTCGATAAAGATGGAACAAAAAAAATTCCAGTTATGTTACATAGAGCACTGTTTGGTTCTCTCGAAAGGTTTATTGGAATATTAATTGAGAATTATGCAGGGAAGTTTCCATTTTGGATTTCTCCACTACAAACAGTAGTAATACCAATCTCAGAAGATTTTGAGAATTATGCTAAAAAAGTATCTGAAAAAATTAAAGAAGCTGGTATGAGCTCAATAGTTGATTTAAAAAACCACAATTTGAATTATAAAATTAGGGAACATTCACTAGCAAAAGTCCCTCTGTTATTAATTTGTGGTAAAAAAGAAGTTGACAGTAACACAATTACTATTAGAAGATTAGATTCTAATAAACAAGAAAATATGGAACTAAATTTATTTCTTAAAAAATTCTCTGCTTTAAATAAAGCGTCATCAAATTAAGTGGCAGATTTTAAACAAAATTATTTTCAAAGAAGAACTAAAGATCGAGGTCCGAGGTCTAATAATAGGATTTCATCTCCAGAAGTTCAGGTGATAGCAAGTGATGGAGAAAATTTAGGAACGCTTAATACAAATGAAGCCATATCTATGGCAAAAAATCAAGGACTCGATTTAATTGAAATTGCTCCAAACGCTAATCCTCCAGTTTGTAAAATTATGGATATGGGTAAATACAAATATGATGCCCAAAAAAAAGCTAATCTTGCAAAAAAGAAACAAAAAATCATTGCACTTAAGGAGATTAAAATGAGACCTGTGACAGAAACCCATGATTATGATTTTAAAGTAAAAAATGCAAAAAAATTTATTTTAAAGGGAGATAAAGTGAAGTTTACCATTAGGTTTAAGGGACGAGAACTTCAACATTCACATTTAGGTAATGAATTAATGACAAAAATTAAAGAGGACATGAAAGAAGTTGGCAAAGTAGAATTGCATCCAAAGTTTGATGGTAAGCAAATGATTATGGTAATTCAGCCTTTATAAGCTTTAATTAAGGTTGTAAATTAAAATCATTTTTTGTATAAACTCGCAGAATTATGCCTAAATTAAAAACAAAAAGCTCAGCAAAAAAAAGATTTAAAATTTCAGCAAGAGGGAAAGTAATAACTGCTCAAGCCGGGAAAAGACATGGTATGATAAAAAGAACTAATTCACAAATAAGAAAGTTAAGAGGTACTACTACGATGTCAAAACAAGATGCCAAAATTGTAAAATCGTATATGCCTTACAGTTTAAGAGGATAAAATGGCAAGAGTTAAAAGGGGTGTCACTAGCCGAGCAAAGCATAAGAAAGTTTTAAAAGCGGTTAAGGGTCAGTGGGGCAGAAGAAAGAACACTATAAGAGTAGCAAAGCAAGCTATGGAAAAGGCTATGCAATATGCTTATAGAGATCGTAGAAATAAAAAAAGAGACTTCAAATCTCTTTGGATACAGAGAATTAATGCTGGTGTTAGAGCAGAAGGTTTAACATACTCTAAGTTTATTAATGGATTAAATAAATGTGGAATAAAAATTGATAGAAAAATTCTAGCTGAGATAGCGTACGATAGCCCAGAAGCCTTTAAAACCATTGTTCAAAAAGCACAATCTGCATTAAATTAATCTTCACTATTGTTTTTATTTACTGAAGAAATAATCTGTAAAGATGTCTGATCTTAAAAAAATAAAAAATGAATTTCTTACAAAACTTAAGGAGAAATTAACTTTATCAGAAATTAATGAAATCAAATCTAATCTATTTGGAAAAAATGGATTGATTTCATCACAATTTAAAAAAATAGGGTCTATTGCTGAAAATGAAAGAAAAAAATTTGCTTCAGATCTAAATATTATAAAAGATGAATTACAAGAATTGATAGATTACAAAATAAATGAAATTCAAAATGCAGAAATTAATGAAAAATTAGAAAAAGAAAAAATTGATGTTACTTTACCTGAGAGAAATTTTTTAAGAGGAAAAATTCATCCTGTATCTCAAACTATTGATCAAATATCATCTATATTTTCTGAAATAGGATTTTGTGTAGAGGAAGGTCCTGATGTTGAAAATGAATACAATAATTTTACAGCATTAAATACTCCTGATAATCATCCAGCAAGAGATATGCACGACACTTTTTATTTAGACGAAAAAAAAGAAAAATTATTACGAACTCATACTTCACCAGTCCAAATTAGAACTATGCTCAAGGACACTCCTCCATTTAAGATTATCGCTCCAGGAAGAACTTATAGATCAGATAGTGACCAAACACACTCTCCAATGTTTCATCAGGTAGAAGGTCTTCATATAGATGAGAATATAAATATGGGTCACTTAAAGGGCTGTTTAAACTATTTTATTAAAGAATTTTTTGAAATTGATAAAATTAAAATGAGATTTCGACCAAGTCATTTTCCTTTTACAGAGCCCTCTGCTGAAGTTGATATTGGTTATGAAATTAAGGATGGAAAAATTATTATTGGAGAAGGAGATCAATGGCTTGAAATTTTAGGATGTGGGATGGTTCATCCTAATGTTCTTAAAAATGTAAAAGTTGATCCTGCAAAATTTCAAGGATATGCATTTGGTATTGGGATTGATAGATTAGCAATGCTTAAATATGGCATTAATGACTTAAGAGCTTTCTTTGATTGTGATTATAGATGGATAAATCATTATGGATTTGATCCTTTAGACGTACCAACAAATTACAGGGGTTTAAGCAGATGAAAATCACATTTGATTGGCTTAAAGATCACTTAATTACAAATTCAAAAGAACAAAAACTTTTAGAACAACTTACAAATATTGGTTTAGAAGTTGAAAGTGTAGAAAGTCTATCTACTGGTAATGAATTATTTAAAGTAGCAAAGATTATAAAAACAGAAAAACACCCAAATGCTGATCGACTTAAGATTTGTGATGTTAACATTGGAGAAAAACAAGTAAAAAAAGTTGTTTGTGGAGCTGATAATGCCAGAAAAGGATTGATTACAATATATGCTCCTCCAGGAGCGATTATACCCAAAACTAAAACAAAACTGATAGTAGCTAAAATTAGAGATGTTACCTCTTATGGTATGCTTTGTTCTGAGTCTGAATTAAATTTATCAGATGAGAGTGATGGTATAATAGAATTACCAAATTCTAAATATGAAAAAAGTATTGGTAAAAGTTATTTTTCAAACCCTAAATCAAATCTTATTGATTTATCAATTACACCAAACAGATCAGATTGTCTTGGTGTTAGAGGAATAGCCAGAGATCTTGCTGCATCTGGCTTTGGAAAATTAAAAGATATAAAGGAAAAAAAAAATAAATCAAAAAAAAAGCAAAATTTGAAAGTAAAGATTAATACGGAAAAAGTTCAAGGTTGCAGCGCTTTTGGAAGTTGTTTAATAACCAACGTTACAAACACCGAAAGTCCTCAGTGGTTAAAAAATAAATTAGTTTCAATTGGTCAAAAGCCTATTTCAGCAATTGTTGATATAACAAATTATGTTATGTTTGATATTAACCGTCCATTACACGCATATGATGCCGATAGGATTGAAAAAAAAATAATAGTTCGAAACTCTAAATCTGGAGAACAATTTACAGCGCTTGATAATAAAGATTACAAATTAGAAAGTGACATGTGTGTAATAAGTGATCATAAAGGAATTCTAGGATTGGGTGGAATAATAGGGGGCACAAGATCAGGAACAGAATTAAGTACAAAAAATGTATTATTAGAGGCAGCTTATTTTGACCCTAAATCAATTAGAAAAACAGCAAAAAAATTGAACCTGGATACAGATGCAAAGTTTAGATTTGAAAGAGGTATTGACCCATTATCCATTGAGGTTGGTTTGAATAAAGCAGCATTATTAATTAAAGAAATTTGTGGAGGTGAAATAAGTAAAACTGATATTCAAAAAATTGAATTATATAAAAATAAAATTATTAAATTTGATCCTTACTTATTTGAAAAAATAACTGGTTTTAAAATTTCTAATAAAGAAATGATAAAAATTTTAGATGACCTTGGATTTGAAATAAAAAAAGACAAAAAATATTTAAAATTAACAGTCCCGTCATGGAGGCCAGATATTTTACAAGGAATAGATATTGTTGAAGAGTTAGTACGAATAAGTGGTTATGAAAAGATAAAAATTATAGATCCAATTAAAAAAAGAACTAAATCTACTTTAAATAAATCCCAAAAACTTTTTCATTTTTTACAAAGAGCAATTGCATCCAAAGGTTATCTAGAAGCAATTACTTGGTCATTTACTGACTCAAAGTATAATGATCATTTCAAAGATAAAAATAAAGAAATTAAAATTATAAATCCTATAAGTTCTGAGCTAGGAGTTCTAAGAAATTCGATATTCTCAAATTTAATTATGTACTTAAGTAAAAATCTTGACAGAGGATTTAAAGATTTGTCTATATTCGAAATAGGCCCTATCTTTACTGGTATAAACCCTGGTGAACAAAGCACAGTAGTTTGTGGTTTGTCAGCAGGTAAAAAAAACAGATTATCCTGGATTGATAATGAGAGAAAAGTTGATGTATTCGATATTAAAAAAGATGTAGTTCAAACTTTAGTTGAAGCTGGTTATAACTCAGATAATTTTTTTATAGATACCGAAACACCTAATTATTATCATCCTGGTAAATCAGGTAGATTATTTTTGAACAAGGGAAAAGATCAGGTAGCAGCATATTTTGGAGAAATACATCCTAACATTTTAAAAAAAATAGACATTAAAACAGAATCTTTAGTTGGTTTTGAAATTTTGCTAGAAAATTTAAGATTACCTAAAAAAAATTTAAAAGATCAAAAAACTAATTTTATAGTTTCAGACTATCAAAAATCTGAAAGAGATTTTGCTTTTATAATCAATAAAGATGTGAGTTCACAAGATTTAATAAATGCAGTTTCAAATGTAGACCAAAATTTGATCAGTAATATAAAGGTTTTTGATGTTTATGAAGGTGAAAACATTCCAGAAAATAAAAAATCAATAGCAATTAGTGTTACAATCCAATCATTAGAAAAAACATTGAATGATAGTGATTTAGAAAAAATAAATAAATTGATTATAGAAACAGTAGAAAATAAAACTGGTGCTAAAATTCGATCCTAAAAATTAAATGAGCACAATTGATAATATAAGAAACTTTGCAATTATTGCGCATATTGATCATGGTAAGTCAACGATAGCAGACAGAATTATACATAAATGTGGTGGTTTAACTGAGCGGGAAATGAAAGCACAAGTTCTTGATTCAATGGATATTGAGAGAGAACGAGGTATAACTATCAAGGCACAAACTGTAAAATTAAATTATAAAGCAAAAAATGGAAAAGATTATATATTAAATATAATTGACACACCTGGTCATGTAGATTTTAGTTATGAAGTGAGTAGATCTCTTTACGCTTGTGAAGGTTCTATTCTAATTGTCGATAGCACTCAAGGAGTAGAAGCTCAAACTTTAGCAAATGTATATCAGGCTTTAGATATTAATCATGAAATAATTCCTGTGTTAAATAAAATTGATTTACCTGCTTCTGATTTAGATAGAACTAAAAAACAAATTGAAGATGTAATTGGTATAGATACGAATAAAGCAGTGCCGTGTTCTGGAAAAACAGGTGAAGGGATAAATGAAATTTTGGAACAAATAATTGACCAATTGCCAGGGCCCAAGGGAAATTCAAAAGACGATTTGAAATGTTTATTAGTCGATAGTTGGTACGACACATATCTTGGAGTAGTAATTTTAGTAAGAGTAATAAATGGTAAAATAACAAAAAATATGAAAATTAAAATGCTTTCAACTAATCAAGATTATGTTGTTGAGAAAGTTGGAGTATTTACTCCTAAGGCAAAAGATATTGATGAATTAAATACCGGCGAAATTGGTTTTATAACAACAGGTATTAAAATTTTGTCAGAAACAAAAGTTGGAGATACTATTTGTGATTCTTCCAAGGCTTCTGTTAAGCCATTACCTGGCTTTAAACCAAGTAAACCTGTTGTATTTTGTGGACTATTTCCAGTAGATAGTTCTGAGTATCAAAAATTAAAAGATGGACTTGCAAAATTGCAATTAAATGATGCAAGTTTTTCATTTGAACCAGAGTCTTCTTCAGCTTTGGGACTTGGTTTTAGATGTGGATTTTTAGGCCTTCTTCATCTTGAAATTATTACTGAACGATTAGAGAGAGAATTTGATGTAAATCTACTAACTACAACCCCTGGAGTTGTTTACAAGGTAAACTTAAATAAAGGAAATGTTATTGATTTACAAAATCCATCAAGTTTGCCTGATCCAACATTAATAAAATCAATTGAAGAACCTTGGATAAAATCAACCATCATAACTCCTGACGAATATCTTGGCTCAATAATAAAATTATGCCAAGATAAAAGAGGAATTCAAATAAACTTAACATATTCAGGTAATAGAGCAGTTTTAACTTATGAGCTTCCTTTAAATGAAGTTGTATTTGATTTTAATGACAGAATAAAATCAATGACAAGCGGCTATGCAAGTTTTGATTATGAAATAATTGAGCACAGAGAAGGAGATCTTGTTAAATTAGGCATATTAGTCAATGGGGAGCCTGTTGATGCTTTAGCAATGATGATTCATAAAAATTTTGCTCAGAGAACAGGTAGAGAAGTTTGTGAAAAATTAAAAGATCTAATACCAAGACATAATTTTATGATACCAGTGCAAGCTGCTATTGGCGGTAAAATTATTGCAAGAGAAACAATTAAAGGATTTAAAAAGGATGTATTAACAAAAATTCATGGTGGTGGTGCCACTGACAGAAAAAGAAAACTTTTAGAAAAACAAAAAAAAGGTAAAGCAAGATCTAAACAGTTTGGTAGAGTAGAAATTCCTCAAGAAGCTTTCATAGGCGTTTTAAAAATAAAAAAAGAACTTTGAAAAGATTTATTTATTTTTAAAATTTCTAAAAGAAATATTATTTTTATCTTTTTTTGATAAAATATTTATTTTTTTATTTGGCCATTTGATTTTCAAGTCTTTATCATTCCAAATTAAGCCACTCTCATATTTTGGATATCTATCTTCTGAACATGCATATAACATTATGCTATTATCTTTAAGAGATTTAAATCCATGTGCAAAGCCCACAGGAATAAATATCGACATATTTTTACGTGAGTCTAAAACAATAGAAAATGATTTACCGAAAGTCTTGGAATTTTTTCTAAGATCAACTACAACATCAAAGATTTTACCACTTAAAACCGAAATAAATTTCGCCTGAGGTTTTTTTATTTGAAAATGTAAACCTCGGATAACGTTTTTTCTTGAAAGTGAAACGAATTCAAATTTAAAATTTTTATTTATTTTTTTTTTGTTGAATAATTCTTTAAGATAACCTCTGGAGTCAATATTAATTTTATCTTCAAATATTTTGAGACCATTTAATTTTGTTTTAATGATTTTCACTTGAATTTATTTAAGAATTTAATAACTATTTTTTTTATATAATTTAAGTCTTTAATTTCTAAACCTTGGTGGCAACCAAGTAAAACTCCCCTGACCATTATTTCGGTAGAATTTTCCTCTGCTTTTGGATGTTTTTTATAACTTTGTTTTTTCATTATAGGTTGTTTTAAAATATTACCTGTAAAAATTGTTCTAGTTTGAATATTATTTTTTTCCAAAAAAATTTGAAAATCAGTTCTATCAAAAAATGAGTTTTTTTTAATAAGTAATGGAAAGGCCAGCCAACCTGTTTGAATATTCTTTTGCAATTTTGGTACTTCAAAATAATCTTTAAAACCCTCAAAAAAGGATAACAAATATTGGAAATTTTTTTTTCTGATTTTCAGATTTAAATTTAATTTCTTTAATTGTTCTAGTGCAAATGCTGCAGAAATTTCAGAAGGTAAAAAATTGTATCCAAAATCTTCAAATATATATTTACTATCATATTTAATGCCGTGGATTTTTTTTTTAAATCTTTTTTTTAAACTTTCATCTTCATTAAAAAGTGCTGAACTTCTTCCCCATCCTCTTAGAAGTTTTGCCCTTAGATATTTTTTTTTGTCATTAAAACATACAATACCACCAAAACCAGCACCACTTACAACATGCGAAGCATAAAAACTATTTGTAACTATGTCAGATAAATTTCCAGTATTAGAGCCATTGATTTTGTAACCAATTGTATCTGCAGAGTCTTCAATTGAAATTAAATTATATTTATCTGCTATCCGTTTAATTTTAATCCAATTAGCAATATTTCCAATTAAATTTGGTATTAATATTACTTTTGTATTTTTATTAATTTGCCTTTCAATTTGATCTACGTTGGCAACAAAAGTATCTTTATTTACATCTATAAAATTTGGTTTTAACCCACTTTGATATATTGGTGAAATCGTTGTTGAAAATGTTAGTGAAGGAGTAATTATTTCACTTTCTTTTTTTAATTGAAGTGATTGAATTGCAAGTAGATTTGCAGAAGAACCAGAATTTACCATTAGTGCATATTTTTTCCCGAATAATTTTGCAATTTTTTTTTCAAGTTTACGAACATTTTTCCCATCCATTAAACTTAAACTTTGTTTCTTTAAAACATTTAAACTAGCATTTATTTCTTTAGAATTATAATTAGCCATTCCATAATATATTTTTTTCATATCTATCTTTTTATATATTCAATAATATTATTGATTTTACTATTATCTAATTTTAAACCAGGCAATAATTTGATATTTGGTATTTTAGTATTTATAGATTTTTTACTCTTATATTTAAACTTTATTTTTTTTTTATTAATAGAATTAAATTGTGCAAATATTTTGTGAATTAAAAAATTTTTATTATTCATCATTAAGTAATTTCCAGGTTTTATTTGACTTTTTTTTATTAGAATATTTACTGAATTGAGTAAATCCTCAATGTTTAAAAAGTTTAATTTCAAGTTTTTACTAACTATTTTAATCGTTTGATTTTCCTTATATTTTCTTTTTATTGTTGGAAGAATTTTTTTTCTATTATCTCCTTTACCAAATGTGTCTGATAGATAGATATTATAAAATTTTATTTGAATATGTCTTCTTTTATAAAATTCTATTAGCTCTGAAAAAAATTTTTTGGAATAAGAATATAAATTTTTATTTTGCAATTCCCATATTGATGTAAAATTAATAAATTTTTTAATACCTATGTTTTTTGACATTTCTAAAATTATATTTCCTAGTAAAATATTTGCCTCATTTATATTTTTTATATCATCAAGTTTATGTTTTTTAACATAATGAGTTGCACAATGAATTACGATTCTTGCCTTTATCTTCTTAAGCTTTAAAATTAATTCATCAAAGTTTTTATAATTAATAACTTTAACAAATTTTGAATTTTTAATTTTTTTTCTTCTTGTAACTACTATAATTTTTTTATCTTTATAGAAATTTAAAATATTTTTTCCTATAAAACCTGAGGCTCCCGTAATAATAATATTATCCATGATTAATCAATTTTTTTAAATAATTTGAATACATTGAATTGCCATAAAAATTGATCCTTTTGATTATGTTTTTTTTATTTATCCATTTATTAATTAAACCTATTTCTTCAATACATCCAATTTTAAGTCCCTGTCTATTTTCTATAGTTGATATAAATTCTGAGGTTGACAGAAGATTTTCTGGAGAGCCTGTATCTAGCCAGGCACTTCCTCTTCCCATAAGTGAGAAATAAAGCTTATTTTTTTTATTATATATTTTTAATAAATCGACAATTTCCAACTCTTTTCTTTTTGAGGGTTTGAGTTTAGTTACGTATTTAATTACATTATTATCAAAAAAATACAGCCCAGTAATTGCATAGCTGGATATATTTTTTTTGGATTTTTCTATGATATTTTTAATCTTATTGTTCTTAATTTCTGCAGTGCCGTAATCTTCTGGATTTTTTACTTTATATAGAAATATTTTAGCTCCACTTTTTAATTTTTTTTCATCTTGTAATTTTTTTGTAAAACCCTGACCATAAAAGAAATTATCTCCTAAAATTAAAGCAATATTCTGATTATTAATAAATTTTTTTCCTATAATAAAGGCATCAGGAATACCACTAGGTTTTTCCTGAATAGCATATGAAATTTTAAGCCCAATATCTTTACCCGAACCAAATAATTCCTTGTAAAGTTTCAAATCATCTCTGTTAGTAATTAAAAGAACATCTTTTATTTTTGCAAGCATAAGTACAGACAAGGAATAAAATATCATAGGCTTATCATATAAAGGTAAAAGTTGTTTATTTATAGATTTTGTAATTGGACTTAATCTACTCCCAGTTCCACCTGCTAATATAATTCCTTTTTTAATCATATATTTTTATAACAATAATTATTGATTTTCTTTTATATAGCTAAAATTTTCTTTATACCATTTTACTGTTTGAATTAGGGATTTTTCAAAATTTTGTTTTGGTAATTTTCTTAAGGTTTTGGAGATTTTTTTTGAATTTAAGGAATATCTAAAATCATGACCAGGCCTATCATTAATAAAAATAATTTTTGATTTTGTTTCTCTTTTTAATTTATTTTTGAAAATACTTAAAATTTTTTTAACAATAAATAAATTATTATAAACAAATCCTGATCCAATATTGTAAGTTTGGCCTAATTTACCACGATACAAAACTTCGTACAAAATTTTGCAATGATCTTTAACATAAATCCATTCTCTTTCATTCTTTCCAGTCCCATAAATTGGAATATCTTTATCTTTAAAAATATTAATTATAGTTTTTGGAATTAATTTTTCAGAATTTTGTTTTGGACCAAAGTTATTAACACAATTAGTTATAATAATTGGTAAATTATAAGTTCGAATATATGATTTTAAAATTAAATCAGATGCTGCTTTACTTGAAGAATACGGTGAACTTGGATTATAGGCATCTGTCTCCAAAGATTTTTTTCCCTTTTTAATATCACCAAAAACTTCATCTGTAGAAATTTGTATGAACTTAAAATTATGCTTCAAATTTTTTTTTCTAAGAATTTCTAAAATATTAATAACTCCAAGAATATTGGATTTAACAAATGATTTTGGATTTTTAATTGATCGATCAACATGAGTTTCAGCGGCAAGATTATAAATTGCCTCTGGATTAAATTTATCAATACATTTACTTAGCAAATAGCGATTACAAATATCAAATTTTTTTATTATCAAATTTTTATTTTTATCTAAATTTTTGATATTTGAGCCTATGCTCATTCTATCAATGACTATAACATTAAATTTTTTTTTCAAAAAAAATTCAACCAAATTTGATCCGATAAACCCCAAACCTCCTGTAATGATTATATTTTTTTTCTTCATTTAAAAAAATTAAATATTATAATATATTTGTGATTAATAGTATTACCGTTGTTATTGTAACTTATAAAAGTGAAAATAACATTTTTAAATGTTTAAAATCAATTAATAAATTTAATAATATCTATATACTAGAAAATTCAAACGATTTGAATTTCAAAAAAAAAATAAATAAAAAGTTTCCAAAAATTAAGGTTTTTTTATCCAAAAAAAATAATGGTTATGGGGCTGGCTATAATGAGCTACTTCGAAAAGTTAAAACTAAATATGCATTGATTATTTCTCCAGATACTTATTTTTCAAAAAAAAAATTAAATATGTTTTTAAATTCAATTAATAAAGTTAAAGTAAATTTTACTCTTATGGGGCCAGAAGCCCAAAATAAAAAATATCAAATAGAAAACAAAAATTGGTATAATAAAACAAAATCTATTTTAGGATTTAGTTTTTTAATAAATCTTAACAATTTAAAAAATAAAAAGATTTTTGATCAAAATATTTTTTTGTATCTAGAAGATATAGATTTATGTAAAAGGTTATTAAAACTTAATCATACCTTAATAACAAATAAATACTTTATAATTAATCACAAAGGTGCTAAGTCTTCTTATTTAGGAAAAGGGATTTTTAATAAAATTAGAAATTGGCATTGGATGTGGTCTCAATTTTATTTTTCAAAAAAACATTATGGTATTTTGATATCTTTAGTAAAATTTGTTCCTAAATTATTATTAACATTTTTTAAATTTGTTATCTTATATTTATTAAATAAAAAAAATGCTGATATTTATAAATTTAGAATCAGAGGTTTATATGCATCAATAATGAATAAGAGCTCTTTTTTGCGACCTAATGATTTGATTTAAATGTTTTTTAAAAATTTATAATTTTTTAAAAGGAGAGGTGGCCGAGTGGTTGAAGGCGCATGCTTGGAAAGCGTGTAAAGAGGAAACTCTTTCATGGGTTCGAATCCCATTCTCTCCGCCATTAAATTAACCTTATATTTTAATGCTAATTTAACAGTTTAAATTAAGTATTAGGATTAAAAAAAAACATTTTTAATAAAAAAAATGTTATAATTTAATTTTCCAAAATTAAAAATGACAAATAATAAAACATACCAAGCAGATTCAATTAAAGTTTTAAAAGGTCTTGATGCAGTAAGAAAAAGACCAGGAATGTATATAGGTGATACTGATGATGGGACCGGCTTGCATCATATGGTTTATGAAGTCGTTGATAATTCTATTGATGAAGCGTTAGCTGGTTATTGTAAAAATATATTTATTAAAATAAATTCTAATGGCACTGTGACAGTTAGAGATGATGGCAGAGGAATTCCAATAGATATTCATAAAGGTGAAAAGAAATCTGCAGCAGAAGTAATTATGACACAATTACATGCCGGAGGAAAATTTGATCATGACTCTTATAAAGTTTCAGGGGGTTTACATGGTGTAGGAGTTTCAGTAGTAAATGCTTTATCTGAAAAATTAGAATTAGAAATTAATAGAGACGGTAAAAAATATTTTATTGAATTTAACGAAGGTAAAGCAAAAAAACCTTTAAGAGAAATTGGCAAATCCAAGGAAACTGGAACACAAATTACATTTCTTCCATCAAAAGAAATTTTCTCCTCAATAAAATTTAGCGGCAATATTCTTGTTAAGAGAATGCGTGAATTAGCATTTTTAAATAAAGGTATAAAAATAACATTCACGGATGGATCTCAAAAAAAAGAAAAGGTTGAAAATTTTAAATTTGAAGGAGGAGTATTAGAATTTGTTAATTTTTTAGACGAAAAAAGAGAAAAATTATACAATAAGAACGGTAATGATCTTTTTAAAAAACCTATTTATGTAGAGGGAAAAAAAAATGATATTGAAATAGAATGCTCTTTGAAATGGAACGGAGGCTATTCAGAAGATGTTCTACCTTATACAAATAATATTTTTCAAAAAGATGGTGGAACACACGTATTGGGTTTTAGGAGTGCTTTAACAAGAGTTATTAATAAATATGCTAATGAAAATAATTTATTAAAAAAAAATAGACTTACAATATCCGGTGATGATATTAAAGAAGGTTTGACGTGTGTATTATCTACTAAAATACCAGATCCAAAATTTTCTTCACAAACAAAAGATAAACTCGTTTCATCAGAAGTAAGAATGATTGTTGAAAACATAATTAATGAAAAACTTTCTATTTGGTTTGATCAGAATCCATCAATAGCAAAAATAATTTTAGCTAAAATTATTCAAGCTGCAACAGCAAGAGACGTTGCTAGAAAAGCAAGAGAAAATGTAAGAAGAAAAGGTGCACTAGAACTAAGTGGCCTACCTGGAAAATTAGCAGATTGTCAACTTGCAAAACAAGAAGATACAGAATTATTTATTGTTGAGGGAGATTCTGCTGGTGGTTCTGCAAAACAAGGAAGAAACAGATTAAATCAAGCAGTTTTACCGCTTAGAGGTAAAATTTTAAATACATATGTAGAGGATCTTAAAACAAAAAAAAATGGTAATAATAATGATGGATCAGAGCATCGGACTAAAGCATTATCAAAAATGATCTCCTCAAATGAAATTGTTACTTTGATTAACGCATTAGGACTAGATCCTAAAGCTCAAGAAATTGATCTAAAAGATTTAAGGTACGGCAAGATTATAATTATGACAGATGCTGATGTTGATGGATCACATATTAGGGCTCTGTTGTTAACTTTTTTTAATAATAAACCTTTTAATAAACTAATTGAGCAAGGTCATGTATATTTAGCACAACCACCACTATTTAAAATCAATAAAGGCTCTAAAAGTATTTATATTAAAGATGAAAAAGAGCTTAATGATTATATTATAAGTAATAACAAAGATTTAAAAAAAGTTAAAAAAACATCAAAAGATTTAAATAAAATATTAGAAATTGAAAAATCAAAAATGAGCATTCAAAGATTTAAAGGTCTAGGTGAAATGAATCCAGAAGAACTTTGGAGTACAACTTTAGATCCAGAAACCCGAAATTTAGTAAAGGTACAATATTCAAAGGATTTAAAAAAAGACCAAAGTTTAATACATACATTAATGGGTAATGATGTTTCTTTAAGAAAAGATTTTATTATCTCTAATGCGATTAATGTACAGAATCTTGATATTTAGTAATGAAGTTTTTTGAAACTTCAAAATACCATTCATTTAAAAAATCAACTTACATAACTTTAAGATGGATAGGTATAGTTGGTCAATTAATAGTAATTAACTTTGTTTTTTTTATCTTAGGTTTTGAATTTGATTATTTATTATCAAATTTAATTATAATTTTAGGAATTTTAAGTAATTTATATTTAACATTTATTTATCAAAAAACTCAATTATCTGATAGGTCAGCATTTATTTTCCTAGTAATTGATATTTTTCAACTTGGTGTGCTTATTTATTTGACAGGAGGAACGACAAATCCTTTTATAATTTTCATATTAATTCCAAGTGTATTTTCATCATCAAATTTAAGTTTTAAAACTAACTCGTTACTTGTTATTTTAACTGTAGTCACAATTGTTTTTCTAACGTTTTTTTCAAAGGAGCTACCATCTCCCTTAAATGATCATTTTCATGTAAGTCAATATTACTTATATTCGATACCTATTTCTTTAATTGTAGCTTTGATTTTTTTGAATTATTTTGCAATGACTTTTGGTACACAGTCTAGATTGAGAAAAGAAGCTTTAGCAAAAATGGAAGAAGTGATGGCTAAAGAGCATGAACTTTTATCATTGGGTGGCCAGGCTGCAGCAGCTGCACATTCTTTAGGCACTCCTCTCTCAACAATTAAGATAATTACGCAAGAGCTCACAAAACAATTTGAAAATAACAATAATAAAGAAGTTAAAAAAGACATCGAATTACTTTCAAGTCAGGTTGAAAGATGTAATGAAATTTTGAAACGATTAAGTTTAAATCCTGTGGAAGAAGACGATTTTATTGATAAAGACCTTACAATGAGAGATTATCTAAATGAAATTATCACATCATTCAAAGAAATTAGCAGAAAGAAATTTATTTTTAATTTTGATCAAGATTCAAATTCAAAAAAAATTACTAAATCCATTGAAATAGTTTATGGATTAAGAAATTTTATTGGAAATGCAAATAAATTTTCTAAAGATGCAATTTATATTAATCTTCAAAGCAATAGTGAATTAACAAAAATTACTGTTGAGGACAATGGCAATGGTTTTTCAAGAGATATCCTATCAAAAATTGGAGAACCATATTTAAAATCAGATAATTTTGAGGAAAAATCAAAAATAGGTCTTGGACTTGGAATGTTTATTGGAAAAACTTTATTAGAAAAAAATTTCGCATCTGTTAATTGTAAAAATTCTAAAACAAGAACAGGTGCAGAAATTATTATTCAATGGAAAAACAAAGATTTATTCAATATTTAGTTTAATTTTTTCTTTGTATCAAATAATGAACTTAGTTCAGATATCATAACATCCCCAAGTTCATTTACGTCAGTTATTTTTATAGCCTTATTATAATATCTCGAGACATCATGACCGATTCCAATTGCTAAAACTTCTATTTCTGTTTTTTCCTCTATAAATTTAACAATTTTTTTCAGATGTTTTTCAAGAAAATCTCCAGAGTTTACTGAAAGAGTAGAATCATCTACAGGTGCACCATCTGAAATGACCATTAATATTTTTCTTTCTTCTTTACGTTTTTTTAATCTATTAAATGCCCAAAAAATTGCTTCACCATCAATATTTTCTTTTAGTAAACCCTCTTTTAACATTAATCCCAAATTATTTTTTGCTTGTCTCCAATGAGTGTCAGCACTTTTGTATATGATATGTCTTAAGTCATTTAATCTTCCAGGTGTTTTAGGTTTACCGTTCTTAGTCCAAAATTCTCTACTTTGACCACCTTTCCAATTTTTTGTAGTAAATCCTAAGATTTCAACTTTAACAGAACATCTTTCTAAAGTTCTAGATAAAATATCTGCACATATTGCTGCAATTGTTATAGGTCTACCTCTCATTGATCCTGAGTTATCTATAAGTAAAGTTACAACTGTATCTTTAAAATCTAAATCCTTTTCTTTTTTAAAAGATAAAGAATTATACGGGTCCATAATTATTCTTGGTAATTTTGAGCTATCTAGTAATCCTTCCTCTAAATCAAATTCCCACGCTCTTTTTTGAATAGCAAGTAGTTGTCTTTGTAATTTGTTCGCAAGTTTTGTTATAACATCTTGAAAGCCTATTAATTGTTGATCTAAAGTCTTTCTGAGTTTACTTATTTCTTCAATATTATCTAAATTTTCAGCCTTTGAAATTTCATCAAATCTATTTGTAAAAATTCTATATTCTAAATTCAAATCATTTATATTCTTTTTTTGTATTACCTGTTCTGAACTTTGCTTTTCTGAGTCTGTATCTACAAGTTGTTCATCTAACTTATATTTATCTATTTCATAATCTGAATCTAAACTAGCTTCAGTTTCTTCATTGTCATTTTGATCTTTTTGATCTTCAGACTCACTATCGTGATCATCATTCGCTGGATTTTCTTGATTTTCATTTTGATTTTCCTCTTTTTCATTCTCATCATTTTCTGATTGAAAAAGATCCATTTCTTCAAGAATTTTAGAAAATTTTGAATTGTAAATTTCTTGATTCTCCAGATTATCTTTCAAAAAACTTATGTGTTTATCAATTGATTGATCAAAGTTTTTTTCCCAAAAATTAAGCATTTTTGATGTAATAGAATTTAGTTTTATATTATGGAAATTTTTTAACATGTAGAGTTCAAATGCCTCAACTACTGGCACGTCATCTTTAGACTTTAACTGATCTTTTCTTTTTAATTGAATTATTTGGTTATAATTATCTTTAAAATTTTTTTCTATTCCTTTAAGCATTTTTCCACCTAGAGTTTCAAATCTTATTTTTTCTGCTAAAGCATAGAGAGATTTACAATTTGAATTACGTGGTAAATTTTTTTTGTAAATTTTATCGTTAGAAAATTTTTTTTTAAGAGCAGCAGAATCAGACTCTGCTCTAGCTTTTACAAAATCATTTTTATTATTAAGATTTTCTAAGTCAAAAAAATCAAACTTATCAGAACTTTTATTTTCTTTTGTTTTTTGGTTAATCCCCAAATCATCTGATATTACTTTTGCTGTTGATGAAAGAGCTTGTTTTAACTTTTCTTTAACGTTAATTTCTTTGTTTCTCATTAAATCTGAATATTAATCAGAGATTCAGGAAGTTCTTCGCCAAAGCATCTTTGATAATATTCTGCAATAATATTTTTTTCCATATCGTCACATTTATTTAAAAATGTAACTCTAAAAGCATATCCTATATCTTTGAAGATCTCAGTGTTTTCTGCCCAATGTAGAACAGTTCTAGGACTCATTACAGTTGATATATCTCCCGCAATAAAACCTTTTCTTGTTAGAGATGCTACTTTAATCATATTAGCTACTTTTTCTTTACCTTTAGGGTTATTAAAATTTTTATTTTTTGCTAATACAATATCCATTTCTCTTTCAAGATTTAAATAATTTAAAGTGGTAACTATATTCCACCTATCCATTTGTCCCTGGTTTATTTGTTGCGTACCATGATAAAGTCCAGTTGTATCGCCTAAACCAACTGTGTTCGAGGTTGCAAATAATCTAAAAAATTTATTTTGTTTAATAACTTTATTTTTATCTAATAATGTAAAGTTACCTTCAGCTTCCAAAACTCTCTGAATAACAAACATTACATCAGGTCTACCAGCATCATATTCATCAAATACTAACGCAATTGGATTTTGAATTGACCACGGTAAAATACCCTCATTAAATTGTGTTATTTGTTTACCATTTTTAAGTGTTATTGCATCCTTACCAATTAGGTCTATACGACTCACATGACTATCTAAATTTACTCTTATACATGGCCAATTTAATCTTGCTGCTATCTGTTCTATATGAGTCGATTTACCTGTACCATGATAACCTTGTACCAAAACTCTTTTATTAAATGCAAATCCAGAAATTATTGCTAGGGTAGTATCTCTATCAAATTTATATGACTTATCTATTATAGGAACATATTCACTTTTTTTTGAGAAGGCATCTACTTCCATATCTGAATCAATCCCAAAAGTTTGTTTAACTGAAACTTTAATATCTGGTTGTAAATTTAAGTCAGGTGTCAATTTTTTCTCTATATGTATTTTTTAATTGTGTATAAGCTAATGTAATTTGTTTCAACTTTTCTTCATATTTTTTATTGCCGGCATTTATATCTGGATGAAATTTTTTGACAAGATGTTTAAATTTCTCTTGGATTTTCTGCCATTTTAAACCTACAGAAACTCCCAAAATTCCGAAAGCTTTAATATCTTTATGATTGAAAGTAAATTGTCTCATGTGGTTATATTCACTTTTAAATTTATCTTTATCTAACTCATCCTTAAGAGTGTCATTCCATAAAACTTTGAAAAAATTATCTGAAGAACTGAAACTTTGGGTTGGTTTATGCCAAATCATGTCTGATTTCAAAAAATCCATTATTTGATTGTCATTCATTCCTGAAAAATAATTCCAGTTTTTATTGAATTCTTTTACGTGTTCCAAGCACAACATCCTATATTTTTTACTATTATCCTTTTCAACAGGTGCTTTATACTCACCTATTTCTTTACAATTATTCCAGTCACAAATATTTTTCATGATATAATAATATTATTTATGAATATAAATGATTTAATTGCAATCGTAAAAAAAAGAATATTAGAAAATTTTGAAATTCAAAATATTCATATCGAAGATAAATCTTTTCTTCATAAGAATCATAAAGGCAATCAAGAAGGAAGGTTTCATTTAAAATTAAAGATAGAATCTAAAGAATTAAAGATTTTAAATAAAATAGATAGTAATAAGAAAATATATAAAATCTTAGATAATGAATTAAAAAAATATATACATTCTATTCAAATTTTAATTAGCTAATTCCTCTTGTTTAAGGAATTTTTTAACACTTTTAACCTCATATTGATTATCAATTAAAGTAGAACCAATTTTTTTTAATAAGATAAGATTAATTTTATTGGATATATTTTTTTTATCTTTTAACATAAAAAAAACGATTTTATTTAAATTTTTAATTGTAAAATAATTTTTTAATTTTAAATTAGAATTAACTTTATCAATATGTCTAATTATTAATTGGTGTTCACTTTTTTTCATAATTTTTTTATTTAAACTAAATTTAAGTGCTGAGATAATGCCTAATATTACAGCTTCACCATGATTTAATTTTTTTGAATATCCAAGAGATGCCTCATATGCATGTGCAAATGTATGACCAAAATTCAAAATTTTTCTATCACCTTTCTCTTTTTCATCCTTTTCAATAACGTTTTTTTTTATTTTACAACTTGTAAATATTGCACTTTCGATAAATGGAGATTTTAATTCTAATATTTTGACAATGTTATTGTTTAAAAAACAAAAAAATTTTTTATTCATAATTAATGAATGTTTTAAAATTTCAGCATAACCACATATTATTTCTCGAAGAGGAAGTGTTTTTAAAAATTCACTATCAGTAAAAACAATTGTTGGTTGGTAAAAGCTTCCAATAAGGTTTTTACCTTGTTTAGTATTAATACCTGTCTTCCCCCCAATGGAAGAGTCTACTTGCGATAACAGAGTTGTTGGTATGTTGATGAATTTAAGTCCTCTCTTATATAAGCTTGCAGCAAATCCACCAACATCTCCGGCGATTCCTCCACCGATAGTTATTAGGCAATCTTGCCTTGAAAAGTTTTTTTTAAACAATACGTCTAAAATTTTATTAATACTAATTTGATTTTTATTTTTTTCACTTGATTTAAAAAAATATTTAGTAATCTTTTTATTTTTCAATGATTTTATAATCTTTAAAACCATTTTATTTGGAACTTTTTTATCAATTACCAAAAGGCACTTATTAAAATTAATTGAATTTTTTTTTAAATATTCTGGAAGTTTTTCAATTATTTTAGAACCAATTATTATTGGATATGTGCCTGATTTAGTATTAACTATTAATCTATTTGGTCTCATAAATTTCCAATATTTTTTTTGCAATCATATTTTTTGTAAGATTTTTACAATCAATTTTATACATCGCTTTTGAATAAACAGTAGAACGTTTTTTAATCAGGTTTTTTAACTCATTTTTTGAAGCTTTAAAAGCAATAGGTCTTTTTTGACTATTTTTTATTCTTCTGATTAACGTTTCAGTATCCCAATTTAACCAAAATGAAATATGATTATCTAAAATTTCTTTTTTAATTTTATAATTTAAAAAAGCACCTCCTCCAATTGATATTACTGATTTATGTTTTTTTAAACTTTTGATTGTCAATATTTCTTCAATTTTTCTAAAGTATTTTTCACCTTTTTTTTCGAAAATATTTGAAATTTTCATTCCCATTTCTTTCTCTATTTCATAGTCAACATCAATAAAATTTCTTTTCAATTTCTTTGATATAATTAAGCCTATAGAAGACTTACCTGAACCCATCATACCTAAAAAAACTAAATTTTCTTTTGATTCCATAAGTTTCTATATTGAAAAATCACAAATATGTCTTAATTTGATTTTATCCAACGTTATATGCAATTTACAAAAAAAACAAGTTCAAGTAGAAATGTCCTAAGTATATCTATAAAATTAGGCTTAGGCATATCTTTAATACTTGGAATAATTTTTCTTTTAAACAAAATAGATTTTCCTGCACCAAAAAAAGAAATAGAAAAAATTATATCTAATGAAAATTTTAAAATTGTTAAATAAAAAAAGTTTATCAATTATTTTTGTTATTTTTTTTTATGCAACATTTGTTCAAGCAGAAGAAAAACCTGTTGATATATGGAATATAGATAAAGATAAAATAGAGCAATCAGCAGATAAAGTTATTTTATCATCAGAAACTGAAGATAATGATGAAAATAAAGAATCTAGTATCTATGAAATGCAAACTCAAAAAAAAAATAGTGTTGAAATAGATCCCTCATTGTTATCAAAGAAAGTAAAAATTATAGGTCTTTATGATCCAGCAGATAATGGATTATCAATTGATATGTGGTCTAATTCAAATGGTGATCAGCTAAAATATTTATTTTCAAACTTAAAAAAATTAAATTTATCAGATGATGCATCAGAATTAATGAATATTGTTTTGTTAACCAATTCATATTATCCAAAAAAAAATATTACAGAAGAAGACTTTCTAAAAATCAAATCTGATTGGCTTGTAAAAAATAAAAATCGATCACTTATAGAGGAATATCTTATTAAAAATCAAATTTTAGATTTAAATCCAAAACTGACAAGATATTTAATTGATGAATATCTTTCAGAATCAAATTTAATAAAAGCATGTGAGATTTTTTCTAAAAATACAAGTGTAATAACAAATGAATACTTATCAAAATTTAATTTATATTGTTTAATTAATGATGGAAAAAAAGATGAAGCCCAATTAATTTTTGACTTAAAAAAGGAACTTGGATTTAAAGATGAGTATTTTGAAAAAAAAATAAATTATTTATTTGGATACACAGATGAACCTGAATTGCTTATTTCAGAAAAAAGTATTTTAGATTTTCATTTAGCCCATAGAACTAATCCAGATTTTATTTTTGAGCCAAAAAAAGATACTCAAAAGTTAATTTGGAGATATTTATCAACATCAAATTTACTTTATAAAACAGAAGAAATAGATATTACGGAATTAGATAAAATATCTATTATTGAAAAAGCTACAAATGATAAAAATTATTCAGAGGACGATTTGTTCACTTTATATAAGAGATTTCAATTTAATATAAATCAATTGTTAAATGCTACTGCATCTTATAAAATATTACCCGATGTTGAGGCTAGAGCATTAATTTACCAAAAAATCTTGTTAGAGTCTGACAATGAAAAAAAATTAGAGTTAATTAAAATTTTAAAAGATCTTTTTATAAAAGAAAATTTGTCCGGAGCATTTGAGAATCATCTTAAGAAATTTTTAAAACAAATGAAACCGGAGGAAATTCCATCAAATTATACCTCTTTTTATTCAACATATATTAAAGATGATGAAAAAAAATCAAATAAAAATATTAAATATAATAAAGAAATATTACATCAATCAAAGTTAGTTAGTTATTTTAATGGAGATTTTGCAAATTCAAAAATTGAAAAAGATTTAAATAACTTTTTGAAAAAAATTAAAAAAAATAAAAAATACTTTATTTCTAAAAAAGACATAATTTTAATTGAGTCATTAAAATCTGATGGAATAAAAATTTCTAAAAAATATGATGATCTATATGAAATAAATGACTCTGAAATACCCACGGATATCCAAGTGATGATAAATAATAACGAAATTGGAGCGACTATTTTGAGAATTATAGAGGTAATCGGTGAGGATAAATTAGAAGATCTAGATGAAGACACTTTATATTTTATCATTAGTGCTCTTAACCAATTAAACATCGACTACATTAGAAACAATATTTTATTAAAAGTTCTTCCTTTAAAAGTTTAAAAATTAGTTTATCTATTGTACTTATGAGCATTAAAGATATCATTACAGTACCTGATGAGACATTAAAAAAAATTTCAGAGCCTATTGAAAAAGTTGGAATTAATGAGAAAAAACTTATTAATGACTTATTTGATACAATGTATAACTCTAAAGGTATTGGTCTTGCTGCAGTGCAAGTAGGAATTCTTAAAAGAATTTTAGTCATTGATGTATCTACAAAAGATGAAAAAAAAAAACCTTTAAGTTTTATTAATCCTATTATTAAAAAGTTAAGTGATGAAACCTCAATTTATGAAGAAGGATGTTTATCAATTCCTGAAACCTTTATAGAAATTGAAAGACCAAAAATCTGTGAAGTGGATTATATTGATATAGATGGAAAAAAAAGATATCTAAAGTGTGATGGTCTTTTATCAACTTGTCTACAGCATGAAATAAATCATTTAGATGGAAAATTAATAATTGACCATTTATCAAAACTAAAAAGAGATATAATTATTAAAAAAATTTCAAAATCAAAAAAAAATCCTGATAGAATATTGGTTTAAAAATGCCAAAAAAAATTATTTTCATGGGCACTCCTCTTTTTGCTGTACCAATTATGAAATCTTTATATCAAAATGGATATCCAATATCAGTTGTATATACTCAGCCTCCTCAAAAATCAAATAGAGGCCAGAAAATTAATAAATCAGCTGTTCAAGGAATTTCAGAAACTTTGAATATAGATTTTAGATCACCACAAAGTTTGAAAAATAATATTGAAGAATATGAATTTTTAAAAAAAATGGATGCAGATCTTGCAATCGTTGTTGCGTATGGTCAAATGATTCCTAAAAACTTTTTAAGTTTAACAAAAAAAGGTTTTATTAATATTCATGCATCTATACTCCCAAAATGGAGAGGTGCAGCACCTATTCAAAGATCAATAATGAATTTAGATGAAGAAACAGGGATAAGTATAATGAGAATTAATGAAGAATTAGATAGTGGACCTATATGCAACGTATATAAAATAAAACTTGATCAAAATATCAATGCTATGGAGGTCTCAGAAAAACTCTCACTCTTAGCTGCAGATAGAATTTTAGATAATGTAGATGATATTTTTGAGGGAAAATCAAGTTTTATAGACCAAGATCATTCGAAAGCAACTTATGCAAAAAAAATTGTAAAGAATGAAGGACTAATTGATTGGAATGATGATGCATTAAAAATTTTAGGAAAAATAAACGGTTTATACCCATCTCCAGGAGCTTTTTTTAATTTCAACGGTGAGAGGTATAAAATTTTAAAAGCAGAAATTTCAAATGGTATTGGAAAAAATGGTGAAGTTATCTCAGATAGTCTTGAAATAGCATGTAGTAACAAAAAATCTATTAAAATTATTGAAATCCAAAGAGAGGGAAAAAAAGTACAAAAAATTGGAGAGTTTATGCTTGGATCTCGTATTAGAAAAGGTTCTATAATATTAAATGTTTAGATACCAGATATTAATTGAATATGTTGGGACTAATTTTAGAGGTTGGCAAATTCAAACAAAAGGAAAAACTATACAAGGACTTCTTCAAGATAAAATTTCAAAACTTTTAAAAGAAAAAGTTATGTTATTTGGAGCTGGTAGACTAGATAAAGGAGTTCATGCTATTGAACAATCTGCACATTTTGAATGTAAAAAAAAAATAATTAATTTAGATAAATTTATAAAATCTTTAAACTATTTTTTAAACAAAGACATGGTGTCAGTTCTTAAAATTAAAAGAAGAGATAAAGATTTTCATGCAAGATTTTCAGCAAAGATGAGAATATACAAGTACGTGATTATTAATCGTTTAAGTAGACCAGTTTTGGATAAAAATAAAGGATGGCATATTATAAGCAAACTTGATTTAAATATCATGAAAAAGGCTGCAAAGAAATTAGTTGGTACAAAAGATTTTTCTACTTTTCGTGCGTCAAGTTGTAGAGCTAAAAGTCCTATTAAAACTATGAAATCTGTTAAAATAAAATACAAAAACAATAAAATTGAAATAGAGTTTCAATCACAATCTTTTTTACAACAACAAGTTCGTTCAATGGTGGGTTGTTTAAAATATGTAGGTGAAAAAAAATGGACTTTAAAAAAATTTATTTTAGTCATGAAGTCAAAAAAAAGGATTTTGTGTGCACCACCAGCACCTCCTGAAGGACTATATTTAGCTAGAGTTATTTACTAGCTTTTTTTTATTACTCATAGCAAATTTTTTATTTATACGCCATCTAGACTCCTCTCTTACAATATAACCACAGCAATTTTTTGAACCACATTTACAAGGAAATTGTTTATAGTCTTCGTCGTAGCTAAATCCATAATCGCAAGTAAATTCTTCCCCCTTTTTAATATTGCGTATTGCTGTAATCCAGACTTTAAGTCCTTTGCCATTATAATCACAGTTGTTATCGCAACTATGGTTCACTAGTCCAGCAGTATTCCAAGAAAAATCTCCATCAAGAGTATATTTTTTATTTAATGTAAATAAGTATATAGGTTTTTTGTTATCAAACTTATTTGATTCATCTACTTCTTTATTTGTAATAATTTTTCCAACATAATTTATAATTTTTGTACCCTCTTTGATATCACGAGTAGCATAAAGACCTCGCCCTTTGTTATCGATTTTAGATTTTTTTATTTTGTACAATTTCATGTGATTGATTTATAATGAACCAGTTATTAATCAATTGAATTGTATAAGTGCATTAACATGTTCATTAGCACTTTCAGCTAAAGCATTTAAATCATATCCACCTTCAAGTATAGAAACAACTTTACCTCCGGTAAACTTATTAGTAGCTGTTAACGTTCTTTTAGTAATCTCATAGAAGTCTTTAGAGCTTAGTTGAAACTGAGCTAGTGGATCATCTTTATGGGCATCAAAACCTGCTGAGAATAAAAGAAAATCAGGTTTATATTCAATTAATCTTTCTAAAACCCTATCAAAAGCATTAAAGTATTGTTCTGAGTTTGTGCCAGCTGGCAATGGTATATTTAAAGAATTGTTAAAGTCACCTTTATCTTTTTCTGTTCCACCCCCAGGATAAAAAGGATATTGATGAGTAGAAATATATAACGAATTTTTGTTATTACGCATAACATCATAATTCCCATTACCCCAGTGCACATCAAAGTCTACACAAGCTATTCTTTTATATTTGTATTTACTTATTAAATAATTAGTAGCTACCCCAGCATTCGATATACAACAAAATCCCATAGCTTTATTTTTTTCCGCATGATGTCCGGGAGGCCTTGCTAAACAAAATGCATTTTTAAATTGATTGTTTTCTATTCCATCAATTGCTCGTATTGTTGAGCCTGCAGCATCAAAAACTGCTTTTTTGCTATCAGGCGAAACAACTGTATCTCCATCTAAAAAGTTAAGACCTTTTTGTGGAAAGGAATTTTTTAAATTATTTATATAGTTTTTTGAATGTGTCATTTCCAGTATATCCTCTGGTACATTGTCTGGTTTTTCCCAAATTAAATCTTTTCTTTTTTTTAATTTTTCTTTAATAGCTATTACTCTTTTTGGCTGTTCAGGATGTCCATCTCCCGTGATGTGTTTTTCATAAGAGTCAGAATTAATTATTGCTGTTTTCATGTAAAGTAATTTTGTAAAATATTTCTATAAATTTTAGTTAAATTTTTTAAATCTTTTAAAGATACAGCCTCATCAACTTTATGCATAGTTTTTCCAACTAAGCCAAATTCTAAACCGGGTGATATAGTTTTTATAAATCTCAAATCTGATGTCCCACCTGTAGTAGATAATTTAGGCTTAATTTTAGTAATTTTTTTTATAGTATTTTGTATCATAAAAGTTGTTTTGTTTGGCTTTGTTAAAAAAGCTTCACCAGAGACCCGATATTCTATCTTAAATTTAGAACTATTTTTTTTGTTAACCTTATTAAAAATCTTATTAAGTCTTTTTTTAATAGATTTTGAGGAATGTTTGTTATTAAACCTAATATTAAATGTTGCTTCAGCAGTAGAAGGAATGACATTATCTGCAGTGTTGTTAATATTTATTTTTGTAACCTCTAAGTTTGTAGGTTGAAAATCCTTTGTCCCTTTATCAAATTTAATATCTTTTATTTCTTTTAAAATTTTAACAATTATTGTTGAAGGATTATTTGCTCTATGAGGATATGCTACATGTCCTTGTAAACCAAATATTGTTAATTTACCGGTTAAACTACCTCTACGACCAATTTTAATCATTTCTCCTAATTTATTTGGATTTGTGGGCTCTCCAACTAAACAAAAATTTATTTTTTCCCTCTTTTTTTTCAAATATTCTACAACTTTTTTTGTACCATTAACCGCATCACCCTCTTCATCTCCAGTGATTAACAAGCTAATTGATCCATTAAATCTTTTATTTTTTGATAAAAAGGTGCTTGATGCAGAAACAAAAGCTGCAATAGAACTTTTCATATCATTTGCACCTCTTCCAATTAAATAACCTTTTTTCACAGATGGTTTAAAAGGATTATTCGACCAATCTCTTACATTGCCCGGAGGTACTACATCCAGGTGACCTGCAAATAAAAAATTTGGCTCTTTTTTACCTATTCTTGCATATAAATTTTTAACTGGTTTAAAATTTTTTTCTTTAAACTCTAATACTTTAGTTTTGAAACCTAATTTTTTAAGTTTTTTTTCTAAAAATTTAATCACACCCGCATCAATTGGAGTAATTGATGGAAATTTGATTAGCTCTTTAGCTAACTGTAAGTCGTTTAAAATTGTCATTAATTTATTCTCTTAGCAAATCGTTGATGGATGTTTTTGATCTTGTTTTTTCATCAACTTGCTTGATAACTACTGCACAATATAATGATGGTTTTGAAGGATCATTTTTATCTGGCAACGAACCAGGAACTACAACAGAGTAGGGTGGAATTTTACCATAGGAGATTTCACCAGTTTTTCTATCAACTATTTTAGTTGATTGTCCAATATACATTCCCATACTCAAAACTGATCCCTCACCTACAATTACACCTTCTACTACTTCAGACATTGCTCCTAAAAAAACATTATCTTCAATTATTGTTGGTAGTGCTTGGGCTGGTTCTAGCACCCCACCAACTCCTGAACCAGCAGAAATGTGACAGTTTTTTCCGATCTGACAACAGCTTCCTGCTCTCGCAAAAGTATCAATCATAGTACCTTCATCGATATAGGCACCTATGTTTACATAGCAAGGCATTAATACAGCATTTTTTCCAACAAAAGAACCTTTTCTGACAGGTGAATTTGGAACCATCCTAAAGCCAGCTTTTTCATGATCTTCTTTTGACCAACCAGCAGTTTTTCCTTTTAATAAATGTGCTTTGTCATACCAACTACTGTAAGGACCATTTAAATTTTCCATTGGATAAATTCTAAAACTTAACATAATTGCTTTTTTTATGTGTTGGTGTGTAATCCACTCACCATTAATTTTTTCTGCAACACGAGATTTACCACTATCTAAATCACCAATAATTTGATTAATTGCATCCTTGAGTGACTGATCAGAATTCTGGTTTACTTGATCTTTATTTTCCCAGGCTTGATTTATAATTTTTTCTAAAGACATAATTTATTTACTTTTTAATAGCCTTATTTCTTTAAGAAATAAAGATAGATTTTCAATTTTATGAGAAATAAAATCTTTATCAGACTCCATCTTACCAAAATGTTCATCATTGATTAACCAGACAGTTGTACAACCACGCTTGTGTCCGATACTTAGATTTTTTGCTATATCCTCTATATAAATAGTCTCTTTAGGGTTTATGCCAAATTTCTTAACCATTAAGTCAAAAGTTTTTGCCTCTGGTTTTGGAATATATCCTGCATCTTGAATATCAAAAATTTTATCTCTTCCAAACAAATCGTAAACACCAAGGTGAGTTAAAATATTTTTAGCATGTTCTGCACTTCCGTTAGTAAAAATAAATTTTTCCATGTCTAGTTGTTCTAGTTCATTTCTCATTACTTCATCTTTTTTCATAAATGAAAGATCTATTGTGTGAACAAATTTTAGAAATTCTTGAGGTGGAATATCATGGTGGATCATAAGACCATTCAAACTTGTGTTATATTTATAAAAGTAGTTAGTCTGAAGTTCTTTTGCTGCTTTTTCATCTATTTTAAGCCTTTCAGAAATAAATTTTGTCATATTTTGAGATACTTGACCAAAGACTTTTTCTAAAGAATAGTTATTATGCTTGCCATAACAAACCCCATCAAGATCTAGTAATAAGTATTTCTTTTCCTTAAAGCTCATGATCTTATGAGCGTCCCAGAGCCTTTATCAGAAAGTAATTCATACAAAATTGAGTGGTTTAAGCGTCCGTCAATTATACAGACACCTTTAACACCATTATTCGCAACATCTAAAGAATTTTTAATTTTTGGAATCATGCCTCCACTAATTATTTGTTTTTTTATTAACTCATTAACTTTTTCAGTATTTATCTCAGGTATTAATTTTTTGTCACTGTTCAGTACACCTTCAACATCACTCATTATAATCAATCTTCTTGCATTTAGTTTTTTAGCTATAGCCCCAGCAGCTGTATCAGCATTTATATTGAAAACTTGATCGATCTTATTTAAGCCCAGGGGAGCTATCACTGGTATTTTTTTTTCCCTTACTACCTGTTCTATTATTGACTGTTTTACTTCTTTGGGCGTTCCCACAAAGCCCAGATCTTTGTTACCTTGTTCAACAATAAGAATATTTTTATTTTTACTATTTAAGCCCTCACTTGCACATTTATTTTTTTTTAAGGACTCTATGATTTCTTTATTAAGATTATTTAATACATCTTCGACAATATTTATAGATTTTTCATCTGTAACTCTTAATCCATTAATAAAATTACTTTTTATTCCTGCATCATTTAATCTGCTAGAAATCCTTTTTCCACCACCATGAATTATAATTGGGATAAAACCCAATTTATTAAGTATTGAAATATCATTAATAAAATTATTAAATACATTTTGATCATCTAAAACACTGCCGCCACACTTAATAACAATATATTCATCATTATATTTTTCTAAGTATTTTTTTACTTCTTCAATTGAGGGACCTTCTGATGGCAAGATTTTTTTAAGCTCTTCTTTTGTTATTTCAAACATTAAGTGACAGTTTTAACTGTTGTTCTCTTCATGATAAACACTTGTTGGGCCATAGTTAAGATGTTGTTTACAGTCCAATAGATTACCAATCCGCTTGGGAATGGAGCAAGTATTACAGTTAAGAAAAGAGGAAAAAACATAAATATTTTTGCCTGCATAGCATCTGTAGGTGCTGGATTTAGTTTTTGTTGTATCCACATCGAAACACCCATAGCTACTGGCCATGCTCCAATAACAAGGAATGAAGGAACATCATAAGGTAACAGACCAAATAAATTGAAAATACTTGTGGGGTCTTTTTCAGATAAATCTTGTATCCACCCATAAAATGGCATTTGTCTCATCTCAATAGTGACAAACAAAACTTTATATAAAGCAAAAAAGACAGGTATCTGAACTAAAATTGGCAAACATCCTGACATTGGATTAACTTTTTCTTTTTTATAAAGAGCCATCATTTCTTGCTGTAATTTCATTTTATCATCTTTATGGAGCTCTTTGAGTCTCACCATCTCTGGCTGAAGTGCCTTCATTTTAGCCATGCTTCTAAATGAAAAATTAGCAAGCGGGAAAAAAGCCAGTCGAATACAAATCGTAATAGCTATAATAGCCAAACCATAATTTCCTAGCATTTTGAAGAAATAATCAATTCCAAAAAAAAGAGGTTTAGTAATGAAATATAAAAATCCCCAGTCAATTACTAAATCAAATTTATCAATTTTTAAAGATTCTGCGTAACCATCAATTACATCTACTCTTTTTGCAGCAACTATAATTTGTAATTTTTCCTCAATTTTATCATTTGCTTTTAATTCTATTGGCTCAGTTGTAATAAAATTAGCCCTAAATTTTTTTTTGTAATCAAATGTAGTTTTAAATTCTTTATCTTTTGGGGGTATTAATGATGTTATCCAGTATTTATCTCCTACGCCTAACCATCCTTTTTGGGAAGTCCGTGAAAATTTTTGGTCTTGAATATCATCATAATCTTCCTCTATAAGCTCATCATCTAACGTTGCAATGGGACCTTCATGAAGGATATAAAAATTTGATAAACCTTCTGGAATTTTATTTCTTATTATTTGACCATAAGAATAAAAATCATATTTTTTGTTAGTGGAATTAATTACTTTTTGTTTAACAGTGAATAAAAATTTATCATCCAGTGAAATTTCTTTTTCAAAAGTAATTTTTTGATTATTTGTCCATGATAATTTAATTGGTGATTGTTCAGTTAATTTATTGTTTCCAATTATAGACCAAGTTGTCTCTGAATTTGGAATGTCGATATTCTTATCAGAGGTCACAAAACCAGTTTCAATTAGATATCCATCCTTAATATTTCTAGGAGCAAGAAGAACAACTTTTTCATTACTTTCAAGTTTTGTATTATAATTTTTAAAAGTTAAATCATCAATTGAAGCTCCTTTTAGAGATATTGATCCAATAATACTTTGATTTTCAAATTGGACTCTTTCATTATCCTTTAAAGCTTCCTCTCTTGAAATTTGGATGATAGGTTCTTTTTGATCTAAACTAGGAGTATCATTATTTTGCTCTATATTTTCTTTTTTTATTAATTTTTCTTTTTTTGCAGCTTGTTCTGGAATAAAGAATAAAGAATATAGAACAATGACAGCTGAAGATAAGGCAATAGCTGCTATTACATTTTTTGTATCCATTATTTTTTAACTTTCATTTTTTTTTGAACTGGATCATACCCACTATTTCCCCATGGATGACATGATAAAATTCGTTTTATACTTAAAAATAGACCTTTTAAAAAACCAAAAGTCTTTAATGCTTCAATGCTGTAATCAGAACAGGTAGGCAAATATCTGCAAGAATGACCAAGAAAAGGACTCACAAAAAATTTATAGCATTTAATAAATTTAATCAGAATGTAAGTAAAAATATTCATTATTTAATTTTTTTAAAATCCTGAAATAAGATTTCCTTTATATTTTTAAATTCATTATTTAGCATAGTTGGCTTGGCAATAACAAGATATGAATATTTAAATTTGAGATATAGCTTTTTTATCGCATCATTTGTTAGATTTCTAAGACGTCTTTTAATTTTGTTTCTTTTAACAGCATTACCAATTTTTTTTTTTACCACAAAACTAATATTAAGCTTTTTTGCATCTTTATACTCTAACTTTCCGAAAAAAATACTTACATACTTGTTGGATATTTTTTTTTGTTTTAAAAGAAATTTAAATTCTTCATTTTTTGAAAGAGCAACTATTTTGCTTTTCATTAAAGAAAATTTATTTTTTTTTAACAGTTGATGAAACTGTTAAATTTTTTCTTCCCCTGGCTCTTCTTCTTTTAAGAAGTTTTCTGCCACCTTTTGTTTTCATTTTAGATCGGAATCCATGCTTTTTTAACCTACGACCTTTTTTTGGCTGATATGTTCTTTTCATATAATGTGGTTTATTATTTATTAAATTTGGATCTTTATAATAATTAAATATATAAATAGCAAACAGAAGATTTTATAATTAACAATTAAATTAATGGAAAAAGCTAATAAAATTAAATTATTTATAGGTTTATTTTATTTATTTGCTGTAGGAATTTTTTTATATTTTTTTTTTTCAAAATTTACTCTTCAAGAAATTACATCATATGAATTTATCAAAAATAATAGAGATTATTTTTCTGATTTAAGACAATCAAATTTATTTTTTTTAGCTATCTTATTTATCTTGTTTACAATTATCTGGGTTTTTGCAGCAGGGTTTGCTAGCCCAATAGTTCTTTTTGCAGGATTTATATTTGGGAAATGGTTTGGGTTGTTTTTTTTAATAATTGGAATGTCATTAGGAGCAACAGCATTATATATATTTGCCAACTATTTCCTTAAGGAAATAATAAGAGAAAAATTTTTAAACCGATTTCAAAGCTTAGAAGAAAAGTTTAAAAAATCTGAATTTTTGTATTTATTAATTTATAGATTTGTAGGTGGAATTCCATTTGCTTTATCCAATGTTTTACCTTGTATGTTTAATGTGAAAATTTCTAATTTTTTTTGGGCAACTTTGATTGCTCCTATCCCACAATTTTTTTTAGTTGTATCGATTGGAAGTGGCTTAGAAAAAATAATAGATCAAAACCTAGAAGCACCAAGTATCATAGAATTGATAACGTCCTCAGACATTTATATCCCTCTAGTTGCTTTTGCTATTTTAATAATGATTACAATTTTAGTTAGAAAGTTATTTTATAAAAAATAAATTGGTGCCCCCATCAAGAATTGAACTTGAAATTTATCCTTACCATGGACACGTTATACCATTTAACTATAAGGGCTTTTGTATTAATTTAGTTTAATTGTTGATAATAAAGCATTTTTTTCAAATTATTGCCTTAATTTTTTTATTAATATGATTTATATCTACCTTAGGAAATTTTATGGGTATTCATTACGATTACAAATCAACTAAAAGTGCAAAGCTAATGGAGAAGCAGGCTAAAAGAGAAAAAAAACTTGCTGAAAAAAAAGCAAAAAGATTAGCTAAAGACGGACAAAAAAAAGATGATCCCAAATCTAAAACTTTAGATACTTCTAAACCAATTACATTAGATTTTTTAACTAATCCAGACAAAGAATGAGCAATATAAAAGATAAGAATGAGCGTTTGAGTCTTGCGCTTAGAAAAAATTTGAAAAAAAGAAAACTCTTTCAAAAAAAGAGTAAGAAAAAAAGTAAATAATGTCAGTACTTTCAGATAAATGGATAAAAAAAATGTCAGAAGAAGTAGGTATGATCGAACCTTTTGAAGAAAAACAAATAAGGGGAGATAGTATTTCTTATGGCCTCTCATCTTTTGGTTATGACGCAAGAGTTTCCAATGAATTTAAAATTTTTACTAATGTTAATTCTGAAATTGTTGATCCAAAAAATTTCAAACCAACAAATTTTGTTACAAAAACTGTTTCTGAGTGTATAATACCTCCAAATTCATTTGTGTTAGCAAGAACAGTTGAAAAGTTTAAAATTCCCGAAGATGTACTTGTTATTTGCTTAGGAAAATCAACTTATGCAAGGTGTGGGATTATAGTAAATGTAACTCCATTAGAACCTGGTTGGGAAGGTTATGTTACTTTAGAATTTTCTAATACAACTCCATTGCCAGCAAAAATTTATGCAAATGAAGGTGTTGCTCAATTTATTTTCTTAAAAGGAAATGAAAAACCAGAGGTGACCTATGCAGATAGAAAAGGGAAATATATGGGTCAAGGACCAGAGCCAACACTACCTAAAGTATAATTATGCAAAAATTAGAGGTTTTGGGGCCAAACAAGCTCAGAGGAATAATAGATGTTTCAGGCTCAAAAAATGCTTCTCTACCAATCTTAGCGGCTACGTTATTATCAAATAAAAAAGTTTATCTTAAAAATTTACCAAAAGTTAAAGACATTGAAACAATGATAAACTTGTTAAAGTCACTGGGTTCTAAAATTCAAATTAATAAAAAAAAATTTATTATAAACAATTATTATCAAAATAAAAAATTTGCCTCGTATAATTTGGTTAAAACTATGCGGGCAGGCATATTAGTTCTTGGTCCTTTGCTTGCTAAATTTGGAATAGCAAAAGTATCACTTCCAGGAGGATGTGCCATTGGTTCAAGGCCAGTAGATATTCATCTTGAGGCTTTATCAAAACTTGGAGTTAAATATGAAATAAAACAAGGATATGTTCATGCTTATGCTCCCAGAGGACTGATAGGTTGTAAAATAAAGTTTTCAAAAATTTCTGTAGGTGCTACTGAAAATTTAATTATTGCCTCAACATTCGCCAAAGGGACTACAATTTTAAGCAACTGTGCAATAGAACCAGAAATAGAGGATTTAGTTAATTTTTTGATTAAGATGGGATGTAATCTGAGCTGGATAGCAAAACGTAAAATTAAAATTATTGGTGTCAATCAAACGAGAGAGACTAATTATTCTGTGATGTTCGATAGAATTGAAGCTGGTACTTACCTTGTTGCAGCTGCGACAACAGAAGGTAAACTCAAAATAAGAAATGTAATTCCAAAAGTTATTAAAACAGAGATTGATGTTTTAAAAAAGATTGGTGCACAAATTAAAACAAAAAAAAATGAAATAAATATTATTGGAAAAAAAAATATAAAAAATATAAACCTTAAGACATCACCTTACCCAGGATTTCCTACAGATTTACAAGCACAAATTATGGTTTTATTATGCAAAGCAAATAAAAAATCAATTATAAAAGAAGATATTTTTGAAAACAGATTTATGCATGTTGCAGAATTAAATCGTATGGGTGCAAAAATTTCAATCGATGGAAATAAAGCAATAATAGAGGGAAATACAAAATTTGCAGCCGCAGAATTAATGGCAACAGATTTAAGAGCATCAGTTTCACTTGTTCTTGCTGCTTTAAGCACAAAAGGAAAGTCAATAATTAATAGAATTTACCATCTTGATCGAGGATATGAAAACTTAGAAAAAAAATTAAAAAAAGTTGGTGCTAAAATAAAAAGATTAAATTAATGGAAAGAAAATATTTAGCAAAAATTATAGCAAATGATAATGAAGGTTTACAAATGATATCAGCATGTAGTACAGGCGCAAAAGTAAAAATATCGGATATAAAATATCTTTCGTCTAATAAAGTCTTTTTATTGTCTATTGAAAGGACTAAAGTTGAAACAAACCAAAAAGATAAAAAAATAAATAGTATTTGTAGGTTCGATTTTGTTGATAAAGTAAGATCAAAAAATATAGATCAATCAAAACAAGAAATGATTTTAGAATTAATTGGAATAGATTATTTGAAAAATGGCGATGATTATGAAATAAATCTATTTTTTAATAATAATGCTCACATAGCTTTGTCTACGGAAGTTATAGAAGTAAAACTAGAAGATCAGAGTGAAATAAAATAGTTATGAAAACATTGAATTCTAAGAATAAAAATTTCGATAAATTATTAGATAGATTAATTTTCCAAAGGAAAAAAAAGATTCGGTCAAATTCAGTTTTAGTAACTAATATTATCAATGACGTTAAAAAAAATGGTGATAAAGCTATTTTAAAATATGAAAAAAGATTCAATCAAAATAATATAATTATTCCATCTACTAAACAGATAAATAAATCAATTAAATCTCTAGATAAAAAAGTGAAAAAATCAATCGATATTGCTTTCAATAGAATTTACAAATTTCATTCTTTGCAAAAATTTAAAAATATTTCTTATACAGATAAATTAAAAAATAAACTTGAATATAAGTATCTTCCAATTGATTCAGTTGCAATTTATGTCCCAGGTTCTTCCGCTTCATATCCATCAAGTGTTTTAATGAATGCTATTCCAGCAATAGTTGCCGGTGTTAATAGATTAGTTATGGTCAATCCTGGTTATAGGGGTAAACAAAATCCTGCTGTATTGTATGCAGCTCGTAAATGTAAAATAAAAGAGATCTATTCAATTGGAGGTCCATCTTCTATTGCAGCAGTAGCATATGGAACAAATAAAATTAAAAAAGTAGATAAAATTGTTGGACCTGGGAATTCACATGTTGCAGCTGCTAAAAAAGAAGTATTTGGTGATGTAGGAATTGAAGGAATGACCGCAGGTCCGTCTGAGGTTACAGTAGTTTGTGATAAATATTCAAATCCTGAGTGGGTCGCTAGTGACCTTATTGGTCAAGCTGAACACGATAATCTTGCACAATGTATTTTAATTTCAAAAGATAAAAAGATGATAGAGCATGTTAAAGATGAAATATATAAACAACTAAAAAAAATTCCAAGATCTTCAATTGCAAAAAAGAGTTTAATCACAAATGGAATTTTAATTTATGTCAATTCAGACAAGAGAATTGTAGAATTAGTTAATAAAATTGCACCAGAACATTTAGAATTAAATGTTAA
>QCHE01000009.1 GCA_003278065.1 Pelagibacteraceae bacterium AG-390-O04
AAATAATATTAAGTATCTCTATGTTTCAAGCTCAAGTATTTACTCTTTATCCAGAAGTCTTTCCTGGACCTTTATCCAAAGGTCTTTACGGAAAAGCTTTGTCTAATAAATTATGGGACTTAAGTGTAACAAATATTAGAGATGCAGCTACTGACAAACATAAAACAGTTGATGATACTCCTTATGGAGGAGGAACAGGAATGTTATTAAAAGCTGATGTGTTAGCAAACGCACTTGATCAGAAAGTTAAAAAAGGAGAAAGAGTTTTTTATCTTTCACCTAAAGGTAAAAAATTTGATCAAAAACTTGCTCAAGACCTATCAAAAGAAAAATCTATATCTTTAATCTGTGGACACTTTGAAGGAGTTGATGAAAGAGTTTTAAACACAAGAAATATTGAAGAAATTAGTATTGGAGATTATATTTTGTCAGGTGGTGAAACTGCTGCATTAGTAGTGCTAGATAGCATTTTAAGACTTTTGCCAGGAGTTTTAGGAAATGATAAATCTTCACTCGATGAAACCTTTGAAAATGGTCTTTTAGAGTATCCACAATACACAAAACCTCAAATCTGGGAGGAAAAATCAGTACCGGAGGTGTTATTATCAGGAGATCATGGCAAAATTAAAGACTGGCGTTTATCCCAATCTGAGGCTATAACACGCGACCGAAGACCAGATTTGTGGCAAAAATATAAGAAAGACTAATTTGTTAAATATTAAAATGAAAACTATTGAAGAAATAAACCAACATAATGTAAAAAAGATTCTTTCAGAAAAGAAGATTCCTGATTTTTTTCCTGGAGATGTAATTAAAGTTGGTGTCAGAATTACAGAGGGTAAAAAAGAGAGAATTCAGTATTTCGAGGGTGTTTGTATAGCAAAGAAAAGTAGAGATTTAAATTCATCATTTACAGTAAGAAAAATATCTTTCGGAGAAGGTGTTGAAAGAACTTTTCCACTATATGGAACAGTAATTGATACAATTAAAGTAATTCGTTCAGGAAAAGTAAGAAGAGCAAAACTTTATTATTTAAGAGACAGAACTGGTAAATCAGCAAGAATTGCCGAAAAAATTAGAAAAAAAATTGGAATTGATATTGATGTAAAGCCCGAAACAGTTACTGAGGAAAATTTAGCTCCGGTGACTAAAGAAAGTGAAACTGAGGTGAAAACAGATAAAGTTCCAGCACCAGAGGCTAAAAAGGAAGAAACTCCTAAAGCTGAAATTAAAACAGAAAAAAAACTTGAAAATTCACCAGAAAAAAAATAATTTTTTTTTCAATGCCCAATACTCTTTACGATAAAATTTGGAAAGATCACCTAGTAGATCAACAAGATGATGGTACAGCTTTACTTTTTGTTGATAGACATTTGGTTCATGAAGTTACTAGCCCACAAGCCTTTGAGGGACTAAGAAATTCAAAACGTAAAGTTAGACACCCTAACCTAACTCTTGCAGTCGCAGATCACAATGTTCCTACAACAGATAGGTCCAAGGGTATTTCTGACCAAGAGTCAAAGATTCAGGTTGAAACTTTAGAAGCCAACTGCAAAGAATTTGGTGTTCAACTTTTTGGAATGAATGATAAAAGGCAGGGCATTGTTCATGTTACTGGTCCTGAACAAGGATTTACTCAACCAGGGACAGTTATAGTTTGTGGAGATAGTCATACAGCTACTCATGGTGCATTTGGTGCTTTAGCATTTGGGATTGGAACTTCAGAAGTAGAACACGTTCTAGCAACACAAACATTAGTTCAAAAAAAAGCTAAAAATTTTAGAATAAATGTTGATGGTAAACTTCCATTAGGTGTGACATCTAAAGACGTAATTCTTCAAATTATTGGAAAGATTGGTACTGCAGGTGGAACAGGTTGTGTAATAGAATATGCTGGTAACTTGATTAGATCATTAAGTGTTGAGCAGAGAATGACTATTTGTAACATGACAATTGAAGGTGGTGCTAGAGCAGGATTGATAGCTCCTGATGAGAAGATATTTAAATATTTGGAGGGAAGACCAATGTCGCCAAAAGGAAAAGATTGGGACATAGCATTAGAACATTGGAAAAATTTAAATACTGATGAAGGTGCTAAATTTGATAAAGAAATAAATTTAAAAGCAGAAGAAATTTTGCCTATGATAACATGGGGTACGTCTCCACAGGATGTGATTACAATTGATGGAAAAGTACCCAATCCACGAAACGAGAAGGATGAGGATAAAAAAAATTCTTTAGAAAGAGCTCTTAATTATATGGGCTTAAAACCAGATATGGCAGCTAAAGATATTAAGATTGATAAAGTATTTATAGGAAGTTGTACGAATGGCAGAATAGAAGATTTGAGAGAGGCTGCAAAGATTTTGAAAGATAAAAAAATTGCCTCTCATGTTCATGCAATGGTTGTTCCAGGATCAGGATTAGTGAAAGAGCAAGCGGAACAAGAAGGATTAGATAAAATTTTTGTTAAGTCTGGTTTTGAATGGAGAGAGCCAGGTTGTTCCATGTGTTTAGCAATGAATGCAGATAAATTAAAGCCTGAAGAAAGATGTGCCTCAACATCAAATAGAAATTTTGAAGGTAGACAAGGTAGAGGTGGTAGAACCCATTTAGTAAGTCCAGGCATGGCAGCCGCAGCAGCAATATCTGGAAACCTTGATGATGTTAGAAAGTATCAAAATTAATATGCAGAAATTTAATACATTAACGAGTATTCCAGCTTATTTACCAATAGTGAATATTGATACGGATATGATCATACCAAAGCAATTTTTAAAAACAATTAAAAGAACCGGGTTAGGCAAAAATTTATTTTTTGAGATGAGATATGATGACAAAGGTAAAGAAATTAATGATTTTGTTTTAAATAAAGATCCTTTCAATAACTCAAAAATTTTGATTGCAGGTAAAAATTTTGGATGTGGTTCATCAAGAGAACACGCACCCTGGGCTTTATTAGATTTTGGTATTACTTGTGTAATAAGTTCAAGTTTTGCAGATATTTTTTATAGTAACTGTTTTAAAAATGGAATTTTACCTATTATTTTAGATGATGAAAAAATTAAGGAATTATCAGAATATGCAAAAAGACAAGAGGAGATTTTTATAGATTTGAATAAAGAAAAGATCATCTATGGAAATAGTGAGATAAAATTTAAAGTAGATTCATTTAAGAAGAAATGTTTATTAGAAGGTTTAGACGATATAGCGTTATCTTTGAAAAAATCAGACAAAATAGAAAATTTTGAAAAAGATTTAAGAGTAAGAAAACCATGGATATTTAATGATCAAAGTTAAAAAAAGGAAAATATTATTATTGCCAGGAGATGGAATTGGTCCAGAGGTTATCGGTGAAGTGAGAAAAATAATTAATTGGTTCAATGATAAAAAATCTCTTGATTTTGAAATTGATGAAGATCTTGCCGGAGGTTGCTCTTATGATAAACATGGAACTCCAATCACTGATGAGGTATTTTATAAAGCTTTAGAAAGTGCAGTTGTTATGCTTGGTGCTGTTGGCGGTCCAAAATGGGATGCAGTTGAATTTTCAAAAAAACCTGAAAGAGCTTTGTTAAAACTTAGAAAAGAATTAAAATTATTTGCTAACTTACGGCCAGCAATATGTTTTGAACAGCTAGTTGATGCATCAACATTAAAACCAGAAATAGTCTCTGGTTTAGACATAATGATTGTCAGAGAGTTGACAGGTGGAATATATTTTGGTGAACCAAGAGGCATCAAGCCTATTGAAAATGGTGAAAGAAAAGGAATTAATACTCATACTTATACTAGTAGTGAAATAATTAGGGTTGCTAGAATCGCTTTTGACTTAGCTAAAAAACGATCGAATAAAGTTACATCATGTGAAAAATCTAATGTTATGGAAGCAGGTCAGCTCTGGAAAGAAGAAGTTCAGACATTACATGATAAAGAATATAAAGATGTTGAATTAAGTCATATGCTTGCTGACAATTGCTCGATGCAATTGTTAAGAAACCCAAAACAATTCGATGTAATAGTAACTGATAATTTATTTGGAGACATGTTGTCAGATCAAGCTTCTATGTTGACAGGTTCTTTAGGTTTATTACCATCAGCTTCTTTAGGGGCTAAAAATAAAGATGGTGAAATGAGAGCTATGTATGAGCCTATTCATGGATCTGCTCCTGATATTGCTGGCAAAGGCACAGCTAATCCAATTGCTAGTATATTGAGTTTTGCTATGGCTTTAAGATATTCATTGGACCTAGATAAAGAAGCCCAAGTTTTAGAAAAAGCAGTACAGGACGTTCTTAATGATGGCTTAAGAACTAAAGATATTTTATCTGATGGAATGAAAGAAGTCTCTACCTCTCAAATGGGTGATGCGATAATTTCAAAATTGCAATAATCAATCAATTATTCTAAACTAATTTTATGCCAAGCTATACTGCACCCGTAGAAGATATGATGTTTCTTTTTGAAAAATTAAGGGACAATAAGAAATATAATGAATTAGAAAAGTACAAAGAGGTTAGCTCAGATTTAGTTAAAGATATTTTAGAAGAGGCTGCAAAAATAAATCAAAACTTAATCCTACCACTTGCGAAAGCAGGAGATGAAAATCCAGCAGTTTTAGAAAATGGAGTAGTAAGAACTCCTCCGGGATATAAAGAGGCGTATAAAAAATATATTGAAGATGGGTGGACTTCTTTATCTTGTGACCCAAAATATGGTGGACAAGGTATGCCAAAAACAGTAAGTGCATTCTTCGATGAAATGTTATCTTCAGCAAGTCTATCATTCAAACTTTATAGTGAACTTAGCATAGGTGCATATAATTGTATTAATCATCATGCAACAGATGAACTAAAAGAAAAATATTTACCAAAGATAGTCGAAGGTAAATGGAGTGGCACCATGTGTTTAACAGAACCAGTTTGTGGAACAGATTTAGGTCTTTTAAAAACAAAAGCAGAAAAACAAAATGATGGAACATATAAAATTAGTGGTCAGAAAATATTTATAACATCAGGGGATCATGATTTAACAGAAAATATTATTCATTTAGTAATTGCTAGAGCAACAGACTCTCCAGCGGGCACAAAAGGTATAAGTTTATTTTTAGTTCCTAAATTTACAGTTAATGATGACGGAAACATAGGACCAAGAAATGGGATATCAACCGGATCTATTGAAAGCAAAATGGGTATAAAAGGTTCTGCAACATGTGTATTAAACTTTGATGAAGCTACTGGTTATATGATTGGTAAAAAAGACAAAGGTTTAAACGCCATGTTTACAATGATGAATCTTGAAAGAATAGTTGTGGGAATTCAAGGTTTGGGGATTTCTGAAATTGCTTATCAAAATTCACTTGCTTATGCAAAAGAGAGAAAACAAGGTAAGACAAATAAAACCAAATCAACTAATGGTGCTGATTTTATAATTGAACATGCAGATATAAGAAGATCTTTGTTGAACATGAAATCAATTATTGAAGGTGAGAGAGCTTTATGTTTTTGGTTATCTCAACAAACTGAAGTAAGTTTAAATCATCAAGATGAAACAGCACGTCAGGAAGCATCAGATTTTGTTTCGTTAATGACCCCAGTAGTAAAATCATTGTTTACTGATTTAGGTATGGAAATTACAAATGATGCAATGCAAATTCACGGAGGTTATGGTTATACAAAAGATCAAGGAATTGAACAATTATATAGAGATAATAGAATAACCCCAATATATGAAGGTACAAATTCTGTACAAGCTGCAGATTTAGTGTTTAGAAAATTATCTAATAAAAATGGAGATATTATTAATAAGTTTATAGATTTAATAAAATCTGAAACTGATTTAGATAACGAAAAGATTAAGCCATTTACAAAGGAATTTAAGTATTATTTGGATATTTTGACTAAATTTAGTGAATGGATAAATGAAAAAAAGACAACTGATAAAGACGATGTTAGTGCTGCTGCAAATGATTATCTGAAAACTCTTGGTTTTGTTTCTGTTGCTTATGCTTGGATAAAGGTCCTAAATGTAAGTTTTAAAGATTATGATGAAAACAAAAATTTTTATGAAGATAAAATAAATACAGCAAAATTTTACTTTGATAAAGTCTTACCGAGAGCTGAGCAACACTATAAATCTGGTATTTCTGGAAGCTTAAATATAATGAATTTTAAATTTAATTAAAATGAATCATTACGATACAAATTTAGATAAAAATGCTGCAAATTATGTTCCTTTAACACCTTTATCTTTTTTAGAAAGAGCAAAAGATGTTTACCCAAATTATGAGGCAATAGTGTATGAGGATAGAAAATATACTTGGAATGAGGTTTATAAAAGAGCCACTAAATTTGCTAGTGCGTTAGAAAAAATTGGTATTAAAAAAGGTGATACTGTTTCGTTTTTAGCTTTTAACACTCCTGAAATTTTTGAGGCTCATTATTCTGTCCCAATGACTGGTGCTGTATTAAATACAATTAATATTAGATTAGATGCAAATACTATTTCTTACATTCTAAGTCATAGTGATGCAAAAGTATTGGTAGTTGATAGACAGCTTCATGTAGAAGTGAAGAAAGCTTTGAGTAAATTAGATAAAAAAATAACGATCATTGATATTCACGATAAATTTGCTGATCAGTCAAAATTAGAAAAAATTGGTGATTTAGAATATGAAAACTTTCTTAATACAGGTGATGATAATTATATTTGGAAAATGCCAGAAGATGAGTGGCAGGCTATATCTTTAAGCTATACTTCAGGTACAACTGGAAATCCTAAAGGTGTTGTTTATCATCATAGAGGCTCTTATCTAATGTCAACTGGAAGCGCTGTCGCTTGGAATATGCCTAATAGATTAAATTTTTTAACTGTTGTTCCAATGTTTCACTGTAATGGCTGGTGTTACCCCTGGACAGTTCCAATGTTGAATGGAAGAACTATTTGTTTACGAAACATAGATGTTAAAAAGATTTTTGAGTTAATAGATAAATATAATGTAACGCATTTTGGTGGAGCTCCAATTGTATTAAATATGATAACAGGTGCTCCAGAAAATGACCGAAAAAAATTAAAAAATAAAGTTCATGTACTTACCGCTGGTGCTCCACCTCCAAGTATAATTTTCAAAAAAATGAAAGAACTTGGTTTTGAGGTAATGCATGTTTATGGTTTAACAGAAACCTATGGTCATGTCACACAGTGTGCTTGGAATGATGATTGGAATGAATTTGACGAAGAAAAGCAAAATGAAATAAAAGCAAGACAAGGGGTTCGATATCCTAACCTTGAAGAAGCTGCAATTATGGATCCCGAAACCATGAAAGAAGTCCCAAAAGATGGAAAAACAATTGGTGAAATTATGCTGAGAGGAAACGTAGTAATGAAAGGTTATTTCAAAGATAAAACCGCAACTGATAAAGCTATGGCCGGTGGTTGGTTTCACTCTGGAGACTTAGCGGTAATGCATCCAGATGGATATGTTAAAATACAAGATAGATCAAAAGATATAATTATTTCTGGCGGAGAAAATATTTCATCAATTGAAATAGAAAACACTTTAAGCAAACACCCTTCAGTATCAATTGCTGCTGTAGTAGCTAAACCTGATGAAAAATGGGGCGAAGTTCCTTGCGCATTTATTGAAATGGTTAAAGACAAACCTACCACTGAGAAAGAATTAATAAGCTTTTGTAAAGAAACTTTGGCTGGTTTTAAGGTTCCTAAACAGGTTGTTTTCTGCGAATTACCAAAAACTTCGACAGGTAAAATTCAAAAATTTGAGCTTAGAAAAAAATTTTAGGTAATTGATTGATAATAACAATACAAAATAAAAGTGTTCATGCTTCTGATGCTGGGCAAGGCATAGAAAATTCTAAAGACACCTTAGTGTTTTTGCATGGAAGTGGCTTATCTCATATCGTCTGGTCTCTTACAGAACAATTTTTCTCAAATAAAAATTTTAATGTTTTATCAATTGATTTACCTGGACATGGAAATTCTGAAGGGCCATGTTTAGACAGTATTGAAAAAATTGCAGATTGGTTAGAAAAAGTTTTTGCAGAATTAAACTTAAAAAATATAATTCTAGTTGGTCATTCACAAGGTTGTCTAGAAGCTTTAGAATATTCTTTCAAATACAAAGATAGATTAAAAAAGATGGTTTTTGTTGGGGGTTCTTATCGAATGCCTGTTCATCAAGATCTTATTAATTTAGCATCAGTTGGAGATTCAGATGCTGTTAAATTAATGATGAAATGGGGTTATGAGGGGTCAAAAAAATTTATTGGTGGAAATCCAGTGGAAAAAATTATTCAATCACCAAGAGATATCAGTGAAATTTTAGCTGTCGATCTTATTGCATGTAATAATTATCAAAACGGTTCTGAGGCAGCAAAAGTTATAAATTGTCCAACCATTTTTATATTAGGTGAACTTGATAAGATGGTTAATTTAGAAAGTGGAAAAAAATTTGCAAATTTAGTCAAAAATTCAACATCTTATATAATTAGTGGATCAGGACATATGATTATGATTGAAAAAGCTTTTGAAATGCGAGAAAAGATTTTGGAATTTTTAAATAAATGAAAAATTATTCTATAGCAAAATCTAGAAGATTAAGAAGTACCCCTTATACTTCAAGAATAGAAAAACAAGGCGTAACAGCTTATACTGTTTATAATCACATGTTGTTGCCAGCTGCATTTGGATCAATAGAAGAGTCTTGTGATCATTTAAAAAAAGATGTCCAAATTTGGGATGTTGCAGCAGAGAGACAAGTTGAAATTTCTGGAACAGACTCGGCAAAACTTGTTCAGCTTATGACTTGTAGAGATTTGTCAAAATCAAAAATTGGAAGATGTTATTACTGTCCAATAATTGATGATAACGGTAATTTAGTTAACGATCCAGTAATATTAAAATTAGCTGAAGATAAATGGTGGATTTCGATTGCTGATTCAGATGTTATTTTTTTTGCTAAAGGCCTTGCCTCTGGAAATAATTTTAAAGTAAAAATCTTTGAGCCAAGTGTTGACATTATTGCAATACAAGGTCCTAAATCATTTGGTCTGATGGAAAAGGTTTTTGGAAAAAAAATTACCGAGTTGAAGTTTTTTGGTTTTGACTATTTTGATTTCAAAGGTACAAAACATTTGATTGCTAGATCTGGTTGGTCAAAACAAGGTGGTTATGAAGTTTATGTTGAAAATACATTATCTGGCCAAGATTTATACGATCATCTTTTTGAAATAGGTGTGGAATTTAATGTAAAACCTGGTTGTCCAAATCTTATTGAAAGAATAGAAAGTGGTCTCCTTTCTTATGGAAATGACTTTGATAATCAAGACAATCCTTTTGAATGTGGTTTTGAAAAATATGTAAATTTAGAATCAGATATAGTCTTTTTGGGTAAGGAAAATTTAAAAAAGATTAAATCAGCTGGAATAAAAAGAAAACTAATGGGAGTTCAAATTGAAACAAATAAAATTAGTTTAACAGGCTCAGTCAATATTATGAATAATGATGGAAATTTAATAGGAGATCTTAGATCCGCATGTTATTCACCTCATTTCAAAAAAGTTATAGGAATTGCAATGATAAATGAGCCTTTTTGTAAAGCATCAGAGACAGGTAAGCTTGAAATTGATGGTAAAAATATAGCTCTTAAAGTTTGCGAATTACCTTTCATCTAGTATAAAACTTACATCATGGATATTGCAATAGTTGGTGCGACAGGAAACGTTGGTAGAAAAACATTAGAAGTTCTTGAAAAAAAAGATCTTTTTATTGATAATCTATATTTGGTTGCATCATCTAAAAGTGTAGGAAAAAAAATTAATTTTAAAGGTGTGGATTATAAAATTCATGATTTAGAAAGCTTTGATTTTTCTAAAGTAAAAGTTTGTTTTTTTGCTGCAGGTGGAAAAATTTCAGAAAAATTTGCTGAAAAAGCTTCAAAAAATTGTTTAGTAATAGACAACTCAAGTTATTTTAGGATGGATCCAGAGGTTCCTTTAATAGTACCTCAAGTTAATTCTGAAGATTTAAAAAATATAAAGAAAAATATTATAGCAAATCCAAACTGTTCAACTGCACAATTAGTAATTGCTCTTAAACCTTTGCATGATTTGTTTTCAATTAAAAGAATAGTTGTATCAACTTATCAGTCAGTTTCAGGGGGTGGCAAAGCTTCTATGGATGAATTAATTGAACAGACAAAATTAGTATTAGATGGAAAAAAAGTTAAGTCTAAAAATTTTACAAAACAAATAGCATTTAATGCAATTCCCCAAATAGATATATTTTCAAATGATGGATATACTAAAGAGGAAATTAAAATGACCAATGAAACAAAAAAAATTTTAGATGATAAAATAGATTTAACAGCTACTTGTGTAAGACTGCCTATTTCTGTATCACACTCAGAATCTGTTAATATTGAATTTGAAAAACCATTTTCAATAGAAGAGGTAAGAAAAGCTTTAGATAATTCAGAAGGATGTAAAGTAATTGATGAAAGAGCTGATGGAGGTTATTCAACTCCAATTGAAGCTGAGGGAAAAAATGAAACATTTATTTCAAGGATAAGAGAAGATAAAACTATAAAAAATGGATTAAACTTATGGATTGTTTCAGATAATCTTCTAAGAGGAGCAGCTTTAAATTCTGTAGAAATTGCAGAAACACTAATTAAAAATAATTTTTATGGAAAGTAAAACACCTTTATCTCCACACATTCAAATTTACAAATGGCACATTTCTTCATTAGTTTCTATCTGCCATAGAATAACAGGTATAATCAATATAATATTAATTACATTAATTTGTTTATGGTCTTCATTACTTTTATTCGGTGAAAGTAGTTATGGAAATATAAATTTTTTTTTTAACTCATTTATAGGAAAATTTTTTATTTTAAGTATTACTTGGTCTTTTTCTTTTCAGGTATTAAGTGAAATAAGACATTTGGTTATGGACTTTGGGTATGGATTTGAAATTAAAACAACAAAAATAACAGGATTAATTGTTATATTTGGATCATTAATATTAACTGTTGTTTTTTATTTAATAGGAAAAAATTTTTTTTAAGATGATAAACGCAACAAAAAAATGGATCTTTTTAAAAATTAGTGGAGCAACATTAATACCTTTTATGTTGTGGTTTATTATAAATCTAATTAACTTTTATGACCAAGGATATTCTGAAGTTGTAAAATTTTTTACAAATTCATCATCTAAGTTTTTATTTAGCGTATTTATTATTAATGCATATTTTTTTTCAGCTTTGAGTATCAGTGAGGTTTTTGAAGATTATATAGCAAATGATAAAATCAAAAATGTCGCAAATAAGCTTTTGTACACTTCAGCAGTGGTAATTCCATTAATTACAATTATATTAATTACTAAGTTATGAGTTCATATAAAATAATTGATCATGAATATGATGTTGTAGTCTTAGGAGCAGGTGGATCTGGCTTAAGAGCAGCAGTAGGTTTAAGTGAAGCTGGTCTAAAAACAGCATGCATTTCAAAAGTATTTCCAACAAGGAGTCATACTTCAGCTGCTCAAGGAGGTATCTCTGCAGCACTTGGTAATATGGGAGAAGATGATTGGCGTTGGCACATGTATGATACTGTTAAAGGAGCCGACTGGTTAGGAGACCAGGATAGTATTGAGTATCTCTGTAAAGAAGCACCAAAAGCAGTGATCGAATTAGAAAAATACGGTGTTCCATTTAGTAGAACTGAAGATGGAAAAATATATCAAAGACCATTTGGTGGTATGACTAAGAATTATGGAAATGGAATTGTTCAAAGAACCTGTGCAGCGGCTGATAGGACAGGTCATGCAATTTTACATACTTTATACGGGCAGGCCTTAAAATATAAAACAGAATTTTTTATAGAATATTTTGCATTAGATCTTCTAATGAAAGATGGAGAGTGTAAAGGTTTAATAGCATGGAATTTAAATGATGGAACTATTAATAGATTTAGAGCTCACACAGTAATCATTGCGACAGGTGGATATGGCAAGGTTTATTATTCAGCTACCTCTGCGCATACTTGTACCGGAGATGGAAATGCGATGGTTTTGAGAGCTGGATTGCCTTTACAAGATATGGAGTTTGTACAATTTCATCCAACAGGAATTTATGGTCACGGTACTTTAATAACAGAAGGAGCAAGAGGTGAAGGAGGATATCTAACAAATTCAAAAGGTGAAAGATTCATGGAAAGATATGCTCCAAAAGCAAAAGATTTAGCATCTCGAGATGTAGTGAGCAGATCAATGTCAATCGAAATTAATGAAGGAAGAGGTTTAGGAAAAGATCAAGATCATGTTCATTTAAACTTAAGTCATTTAGATAAAGAAATTATTGAAAGTAGATTACCTGGTATAACTGATGCAGCGAGACTATTTGCAAATGTGGATGTTACCAAAGAACCAATCCCTGTTGTGCCAACAGTCCATTATAATATGGGTGGGATTCCTACAAATTATAAGGGAGAAGTGTTAACTGTTAATGGTTCAGAAAAAACTGTCCCTGGGTTAATGGCAATAGGAGAGGCAGCATGCGTTTCAGTACATGGAGCAAATAGATTGGGTTCTAATTCTTTAATTGATTTAGTAGTTTTTGGTAGAGCTGCTGCCAAAAGGGCCGCAGAGCTAATTAAACCTGGGACACCACATGAGGAAATTAGTGAGACCGAAACACAAAAATGTATTGATAGATTTGATAAGATTAGAAATGCAGATGGTGATACAGGAACTGCTGAATTAAGATTAGCAATGCAAAAAACAATGCAGTCTAAATGCGCTGTCTTTAGAACAGAAAAAACTCTCAATGAAGGTGTTGAGGAAATAAGAAAAACGTATGATGGATTAGATTCATTATCAGTTAAAGATAAATCATTAATATTTAATACTGATTTGGTAGAAACTTTAGAGTTCGATAATTTGATTAGACAAGCAGTAGTTACTGTAGACTCTGCATATAATAGAAAAGAAAGCAGAGGAGCTCACGCTAGAGAAGATTATCCTAAAAGAGATGATGACAAATTTATGCAACATACACTTGCTTGGTGTGATGGAAAAAATACAAAAATAAGTTATAGAGAAGTTCATAAATCTACACTTACTAATGATGTACAATATTTTCCACCTCAAGAGAGAGTATATTAATGGTTCAGATTAATTTACCTGAAAATTCTAAAACTAAAAAAGGTAAGTATTTCAAAGATAAAACTGGTTCAAAAAATCTTAGAAAAGTAAATATTTATAGGTGGGATCCTTCAATAGGCGAAAATCCTAGAATAGATACATATGAAGTCGATATGGATAATTGTCCATCAAAAGTTTTGGATATCTTAAATAAAATCAAAAATGAAATTGATCCTACAATTGCCTATAGAAGATCTTGTGCTCATGGCGTATGTGGTTCTTGCGCAATGAATATGGGTGGTAAAAATGGCTTAGCTTGCACCACATCTCATGCTGAAATAGATGGTGATATAGATATTTATCCACTACCTCATTTAAAAGTTAAAAAAGATTTAATTGGAGATTTGGATGGATTGTACAAACAATATCAATCAATTGAACCTTGGTTGAAGTCAAGTTCAAATTCTGAAACTACTGAAATAATACAATCTAAACAAGATAGAGCAAAATTAGATGGTGCTTACGAATGTATTATGTGCGCATGTTGTTCAACATCATGCCCAAGTTATTGGTGGAATGGTGATAAATATTTAGGACCAGCAGTCTTACTACAAGCTTATAGATGGATTATAGATAGTAGAGATGAAGAAAGAAAATCTAGATTGAAAAAAGTTGCTGATGAATTAAAATTATATAGATGTCATACTATTTTAAATTGTACTAGTGCATGCCCAAAAGGTTTGAATCCAGCAAAAGCAATTGCTGAAATCAAAAAAATGTTAGCAACATCTAATCTTTAAATAAAACTTTTTTTAGATTATTCGCAGAAGTAAGCATAATTGGAAGAATTTTTTTTAGATCATTTATATCTTTTCTACTTTTTGCTGTATGAGTAGATAAACAAAAACATAATTCTTTATTTGTATTAAATATTGGAACAGAAATACCAGCCATTCCATTAAACCATTCTTCATCATCAAAAGCATAACCTTGGTTCTTAATTTTTTTTAATTCTTTTTTAAAGTCTAAAATATCTGTTATTGTGTTTTTTGCAGTTTTAGGAGTTTTTATATTTTTGAAAATTTGGATTACTTTATCTTCTACTATAGAAGATAAATATAATTTTCCTGATGCAGAAGCATGTAAAGGAAGATGATCCCCAGCCTCTAAATTTATTTGCATTGGCCAATGAAATTCAATTCTATCAAAATAAACAAGTTTAGTTCCTATTGGAATCGACAAGCTAACTGTTTCTTCTATATCATTAGTCAATTTTCTTAAATATGATCTCCTTAAAGTAAAGTTTGGTTCATAGGGCAAACTTTTTAAAATGATATTTCTAATTTTTGGACCAGGTAAATATTTTTTTGAACTACTTGCTACTAAATATTTTTCTTCACATAATGTTTCTATATGTCGATAAATTGTTGGTAATGGTATTTTTAATTTATGAGAAACTTTTTTAGCTGTAAAGTTGTTAGGATCAATTATAATTTCTTCTAGTATATTTAAAATTCTTCTAGGAGATGTTCTACTATTTATATCTTTCATTTATAGTTAAATTTTAAATAAAAATTTAAGATAAAACTGGTATGGTAAATTCTGGACCAGCGTTATCTTCGCCCCAAGTCACTGTTGCAGTTTTAAGCTTAGTATAAAATCTCACACCCTCAGGTCCATGCATTGAGTGATCACCAAATAAAGATCGTTTCCATCCACCAAAACTGTGATATGCAACAGGTACAGGGATTGGTACGTTTACTCCAATCATTCCAATTTTTGCATTTTCAGTAAAATGTTTTGCAATGTTTCCACTTTTTGTAAAAACAGCAGCACCATTTCCAAGCTCATGATCATTAACTAAATTCAATGCTTCTTCATAAGTGTCAGTAGTCACCATGCTTAAGACGGGGCCAAAAATTTCTTCTTTGTAAATTTTCATTTCAGGTTTCACATCATCAAAGATAGTTGGTCCTACAAAATAACCATTTTCATAGCCTTGTTTTTTAAAATTTCTTCCGTCTGTTAGTAGTTTGGCACCCTCTTTTTCTCCAATATCAATGTATCCTTTAACTTTTTCAAAATGTGTTTTATTATTTAAAGGACCAAAATCACTTTTTTCATCTGTATAAGGGCCAACATTTAATTTTGCAGTTTCTTCTAATAATTTTGTTTTAATTTTTTCTTTTGTTTGTTTACCCACACAAACAGCAACTGAAATCGCCATACATCTCTCACCTGCTGAACCAAAAGCTGATCCTATTATTGCGTCAGTTGTTTTATTAACATCAGCATCTGGCATGATTACCATATGATTTTTTGCGCCACCAAGTGCTTGCACTCTTTTATTATTTTTTGTTCCAGTATGATAAACATATTCAGCAATTGGAGTAGATCCAACAAAACTTATTGCTTGTACAGTCTTGTTTTCTAGTAATGTATCTACAGCCTCCTTATCACCATTAACAACATTTAAAACACCAGCTGGTAATCCAGCTTCAATTGCTAATTCAGCTAATCTTATCGGACAGCTTGGATCTTTTTCAGATGGTTTTAAAACAAAAGTATTCCCACAAGCTATCGAAACTGGATACATCCACATAGGAACCATTGCTGGAAAATTAAATGGAGTAATACCTGCACAAACTCCTAATGGTTGTCTTAAAGTATGTGAGTCAACATTTGTTCCAACGTTTGTGGAATGATCGCCTTTTAATGAGTCTGTAATTCCAGTTGCATATTCAACAACTTCAATACCCCTTTGTACAGAACCTTTTGCATCTGGGATAGTTTTTCCATGTTGTTCTGAAACCAAAACAGCCAGTTCTTCCATATTTTTTATAAGTAAATCTTTATATTTTGATAAAATTCTTGCTCTATTTATCGGTGTAGTTTTTGACCATTTTAAAAATGCTTTAGCAGAGCTTTCAATTGCCATTTCTACAGTTGCTTTGCTCGCTAATTCAACCTCAGCAATTTGTTCACCAATAGCAGGATTAAAAATTGGACCTTTCCTTGATTTTTTATCGCTGTAAATTTTTCCGTCAATAAAGTGGTTAACTGTTTTCATTATAAAATATTTTTATAAATAAAAGTATAGCAGGTTTTTTTTGATTGCAATACGTATTCCTTAAATGAGAAAAATATTATCAATTAAAGAATATATGCTGTTGACTCCTAATTTTACATAAGTTTAGATTAGAGTAATAAAAAGAGGGGTCAGTTTGATTAAAAGAGAAAATGTCCGTATATGTGTGCCAAGATATATGCAGATTGGCAAAGGTAGCTTAAATCAACTTCCAGAAATTATTAAAACCTTAGAGCCAATAAAATCTTTCTTAATTGTAACAGATAAACAAATGGTTGAATTTGGTTATGTAAAAAAACTTCAAGGAATTTTGAATAAAGCTGGTTTAAATTCTAATGTTTTTGATGATACAATCCCAGATCCAACAGATACTGTAGTCTTAAATGGAATTAATCATTTAGAAAAATTTAAAAATGAAGCTGTAATAGGTTTTGGAGGTGGTAGCCCAATAGATACTGCTAAAGCAATTGCTGCTATGGCAAAGCATAGCAAAAACATTCAAGACTATAAACCACCATCAACTTTTGATAAACAGGGCTTACCAATTATTGCTATACCCACAACAGCCGGAACAGGCTCAGAGGTTACTCATCATTCAGTAATTATAGACTCAAAAAATAATGAAAAAATTTCATGTAGAGGCGAGGGATTCGTTCCAACGTGTGCAATTGTTGATTATGATTTGACTTTATCAAAACCGAGAAGATTAACTATTGATAGTGCTATCGATACTTTAACTCATGGAATAGAAGCATACGTCAGTAAAAAAGCTACATTATTTTCAGATAGAATGGCTTTAGATACAATTAGGCTTGTAACAAAAAATATCTATGCAGTTGATAAGGATCCTAAAGACTTGAAAGCAAGAGAGGGATTAATGCTTGCTGCAACTTTAGGGGGTCTGGCATTTTCAAATGCATCAATATGCTTGGTCCATGGAATGAGTAGACCATTAGGAAGTAATTTTAAGGTACCTCATGGATTAAGTAATGCAATGTTATTACCAACCATAACAGAATATTCTATTGATCATGCTAAAAGAAGATATGCTGATTGTAGTAAGGCTGGAAATTTCTCATTACCAGACGATGATGATGATACTGCATGTGAAAAATTGATTAAAGGTCTTTACAAAATGAATAAAGATTTTGATGTACCATCTATGAAAAAATTTGGTATCGATGAAAAAAATTTTGAGGAAATGTTAGAAAATATGGCGACTGATGCTGAAATTTCAGGTGCGCCAAACCTCAATCCAAGAGTGCCTTCCATAAATGAAATGATTGATCTTTATGGAAAAGCATGGAGAGCATTCTAAAATGAGTTGGGAATGTTCTTTGTTTTTAAAACAACTCAAAACAGAAGGGGTAAAATGAAAAAACTAATAAAAACATCTATTAGTTTTTTTGCTGTATTTGCTTTAATGATAACTTTTTCATTACAACAAGTTACTGCAGCAGAAAAAATAAGATGGAAAGTACAATCTACTTTTAATACTGGTTGGCCAGCACTAGGAGATCCTGTTGCTCGTTTATCAGACACATTAGATAGAGCGACTGATGGTAGAATTAAATTAAAGGTTTATGAACCTGGAAAAATACTTCCACCATTAGAAATTTCACCTTCAATTAGTAAAGGTGACTTGCCTGCAGCTTACAACTACATGGCTTATGACCAAGGAAGAATACCAGCTGCTGTATTATTTGCAGCTGTGCCATTTGGAATGGAACCATGGGAATATGCTGCTTGGTGGTTTGAAGGAGAAGGCGCTAAGTTAGCTAATGAGATTTACAACAAACAAAATATTCAAGTTTTGTTATGTAGTACAATTGGACCTGAAACTGCTGGTTGGTATAGAAATCCTATAACTAGCCTGGGAGATCTTAAAGGTTTAAAAATTCGTTTCTCAGGATTAGGAGGAATGGTTTTAAATGAAATAGGAGCTTCAGCTACTTTAATGGCTGGTGGAGAAATTTTTGCTGCTCTAGAAAAAGGAACTCTAGATGCAACTGAATATTCTATGCCTGCTATTGATGAGGTTTTAGGTTTTCATAAAATCACTAAATTCAACCTGTTCCCAGGTTGGCACCAAGTATCTACTTCGACTCATTTCATGATTAATTTAGATTTATGGAAAAAAATGGGTGCAGCTGACCAAGCTTTATTCGAAATGGCTTGTACAGCAGCAGCTATGAGAGCAATTACAACTGGTGAATTTTTACAAGGTAAGCAAATCCAAAGCTTTCCAGGTAAAGGTGTAACAGCTGCTAGATTGCCTGATAGTGTATTGAGAGAACTACAAAAAGTAAGTGCTAGAGTAATGAAAGAAGAGTCTGCTAAAGACGCTGACTTTGCAAAAGTATGGGCTTCTCAACAAGCATTCATGAAAGAGTATGATGTTTGGCAAAAATGGGGATATTTGCCTCGAAACTTTTAGTATTTAATACTAAAAAAGTTGATTATAATAATAAAAGCGGCCGGTTTTACTGGCTGCTTTTATTTTTAAGAAAAAAAAATTATGTCTAAAGATTTTATATCTGTTGGAAGTTCTCTTGATAAAAAATTACAGCTTAGGCACACACCAATCACAAAAAAAATTGATAATTTTGTTTTACAGGTTGGGGAAATCTTTAATTGGTTATGGGTAATATTAATTGCGGTTATCATTTTAAATGTAGTCTTAAGATATGTATTTAAAAATGGGATGATCGAATTGGAAGAACTACAATGGCACCTTTATTGCATTGGTTGGTTAGTTGGCTTATCCTCAACTTATATAGTGGACTCTCATGTCAGAGTTGATGTTTTAAGTGAGAGATTAAGTTATAGAAAAAAATTATGGTTTGAATTATTTGGTATTTTAATTTTATTTTTACCATTCGTAATTCTTGTTCTTTATTATGCTGTTCCTTTTTTTGAATTATCATGGACATCAAGTGAAAGGTCAACATCTGCGAATGGTTTACCGGCCAGATGGTTTGTAAAAGGTTTTCTAGTAATCAGTTTCTTCTTATTACTAATTTCTGGTTTCTCTAGAATTACAAGAATAATAGAAACACTTCGTTTTGGATTAGAGGATAGAAGATGATTTCACTAGTTGCAGAATACTTTTTAGCAATTGCCCTATTTCTTAGTTTTATAACATTAATATTTTATGGATTTCCTGTTGCTTGGACTATGGGTGGTTTAGGAGTCCTTTTTATATTTATTTCAATGCTTTCTGATAACTTATTTGACACTTTTTATGGTGTCGATTTTGGATTTGCATCAATGGTTGTTTATAGACTTTATGGTGTTATGGCGAACTGGGTTTTAGTTGCGTTGCCAATGTTTATTTTTATGGGAATAATGATGGATAAATCTGGTATTGCAGAAGATTTAATGACTGATCTATCCAAGTTGTTTGGTAAAACAAGAGGTGGTCTTGCGATCTCTATTGTATTTATTGGAGTTTTACTTGCTGCCTCTACAGGAATTATTGGTGCAGCCGTTGTATTATTAACAATTTTAGGTGTTCCTTTGATGTTAAAAAATAACTACAATCCAAACTTAGCTTGCGGCGTTGTTTGTGCAACTGGGACTTTAGGAATTCTTATACCCCCAAGTATTATGTTGGTTATTATGGGAGACCAAGTGAGAATATCAGTTGGAGATTTATTTATGGGTGCTGTGTTTCCTGGACTCTTACTTGGTTTATTGTACACAATATTTATTGTTGTTTATGCTTATATCAATCCTAAGGCTGCTCCATTACCTAAAGATGCTGAACCAGTAGATTTGAAAATAGTTTTAAGAGTTTTAAAATCAATCATACCACCAGCTTTATTAATTTTTGCTGTTTTAGGAAGTATATTTATGGGAATTGCTACTCCTACAGAAGCTTCAGGAGTTGGAGCTTTAGGTGCATCTTTATTAGCTATAATTAGAGGAAGATTGACATTTTCAGATTTAAAAATTGTGATTAGAAAAACGACCCATACCACAGCATATATTTTTGCACTTTTTGTTGGTGCAACAATGTTTGCATTAATTTTAAGAGGTTTAGGTGGTGATGAATTAATTGAAGGAGCGCTCAAAGCATTACCTTTTGGAACAAGTGGAGTTGTAATTGTTGTTTTATTTGTTGCGTTCTTGTTAGGTTTCTTTTTAGATTGGATTGAAATTACATTAATAATTTTACCCTTTTTGGCCCCTGTAATGATGGACCTTGGAGTTGATATGGTTTGGTTTATTGTAATGTTTGCGGTAGTGCTTCAGACTTCATTTATAACTCCACCCGTTGGATTTGCATTATTTTATATGAAAGGTGTGGCTCCTCAAGGCATTTCAATAACAAATATCTATAAGGGCATAATTCCATTTGTTATTCTTCAAGTGATAGCAGTTGCAATAGTATTTAATTTTCCTGAAATAGTTACTTGGTTACCAAAAGCAGCTTACGGCCCATAAAATAATAATTAATAAACATGAAAAAAATAAAATTAATTTTTTTAATTATTGGTATATCGATACACGCAAATTATGCCAAAGCAGATCTAAATACTTCTTTAAAAGTATATTTAGATGAAAAAAATATAGAAGAAGGTTTAACACAAATATATTTATTAAAGAGATGTAGTGCTATTTATGCATATGCATCTGGTATAGTTCTAAAGTCAGACGCTGTTTCATCAAAAAATTTTATAGAGATCTCTAATAATTTATTATTTAAATCTGTAGAGTTAATGGTTATTGATGAAAATAAAAAACTTGAAGAGGCCCAAGAAGAAGCTGAAAAAAATAGAAAAGAGCTATTTAGTAATTACATAGCTGATGGTAAAAAAAATTGGGAAAAAAACAAATCTCACTTTAAAGGGTCATATATTTCTGAAGATATGGCCATCTGTTCCAAGTTGACTGAAGAAAATTAAAATAAAAACCTAAATTTCTATTGAATAATTGCGAGTTATGAATAAAAGATAACTTCATTCATGAAAAAAAAAATTTCTTTAATTGGTGCAGGTCAAATAGGCGGAACACTTGCACATTTAATTGGAACAAAAGAATTAGTTAATGAAGTAGTTTTATTTGATGTAGCAAGTGGAATTGCAAAAGGTAAAGCGCTTGATATAGCTCAATCTTCTTCAGTAGATGGTTTTAACGTAAAATTTTCAGGAACGGATAACTATAAGGATATTAAAGACTCTGATGTAATCATTATTACTGCTGGTGTTCCCAGAAAGCCTGGAATGAGTAGAGACGATCTGCTTGGTATTAATTTGAAAATTATAAAACAAGTAGCTGAAGGAGTAAAACAAAACGCTCCCAATGCATTTGTTATATGCATTACTAACCCATTAGATGTTATGGTTATGGCATTTCAGAAATTTTCTGGTTTACCATCAAATAAAGTAGTTGGTATGGCTGGAATATTAGACAGTTCTAGATTTAAATTATTTTTATCATTAGAGCTAAACGTTCCTGTAAGAGAAATAGATGCAATGGTTATGGGAGGACATGGAGATACTATGGTTCCAATGCCTAGATTTACCAAAGTCTCTGGTAAACCTTTGCTAGATTTAGTTAAGGAAGGTAAGATTTCTCAAGAAAGACTGGAAGAAATAAATCAACGAACAAGAGATGGTGGTGCAGAAATTGTAAAATATCTTGAAAAAGGTTCAGCATTTTATGCTCCCGCAGCATCAGGTGTTCAAATGGCAGAGGCATATTTAAATGATGAAAAAAAATTATTACCATGCGCTGTTCAATTGAATGGAGAATATGGAGTGGAGAATGTTTATGCAGGAGTTCCAGTTTTAGTTGGAAAAGATGGTGTTGAAAAAATAAAACAGATTGAATTAAATGAGAAAGAAAAAAAAGAATTTATGCACTCTATAGATGCCGTTAAAGCTCTTTGGGAAGCAGCATCTAAAATAGATCCTGATCTTTCTAACTAACAATGAATATTCACGAGCATCAAGCTAAACAAATTTTAAGGAAATATGGTATAGTTGTTCCAGAGGGAGTTTTTGCATTAACAGTTGATGAATTAGTAGAAAAAGCAAAATCACTAAAAACAAAAAAGTATGTTTTAAAAGCACAAATTCATGCCGGTGGAAGAGGCAAGGCAGGTGGAGTAAAGATATTAAATACTATAGAGGAATTAAAAGTAGCAGCAAAAGAATTATTGGGAAAAAAACTCATAACCCATCAAACAGGCCCTGAGGGAAGAAAAGTAAAAAGGCTATATGTTGAAGAATCTTCAAATATTAATAAAGAGTTTTATTTATCATGTTTAGTAGACAGAGCTAGTTCAAAAATTGCTTTTATATCTAGTGATCAAGGTGGGATGGACATCGAAGAAGTAGCAAACAAAAATCCAGAAAAAATTATAACAACAAAAATTGAAATGAATAACAAAATTTCAGAGAATGATTGTGAAAATATTATTAAAATTTTTAATTTAAATGAAAATACTAAAAGTCAAGCAATGCACTTAATAAAATCAATTTACACAATGTTTATTAATACAGACGCAAATATGGTTGAAATTAATCCTTTAATTTTAACTAAAGAAGAGAAGTTAGTGTGTTTAGACGCTAAAATAAATTTTGACTCAAATGCTTTATTTAGACATCCTGAAATTTTAGAACTTAGAGATTTTAATGAGGAGGAGCCAGCAGAAATTGAAGCTAGCAAACATGACCTCGCATATATAAAATTAGACGGAAGTATTGGATGTATGGTTAATGGGGCTGGTTTAGCAATGGCTACTATGGATATAATAAAACTATATGGAGAAGAGCCAGCTAATTTTTTAGATGTTGGAGGAGGAGCATCAAAAGAAAAAGTTTCTGCAGCATTTAAAATTATACTATCAGACAAAAATGTAAGAGGAATTTTGATTAATATTTTTGGTGGAATTATGAGATGTGATGTTCTTGCTCAAGGAGTAGTTGATGCTGCCAAGGAAATTAAAATTGAAGTTCCGCTGGTAGTAAGACTAGCAGGAACAAATTTTAAAGAAGGAAAAAAAATTCTTGATAGTTCAGGTTTAAAATTAATTTCAGCAGAAAATTTAGATGATGCTGCAAAAAAAATTGTTGAGGCAGTTAAATAATATGTCTGTATTAGTAAACAAAAACACAAAAGTTATATGTCAAGGATTTACAGGTAAGCATGGAGAGTTTCATTCAAAACAAGCAATTGAGTATGGAACAAATTTAGTAGGTGGTGTAACGCCAAAAAAAGGTGGTCAAAAACATCTTAATAGGCCTGTTTTTAATTCGGTAGCAGAAGCAAAAGCAGAAGTTGGTGCAGATGCAACAATGATTTATGTGCCAGCCAAATTTGCTGCTGCTGCAATTATTGAAGCAGTAGAAGCATCAATTGAACTAATTGTGTGCATTACTGAGGGCATTCCAATTCAGGACATGCTTAAAGTAAGACAAAAATTAACTGGATCAAAAAGTAGATTGATAGGACCTAATTGTCCAGGAGTTATAACACCCGGTGAATGTAAAATTGGAATTATGCCAGGTAATATTCATAAGAGAGGATCAGTTGGAATAGTATCTAGATCTGGAACTTTGACATATGAAGCAGTTGCTCAAACTACTGAAAATGGTTTAGGCCAATCAACCTGTATAGGAATTGGAGGAGATCCAATAAATGGAACAAATTTTATTGACTGCTTAGACTTATTCCTTAATGATGAAGAAACTAAATCAATTTTAATGATTGGAGAAATTGGTGGTACTGCTGAGGAAGAGGCTGCTGAATTTGTTAAAAACCATAAAATCAAAAAACCTATAGTTGGATTTATTGCTGGCATAACAGCACCCCCTGGTCGAAGAATGGGGCATGCTGGTGCAATAATATCAGGAGGAAAAGGTGGGGCCGAGGATAAGATAAAAAAAATGGAAGAATGTGGAATAACTATAGCTAAGTCGCCATCAAAAATTGGAAAAACTTTGTTCGATAAATTGTCTAATTGAAAAATTTTATCCTAGGTTTATATTAAATATAATAATGTCTTCTTCAAAAAATTTTGAATACGAAAAAACAGCTTTTTTAAGTAAATCAAACAGCACTTTCATAGAAGAAATGTATATGAAATTTGTAAATAACGATCCAACATTACCTGATAGCTGGAGAAAATATTTTAACGAAATAGGGGATGAAGCAGATATAATTGTAAATGAAATTAATGGTCCATCATGGAGCCCAACTAAAAAATTTTTAGTAGATAAACCTAAAAAATTAGATGACAAAAATGAAACAAAAAATGAATTAGATATAATAAAATCTAACGCAAATTCTATCAAGGCTGTTGCAATGATCAGATCTTATAGACAAAGGGGTCATTTAATTGCCAAATTAGATCCTTTAGGATTATTAAAATCTGATTATTTGGATGAACTCCACCCTGAGTCATATGGTTTCAAAAAAGAGGATTATAAAAAAGGCATTTTTTTAGATGGAGTAACTAATAAACAATATTCAAATATTACAGAAATTTTAAATTTTTTAAGAGAAAAATATTGTGGGTCATTAGGTTATGAATACATGCATATTTCAAATCCGACTGAAAGAAAATGGTTTAGAGATCGAGTTGAAAAAATGGATGATTTTAATTTTACACAAAATGGAAAAGAAGCAATTCTTAATAAATTAATTCAAGCCGAAGGTTTTGAAAAATTTCTTCACACTAAATATGTTGGTACTAAAAGATTTGGTCTTGATGGAGGCGAAAGTTTAATTCCCGCACTTGAACAAATTATAAAAATTGGTGGGCAATCAAAAGTTAAGGAAGTTAAAATTGGTATGTCGCATAGAGGTAGACTGAATGTTTTAGCTAATGTTTTGCAAAAATCTTATAAAAGAATATTTAATGAATTTACTGGAGAAATAAGTTCAAAATCAAAAGATGATACAGGAGATGTGAAATATCATTTAGGTGCGTCATCAAACAGAGAATTTGATGGAAATTCTGTACATGTAAGTTTAACTGACAATCCATCTCATTTAGAGGCAGTTAATCCAGTTGTTTTGGGACAAACAAGAGCTAAGCAATTTTTTCATAAGGATAAAGAAAGAAAAAAAGTAATTCCAATTTTAATTCATGGAGACGCAGCTTTTGCTGGACAAGGAGTAGTTGCTGAATGTTTTGCAATGTCAGGACTTCCAGGACACAATACTGGTGGAACAATTCACATTATTATTAATAATCAAATAGGTTTCACCACAAGCCCAAGATTTGCCAGATCTTCACCTTATCCATCTGATGTTGCGAAAATGGTTGAGGCTCCCATTATTCATGTAAATGGTGACGATCCAGAAGCCGTAGTTTATGCAGCAAGGATTGCAACAGATTTCAGATTAAAATTTAATAGAGATGTAGTAATTGATCTTATTTGTTACAGAAGATTTGGCCATAACGAGGGTGATGAACCTTCATTTACTCAGCCACTTATGTATAAAAAAATTCGTTCCCACCCTTCACCAGTTAAAGTTTATGGTGAAAAGTTAATCAATGAAAAGTCTATTTCAAAAGAATATTTGGATAGCTCAATTTATAATTTTAAAAATTTATTAGATGAGCAATTTAAAAATGCAAAAGATTATAAGCCAAAAATTGAATGGTTTGAAGGTACTTGGTCTAGATATAGGCCAGAAAGAGGTAAAGACAAAAGAGGTGTGACAGGTTCAGATATTAATGATTTAGAAAATATTTCTAATAAAATCAATACTATACCTAAAGAAATTAACGTTCATAAAACTATTAAAAAAATTATAGATAATAGAAAATTATCAGTCTCCAATGGAAAAGGAATTGATTGGTCAAGTGCAGAAGCACTAGCTTTTGGATCATTATTAGAAGAAGGTTATCCTGTAAGACTTGTAGGTCAAGATTCAGGGCGGGGAACATTCAGTCAAAGACACTCAGTTTTAAGAAATCAAATTGATAATACAAGATACATTCCTTTAAATAATATCTCAAAAAAACAGAAAAACTTTGAAGTTGTTGATAGTTTTCTGTCAGAGCTTGCTGTTTTGGGTTTTGAATATGGTTATAGTTTAGTTGAACCAAATACACTTACATTGTGGGAAGCTCAGTTTGGCGATTTTGCTAATGGTGCACAAGTTGTAATTGATCAGTTTGTTGCTTCAGGTGAAAGGAAATGGTCTCGAGCATCAGGATTAGTAATGTTATTACCACATGGTTATGAAGGACAAGGTCCAGAACATTCTTCAGCAAGATTGGAGAGATTCTTACAATTATGTTCAAATGATAATATGCAAGTGATGAATTGTACAACGCCTGCTAATTATTTTCATGCTTTAAGAAGGCAGATGCATAGAGATTTTAGAAAACCTTTAATAATCATGACTCCTAAATCTTTATTAAGACATAAATATTGTATTTCAAATTTGGATGATTTTAGTAAAAAAAACTCATTTCATAGAGTTCTTTGGGACCATGCAATTGATCCTAAAGTAAAAGGATTTATAAAATTAAAAAAAGAAAAAGAAATTAAAAAAGTCATATTATGTTCTGGTAAAATATACTTTGATCTTCTTGAAGCTAGGGAAAAAATAAATAGAGATGATGTTGTATTTTATAGAATTGAGCAACTTTATCCATTTCCAGCTAAAACTTTAGTTAAAGAGCTTAAACCATATGCTAAAAATGCCAAATTTTATTGGTGTCAAGAAGAGCCTAAAAATATGGGTGCTTGGTTTTCTGTTAGAGATTATATCCAATGGACATTGGATAATATTAAGGCTAATAATAAAGAAATTTCTTATATAGGTAGAAGTCCAGATGCTTCACCTGCAACAGGGTATGCAAAAAGGCATATTTCTCAACAGCAAGAAATTATTAAGAAAGTTTTTGAATAATTGAATGAGTGAAAAAATTTTAGTTCCTGTTTTAGGCGAAAGCATTACAGAAGCCACAGTTTCTAAATGGCTTAAAAGTGAGGGAGATTCTGTTGATGCTGATGAACCTATTGTTGAATTAGAAACTGATAAAGTAAATTTAGAAGTTCCTTCACCGGTATCTGGAGTTTTGACTAAAATAAATTCTAAAGATGGGTCAGTAGTAGAAGTTGGTGCTCTTTTGGGTTCAGTGTCTGATGGAAGTTTTGGTTCTAAAAAAAATGATCAGATTGAGAAAAATGAACCACTAGAAGAAAAAAATAAAGTAATAAATTTAGAATCTCAAAAAGAAAAAAATGAACCTAAAATTTTTGAAAAAAAAGTTGAGGAAAAACCACTAATTTTAACTAAAGAAGTCAAAGAGGTGCAAATAGAAACTAAAGCAGAAATAGATCAAAACTTATCCCCAGCAGTTAGAAAAATTGTTGAAGAAAATAAAATTGATATTGATTCAGTGTCAGGTACTGGAAAAGATGGCAGAATTTTAAAAGGTGATCTAATTAATCTAATGGGTCTAAATCCACCACCCTCACAAAGAAAAATTAAATTTGGCCAAGAAGAAAAAATTAGGATGACTAGATTAAGGCAAACAATTGCAAAAAGACTGAAACAAGCACAAGAAAATGCAGCAATACTTACTACTTTTAATGAAGTTGATATGTCCAGTGTGATGGATATGAGAAAAAATAATCAGGATGATTTTCAAAATCGATATGGAGTTAAACTAGGATTTATGTCATTTTTTGTAAAAGCTTGCATTGTTGCTTTAAAAAATTTCCCCGCAGTAAATGCAGAAATTGAGGGTGACTCCATAGTATATAAAAATTACTATAATATAAGTTTTGCAGTAGGAACTGATAAAGGACTTGTAGTTCCAGTTTTAAAAAATGCTGATGAATTATCTTTTGCTGATATAGAAAAAAATATTAAGGAAATTTCTGAGAAAGCAAAAAATGGTAAACTAACAATTGAAGATCTTCAAGGAGGCACTTTTACAATAAGTAATGGTGGGGTTTATGGCTCAATGTTATCTACACCAATTTTAAACCTACCTCAGTCGGGTGTTTTAGGAATGCATAATATTATTGATAGACCTGTAGTTGTTGATGGTGAAATTAAGATTAGACCTATTATGTACTTGGCATTATCATATGATCATAGAATAATCGATGGGAAGGAATCTGTATCTTTTTTAAAAATGATAAAAGAAAACTTAGAAGACCCAAGAAGGTTATTTTTAGATATTTAAATGTTAGATAAATTTCAAATAGTAGTAATCGGTGGCGGTCCTGGAGGTTATGTTTGCGCTATAAGACTTGCACAATTAGGTTTTAAAACAGCATGTATTGAATCAAGAAATACCCTTGGTGGAACTTGTTTAAACGTTGGATGTATTCCATCAAAAAGCCTGCTCAATTTATCTGAAGAATTTGATAAAATTAAAAATCTTTCCTCAAAAGGAATTGAAATAGGGGAAGTAAAATTAAATTTATCAAAAATGATGAAAAGCAAAGATAAGGCAGTTACAGTATTAACCAAAGGAGTTGAGTTTTTATTTAAGAAAAATAAAGTTACCTATATTAGAGGCACTGGTAGTTTTAAATCAAAAAATGAAATTTTAATTAAAGATGATAAAAATAAAGAAACTATAATACAAACTGAGAAAACAATAATTGCCACGGGTTCCTTGCCAACAACTTTATCTGGAATTGAATTTGATGAAAAAATAATTGTTTCTTCAACTGGTGCTCTAAACTTAAACCAAGTCCCAAAGAAAATGGTTGTAGTGGGTGGAGGTTATATAGGGCTTGAAATGGGATCAGTTTGGTCAAGATTGGGCACTGAGGTGCATGTAGTTGAATTTTTAGATCATATAACTCCTGGAATGGATGGAGAAATTTCAATTGAATTCATGAAAATTTTAAAAAAACAGGGAATTAACTTTCATATGCAACATAAAGTTGAGGGAGTTAAAAAAAATAAATCTGGGGCTATTGTTTCGACTACAGATAAAGATGGAAATCAAAAAGATTTTGAATGTGATGTTGTACTAATTTCTGTAGGTAGAAAACCAAACACAAATGGATTAAATCTTGAAAAAATTGGTGTTCAATTAGATGAAAAAAAAAGAATTAAAATAAATAAAAATTTTCAAACAAGCCAAGATAATATTTTTGCTATCGGAGATGTTATAGAGGGACCTATGTTAGCACATAAAGCAGAAGATGAAGGTATTGCTGTAGCAGAAAATATTGCGGGTCAATCTGGCCATGTCAATTATAATACAATACCAGGAGTTATCTATACAAAGCCTGAGGTTGCTTCTATTGGAAATACAGAAGAACAATTAAAGAAAAAACAAATTAATTATAAAGTTGGAAAATTTTCTTTTATGGCAAATTCCAGAGCTAAGGCAATTGATGATGCCGAAGGTTTTGTAAAAATTTTAGCTGATGAAAAAACTGACAAAGTATTAGGAGCACACCTAATAGGCCCTCATGCAGGTGAATTGATTGCTGAAATAGGTATTGCAATGGAGTTTGGTGCCAGCTCGGAGGATATAGCAAGAACATGTCATGCACATCCCACATTCTCTGAAGCTGTAAAGGAAGCAGCATTATCTGTAGATAAAAGAGCAATACATTCTTGATATTTTTTTATTATTTAAAAATTTATTATTTATAATCAAAAATTTATGAGCCAAAAACTATTTAGATATTTGAAGATTTTTTTAGTAAATTTTATATTATTATATTTTTGTTTATATGTTTTAGAAATTTTTTTAAATTATAATAAAGATAAATTATTTTCAAAAACAAGACTATATTATTTAAACTCTGTTCAAAAAAAAATTCCTGACGAAAAATTTTATCTTAATATAGGCCCTTATAAATTTATTGATAAAAAACATAAAATTTTGCCCCTCTCGGGTTACGAAAATGCATCAATCTTTTTATGCTTAGATGAGAACAATCAACCTATAACTTTTTTTTCAGATGAAAACGGATTTAATAATCACTATAATTTTAAAAATAATGACTACCTCTTGATTGGAGATTCATATGTTCAAGGGATGTGTGTTGATAAAAAAAATAATCTTAATTCACAATTTTATAAGTTATCATTAAAATCAACAAGCATGGGTGTTGCAGGAAATGGACCTTTATTAGAATTTGCTACTTATAAAGAATTTGAAAGTTTAAAAAATTACAAAGATATTATCTTGTTTATCACAATTGAGAATGATTATTGGGATCTTTATCACGAAAAGGAAAATAAAATTTTAATAAATTACCTGGATAACAAAGATTTTAAGCAAAACTTTTCTTCATATGAAACTATAAGTTTAAAAAAAAAAATATTAGATGATTTTTTTAAAAACAAAACTAATAGAATTTTTAATGATCGTTTAAGCGTATATCATTTTAATCTGAAGGAATTAGGAAATTTAATTGAAAATATATTAAAAAAAGAAACTAAATTAAATATAGAATATTTAAATGATAAGTCTTTAGATATACTGTATTTTAAAATATTGAGTAATTTTAAAAAAATTTCAGATCAAAAAAATAAGAATTTTTTTGTTGTATTTAATTCAATAAGTCCAGACTTGTTTTTTCCAGAAACAAAAAATGAAATAATTTTGAATGAAATTTTGACTAAAAATAAGTTGAAACAAATTAAACTATATTTGAAAAAAAATGATATTAAATTTTTTGATTTTAACGATTTTTTACTTAAAAATTATAAAACAAAAAAAGATTTAGAAAAAATTTTTAAAAAAATTAATGGACGCTGGGATCATTATACTGAGTACGGTTATTATGAGTTTGTAAATCAAATCAAAATAAATTTACTTAATAATTGAGTTAATTGAATCATGTTTAAAAAAAACAATACACATCTGATAAATTTACATATTATTCAAATATGAATTATCCAATTCTTTTGCCCAACATATTTAATTATCCATTTACCTACGAATGTGATCAAAATTTAAAAGTTGGTGATTTTGTTATAGTTCCGTTTGGTAAGTCTCGAATAACGGGCGTAGTATGGAATGAATTTGAAAAAAAAAGTTACAAAAAATTTCAAATCAAAAAAATTATAAAAAGATTAGAAATTCCTAGGTTAAAAAAGAGCACAATAAATTTTTTAAATTGGTTCTCTGAATACAACCTCGTTCCGAAAGGTATGGCATTAAAGCTTGTATTATTAAGTGGAAAACCAGTGGAAAAATTCAATAAGAAATTTTACCAAGAATATAATTTTAAGATTAAAGATAATTTTTTTAATTTAACTAATGAGCAAAAAAATTGTCTTAAGTATATCAATCAATCAAACAAAAAATTCAATGTTCATGTTTTACAAGGTACAACTGGATCTGGAAAAACTTTTGTATATTTTGAAGCTTTAAAAACAATTTTAAAAAAAGGTAATCAGGGTTTAATAATGCTGCCCGAAATTGGTTTAACAAGTCAATTTGAAAAAAAATTTATAGAGTTTTTTGGTTTCGTGCCTGCAATTTGGCATTCTGGTATTTCAAAGAAAAATAAAGAGATTATATGGAGCGGTGTTGCAACTGGAGATATAAAAGTAATTATAGGTGCAAGATCATCTTTGTTTTTACCGTTTAAAAAATTAGGAATAATTATAGTCGATGAAGAACATGATCAGTCATATAAACAAGATGAAGGTATTATTTATAATGCAAGAGATATGGCAATATCTAGAGCATCGTTTGAAAATATACCTATAAATTTAATTACAGCAGTTCCATCAATTGAAACTTATGAAAATATCAAAAAAAAAAAATATAATATTTCTAAACTTGAAAAGCGCTACCAAGATGCTGCATTACCAAATTTTGAAATAGTAAATTTGAATAATGTGAAATTGGAAAAACAATCTTGGCTATCTAAAGAAATAATTCAAAAAGTAAATTTTCATCTAGAAAAAAAGGACCAAGTTTTATTTTTTTTAAATCGGAGGGGATTTTCACCAAATGTTATGTGTAAAAAATGTTTTGAAAGTTTTTCATGTCCAAATTGCTCTATAAATTTAGTTTATCATAAAAATAAAAATAATTTATTATGTCATTATTGCGGATTTAAAACTTCTTTAAAAAGAAATTGTTCAAAAGAAGAAAATTGTGAATTTATATTTAGTGGACCAGGTGTTGAAAGAATCTCAGAAGAAGTAAAAAAAAATTTTCCATTAAAAAAAGTTGAGATTTTTTCTAGTGATACAATGAATAAAAAAAGTTCAAAAAGAAAATTAGAAAAAATAATTAATAATGAAATTGAAATTTTAGTGGGGACACAATTAATTTCTAAAGGTTTTCATTTCCCAAGTTTAAATTGTATAGTCGTAGTTGATATCGATTTATCTTCACAAGGGCATGATTTAAGAGGAGCAGAAAAAAATTTACAATTATATCATCAACTATCTGGCAGAGCTGGACGTACAGGTCAATCCTCAACTGTATATTTCCAAACTTATAATTCAAACACAAAAATGATTACAGATATCACTAATAAAAATCCTGAAATTTTTTTGGATAAAGAGATAGAAATTAGAAAAAAAAATAATTTACCTCCTTTTCAGAGATTCATTTCTTTAATTTTAACCAGTGAAGATGAAAAGAGTTTAGAAAAAGAAGCAATCAAATTTAAATCATTTATAGAAAATAATATAAATGGGAAAATTTTGGGCCCAGTGGGCGCACCTATATTTAGAATAAAAAGAAAATATCGGATGAGACTGCTTATAAGAGGTCCAAAAACTTTAGAATTACAAAACTCTTTAGCCTCAATAATTCCAAAATTTAAATTTTTGACAGGAATAAAACTTTCAGTTGATGTTGATCCAATAAGTTTCAATTAAAGCCAAAAAAAAACGGTTTTTGTGAATGTCTTACTTGAAGACAATTACTTCATATGTTAATTAAAGCCAGATTTTAAATTTAATCATAAACATTTTAGAAGTTAATAATGAGTAAATATAAGGGTTTTTCTGATACTTCAGCTAATAGATATTCTTTAGCCTTATATGAATTGGCAGATGAGTCTAACTTGCTGAGACAAGTTGAAGAAAATTCTTCTGCTTTCTTAACTTTAATTTTAAATAATAAAGATTTTAATAATTTAATTAAAGATCCAACAATAAATCAGGATATTTTAATAAATGTTGTTAAAAAAATATCTGAAACTTTTAAAATTGAAATTTTATTTAAAAATTTTTTAAGTTTTTTAATTGCTAAAAGAAGATTTTTTTATTTGGAAAAAATACTCAATAGATTTAATGAAATTTGTTCAGAAAAAAAAGGAGAGTTAAAAGCAGAAATTAAATCAGCAAAAGAATTAACTCAAGAGGAAATAAAAAAAATTACAGATGAATTATCAAGTAATTTCAAGTCAAAAATAAAATTAAACTATAGTCACGATCAAAGTTTAATTGGAGGTTTAGTTGTACAAGTAGGAAGTGCAATGATTGATACCTCTATTAAAAATAAACTACAACAAATTGAAAATAGAATGATAGAGGCATAACATGGAAATAAACCCGTCGGAAGTAACAAAAATTTTAAAAGAACAAATCAAAAATTTTGGTGAAAAGGCTGAAATTTCTGAAGTAGGTCAAGTTTTATCAGTAGGTGATGGAATAGCTAGAATTTATGGTTTAGATAATGTTCAAGCTGGGGAGATGGTTGAGTTTTCCGATGGCTCTAAAGGAATGGCTTTAAATTTAGAAAGTGAAAATGTAGGAGTAGTAATTTTTGGAGATGATCGTAATATTAAAGAGGGAGATGTTGTAAAAAGAACAGGAAGTATTGTTGATACTCCAGTTGGAAAAGAATTATTAGGAAGAGTGGTTGATGGATTAGGAAATCCTATTGATGGAAAGGGTCCTTTGGATAAAGGAGTAAAAAAAACTAGAGTAGAAGTAAAAGCACCAGGAATCATTCCTCGACAATCAGTAAGTGAACCAATGCAAACTGGATTAAAATCAATTGATAGTTTGGTTCCGATTGGAAGAGGCCAAAGGGAATTGATTATTGGAGATAGGCAGACTGGAAAAACTGCTGTAGCTGTAGATGCGATTATCAACCAAAAAAAAATAAATGAGTCTGGTGATGAAAAACAAAAATTATATTGCATATATGTTGCTGTTGGACAAAAAAGATCAACAGTGAGACAGATACAAAAAACACTAGAAGAAGCTGGTGCAATGGAGTACACAACTATAGTTGCTGCTACAGCATCTGACTCAGCACCATTACAATTTTTAGCACCATACACTGGATGTGCTATGGGTGAATATTTTAGAGACAATGGAATGCACGCATTAATCATCTATGATGATTTATCCAAACAAGCAGTGGCCTATAGACAAATGTCTCTTTTATTGAGAAGACCTCCAGGTCGTGAGGCTTATCCAGGAGATGTATTCTATCTACACAGTAGACTACTTGAAAGAGCTGCAAAATTAAGTGATGAACACGGTGGAGGATCATTAACAGCACTTCCAATTATTGAAACGCAGGGTGGAGATGTATCAGCATTTATTCCTACAAATGTAATTTCAATAACAGATGGTCAAATTTTCCTAGAAACAGAACTATTTAACCAAGGTATTAGACCGGCGATTAACGTTGGTTTGTCAGTATCCAGAGTTGGATCATCAGCTCAAACAAAAGCCATGAAAAAAGTTTCTGGATCCATGAAGTTGGAATTGGCTCAATATAGAGAGATGGCAGCATTCGCTCAATTTGGATCAGATTTAGATGCGTCCACACAACAACTTTTAAATAGAGGTTCAAAATTAACAGAGCTTTTAAAACAAAAACAATATTCACCAATGACAGTTGCAGAACAGGTAATATCTGTTTTTTGTGGTGTTAAAGGTTATCTTGATGATATTGATTTAAAAGATGTCGCTGAATTTGAAAACAAAATTATTGAGAAGTGTAAATCAGATAAACCTGAAATAATTGATGCAATTCAAAGTTCAGGTAAATTAGATGATGATAAAGAAAAACTTCTTATAGACATAATTACTCAATTGAAGGGGAGTTTAAAATCTTAATTCTGTATGGCAAGTTTAGATGATCTTAAGAAAAGAATAGCAAGTGTAAAGTCAACACAAAAAATTACAAAAGCTATGAAAATGGTTGCAGCAGCAAAGTTGAGGAGAGCTCAAGAAAGTGCTGAAAAAGGAAGACCATATTCTCAAAAAATGAATAATGTAATTTTAAATTTGTCTAGTGGGATATCTGATAAGGAAAATGCTCCTAAATTATTGTCAGGCACAGGCAATGACAAGGTTCATTTATGTGTGGTAATGACATCTGATAGGGGACTTTGTGGTGGGTTTAATTCAAATATAATTAAAAAAGCTAAAAGTTATTTCTCAAAAATTTTAGAGGAGGGTAAAGATCTCAAAATTATAACTGTAGGTTCTAAAGGAAATGATCAATTAAAAAGAGTTTATGGAGACAAAATTATTGAAAATATTTCTTTTAAGGATTCTAAAAACGCAAATTATTTTGATGCAGACAAAGTAGGAAAAATAGTAATTGAAAAATTTCAAGCAGGTGAGTTTGATGTTTGTACGATTTTTTATAATCAGTTTAAAAATGTAATTACCCAAATTCCTCAAGCACAACAAATAATACCTTTGAACAATGAGGATGATGAAAATGGTTCAGATGAAAGTTATGAATTTGAGCCAGACGAAGATGAAATTTTAAGCAATTTATTGCCAAAAAATATTTCTACACAAATATTTAAAGCAATGTTAGAGAATTCAGCTAGCGAACAAGGATCAAGGATGAGTGCAATGGACAACGCAACCCGAAACGCAGGTGAAATGGTTGACAAACTTACTATCGAGTATATTAGAAGTCGTCAGGCAGCAATTACTAAAGAACTAATAGAAATTATATCAGGAGCAGAAAGTTTATAATTATGAGCAAAGGAATAATCACACAAGTTATTGGAGCGGTGGTAGATGTTAAATTTAACGGAGAACTTCCAGAAATTTTAACAGCTTTAGAATGTAAAAACGGAGACAATAGATTAGTTTTAGAAGTAGCTCAACATTTGGGCGAAACTACAGTAAGAACAATAGCAATGGATGCCACTGAGGGATTAAAGAGAGGTGATGAAGTAGTTAATACAAAAGCACCAATACAAGTTCCAGTTGGACCGGAAACTCTTGGAAGAATTATTAATGTTATCGGAGAACCAATTGATGAAAGAGGTGAAGTTAAAACTAAAGAAAGTTGGCCAATACACAGAGCTGCCCCTGAATTTAACGACCAATCGACAGAGACAGAGATACTTGTAACCGGTATTAAAGTAATTGATCTACTGGCCCCATACGCCAAAGGAGGAAAAATTGGTCTATTCGGTGGTGCTGGTGTTGGAAAAACAGTTTTAATCATGGAATTAATTAACAACGTTGCAAAAGCACATGGTGGATTTTCAGTTTTTGCTGGTGTAGGTGAAAGAACTAGAGAGGGAAATGATCTTTATCATGAAATGATAGAGTCTGGTGTTATTAAAAAAGATGGTGCAGGATCTAAAGCGGCACTAGTTTATGGGCAAATGAATGAACCTCCTGGAGCAAGAGCAAGAGTTGCACTTACTGGTTTGACAGTCGCGGAATATTTTAGAGATCAAGAAGGACAAGATGTACTTTTCTTTGTTGATAATATTTTTAGATTTACTCAAGCAGGCTCAGAAGTCTCTGCTCTTTTAGGGAGAATCCCATCTGCTGTGGGTTATCAACCAACTTTGGCAACTGATATGGGTAATCTTCAAGAAAGAATTACAACAACCAACAAAGGATCAATTACTTCGGTCCAGGCGATTTATGTTCCAGCCGATGATTTAACTGACCCAGCTCCAGCAACATCATTTGCTCACTTGGACGCAACAACAGTTCTTTCAAGACAAATAGCTGAAATTGGAATTTATCCTGCAGTTGACCCACTAGATTCAACTTCAAGAATTTTGGACCCTAGAATTGTTGGAGATGAACATTATAGAGTGGCTAGAGATGTACAAAGAATATTACAGTCTTATAAATCATTACAAGATATTATTGCTATTTTAGGTATGGATGAGTTATCTGAAGAAGATAAACTAGTTGTAGCTAGAGCAAGAAAAATCCAAAGATTTTTGTCTCAACCATTTTTTGTAGCAGAAGTATTTACAGGATCACCAGGTAAATTAGTTGATTTAGAATCAACTATTAAAGGTTTTGATGCGATTTGCAAAGGTGAATATGACCATCTGCCAGAAGCAGCTTTCTACATGGTAGGAACTATTGAGGAAGCAATAGAAAAAGCCCAAAAAATGGAAAAAGAAGCAGCAGCTTAATGAGTGAAGAGTTTAAAGTTGAAATAGTAAATCCTGAAAAATCTTTTTTAAAAAAAGAAGATGTTATAGAAGTTGTTGTTCCTGCTTTTGAAGGTGAGATGGGCATACTTAAAGATCATATTTCAATTATTTCATTTTTAAAACCAGGTATAATTAAAATTTTATCAAAAATTGATGAAGAAAAATATTATGTGGAAGATGGTATTGTAGAATTTAAAAATAATAATCTTTCGATATTAACAAGTTCAATTTTAAAACTTTCTGATATAGATAAATCAAAACAACAAGATCTAATCAGTTCTGCTGAAGAACAATCAAAATCAGCAGAAATTAATGATCAAGCTAGATATTTAATTGATCAAAAATTAGAAGTTTTAAAATCTCTTAATTAATTATTTTATAAATTTTTTCTTTGAGTTCTTTATAAACATTGAGTTTAAAATCTACTACTACTTCTGTAATCAAATCTAAATCAATCCATTTCCAATCTAAGAATTCTGGATTTTGTGTTTTGATATTTATTTCTTTTTCATCTCCAATAAATCTCATTAAAAACCATTTTTGAGTTTGACCTTTATATTTTCCCTTCCAAATAATACCTAACAAATGAGCTGGGAGCTCGTAGGTTGTTGTACCTTCTAATTCTTTAATCAACTCAACACTTTTAATGCCAGTCTCTTCTTCTAACTCTCTAAAAGCTGCTTTTAAAAAGTCTTCTCCCTCCTCAACACCACCTTGCGGCATTTGCCAAAAATTATTTGGATTATCAATTCTTCTGGCTACGAATAATTTATTTTCCTTATTTATAACTATAATACCAACACCAGTTCTTAGAGGTAAATTTTTATATTTATCCTCCATCTTAGCCATTAACTAGTTTAATAGCATAATTTAATTGATTATCAGTTTCTGTTTTAATTCTAAAATTGTCTGTCTCTTCATTAATCTCAATATCTGGAGACACACCAATTTCAGAAATTGATTTTCCAGAAGGTAAATAATATTTTGCTACAGTTAATCTAATTGCTCCATTATTTTTAAGAGGAATTATTGATTGAACAGAACCTTTTCCATAACTATTTTCACCTAATAATATCGCTCTCTTATGGTCCTTCAATGCACCTGCGACTATTTCAGATGCAGAAGCTGATCCATAATTAATCAAAACTAGTAAAGTTTTTCCATTTATTAAATCACCATTTTTTGCAAACCATTTTCTATTTTCTGAAGCTTTTCTACTTTTTGTGGATACAATTTCTCCATTGTTTAGAAAAAAATCTGAAATTTTTATAGCTTGTGAAAGCAAACCACCCGGATTGTTTCTAAGATCTAAAATATAAGCTTTAACACTTTTATTTTTTTCTAAATTTTTTATTTCTTTTTTTATTTGTTCACTGCTATTTTCATTAAATGAAGTCAATCTCACATAACCAATATTTTTTTCTAAAAGATCCGCTTTTACCGACTTAACCTCAATAATTTCTCTTATAATGGTAAAGTTGAGTGCTTTTTTTTCTCCCCTTCTTCTGACGGTTAATTCAATTCCAGATCCAACTGGTCCTCTCATTAGTTCTACAGCCTCACTTAAAGATTTACCCTGAACTTGAGTATCATTTATTTTAACAATGTAGTCGCCAGCTTTTATACCGGCCCTAGAAGCCGGTGTATCATCAATTGGGGATATTACTTTAACAACTCCCGACTCCATACTAACTTCAATGCCAAGTCCACCAAACTCTCCACTTGTCTCTGTTTGCATCTCATTGAATATTTCTGGAGACATGTAAGAAGAGTAAGGATCTAAAGATTGGAGAAGGCCATTTATTGCTGAGTCCATACTCTCAGACTGATTTATTTCATCCACATATTCTTTATTAATTTTTTTGAGTACTTCACCAAATAAATCAATTTTTTTATATATATCATTCTCACTTGAATTAGCAATTTGAGCAAAGCTAATTAAAAAAACAAAAATCAAAAATTTTTTAATCATATTATCAGTTTTTCTTTTGGAATTAATTCAGACCACATTTTTTCAAGTTCATAAAATTTTCTTTTTTGGGGATGAAAAATGTGAACTATTAAATCAATACCATCTACTAATTTCCATTCATTACTATCTTTGCCCTCTATTTTAGAATCATTTAGACCGTTATCTTTGAGCTTTTCCAAAACTTGTTCTGATAAAGACTGTATGTGTCTAGATGAAGTTCCACTAGCAATAATCATATAATCTGCCATAGAACTTTTATTTTTAAGATCTATGCTAACGATATCTTGAGCTTTATTTGTATCTAGGGTTTTAATAATAATTTGTTTTAACTCTGAAATATTATCCATTAATCAGATAAACATTATCAAATTTTTCTTAATTGAGAAGATGAAATATTGACTTTATTAAATTCAATATATTTCAAATTTTTTTGACTCAATCTTCTAAATGTCATTGAATTTAAAGATTTTTTTTTATAACCATGGCGATCAAATACTATAATTTTACTTTTTTTAGAAATAATTTTCCATTTATGCCATTTATGAAAGTTTATTAGATTATCAGCACCCATTAAAAAATGTATTTCACTCCTCTTATTTTTTGATAGATAATTTATTAAATCAACTGTTTTGTTTGATTTGATTAAATCCTCGTAAAATTTGACTTTAATATAAGATATTTTTCCTATAATTTTTTTGCATTGTTTAATTCTAGTTAGAACACTTGTGGCACTCTCTTTTTTAAAAGGATTTTTTTTTGTTATAGCCCATATTATTTTTTTTAACCGAAGTCTTTTTTTTGCATCTTTGGATATTGCTAAATGACCTTTATGAGCTGGATCAAAAGATCCTCCAAGAATTCCAATCTTATTTTTTTTAATTTCCAATCTATTTCCTTGTTTTTCCTTTACTTGTTACATGATATTTATAAGAGACTAATTGGTTTAAACCAACCGGGCCACGTGGTGGCAGTGTATTTGTTGAAATTCCCACTTCTCCACCAAAACCAAATTCACCTCCATCCGCAAATTGTGTTGATGTGTTATGCATTGCTATTGAGCTTTTTACATTTTTTAAAAAATTTACTGCAGTTTTTCTGTTGTTAGTAATTATGGAGTCCGTATGCATTGTTCCATATTTATTTATATGATCAATGGCTTCATTTAAATTATTAATAACTTTTATAGATACAGTTGAGGCTAAATATTCAGTTTTCCAATCTTTTTCAGTTGCGGAAAATAATCTACCTTTATAATATTTTTTTAAAATTTGATCTCCAAAAATTTTACAACCATTTTTTTCTAATTTTTGTAAAATTGGATTACTAAATTTCTTAACAATGTTTTTGTGCATTAATATTGTTTCTGTAGCACCACAAATACTGGTGTTTCTTAATTTAGCATTATAAACAACTTCTGTTGCCATTTTAAGACTTGCGTCTTTATCAATATATGTGTGACATAGACCTTCAAGATGTCCAATAATAGGAATTTTAGAAAACTCTTGAACTTTTTTTACTAAACCTTTTCCACCACGAGGTATAATAACATCAATGTAATCTTTCATTTTTGAAAGCATAATATCAACAATTTTTTTTTGTTTTGAGTTAATAAATTGTATAAAATTTTCATCAACTTTATTTTTTTTTAGGGCCTTTCTAAATAATTTAGCTAGAGCCTTGTTTGTATTTATAGCCTCTGATCCCCCTTTTAAAATTACGGCGTTCCCGGATTTAAAACATAGACTTGCTACATCAGACGTTACATTTGGTCTACTTTCATAAATAACACCTATAACACCTATTGGTATTGTAATTCTACTTATGGTTAATCCGTTAGGCCTTTTCCACTTGTCCAAAGTATTATTTACAGGATCTTTTAGTTTAGCTATTTTTTTAATAGAATTTTTTATACTGATAAGTTTTTCTCGATTTAGCTGAAGTCGATTTATTAAGTTTTCTTTTAATTTTATTTTTTTAGCAAATTTAATGTCTTTTAAATTTTCACGAATGATAAATTTTTTTTCTTTATCTAACAACTTAGCATAATCATTTAATACTAAATTTTTCTTTTTAGTATTTAATTTATTTTCACATGATTTTTTGGCTTTAATCCCAATTAATTTCATATAATTATTCATTTAAATTTCTACCATATCATCTTTATGAATGACCTCTGATTTTGCAACATAACCTAATAGTTTTTCTATCTCGTTAGAATGATGTCCCATTATTTTAATTATTTCGTCAGATGTAAATGAAGCCAATCCCCTGGCACATTCTATATTTTTTTTGTCTAGAACTTTTATATGATCACCTTTGTTAAATTTTCCAGAAACTTTCTTTATTCCTGCAGCTAATAAACTTTTACCAAATTTTAAAGCTTTTTTTGCTCCATCGTCAATTATTATTGCTCCTTTGGGTGCTATAGAGCTAATTATCCATTTTTTTCTCGCATCTAATTTTGAAACTTTTGGACTAAACCAAGTGCAATTATTATTTTTCAATATTTTACTTATTGGGTTTAAATAAAGTCCATTTGCAATAACCATGCTACTTCCAGCTAATTGACAAATTTTTGCAGCTTCAACTTTAGTTTGCATACCGCCACTTCCGTACTTGTTAACACCTTTAATAAAAATATTTTTAAGATCTTTTTTTAAGTCTTTTACTTTTTTAATGAGCTTTGCATTTTTAAATATTTTTGGATTTTTAGTATAAAGACCATCTACATCTGACAATAAAATTAAAGTATCAGCATTAGTAATTTGTGTAACTCTTGATGCTAGTCTATCATTGTCACCATACTTTATTTCACTTGTTGCTATAGTATCATTTTCATTTACTACAGGTATAAATCCAAGTTCAAAAAGGTTTTCAAAGGTTCGTTTTGCATTTAAAGATCTTCTTCTCTCTTCAGTATCTTCCAATGTAAGTAATATTTGGGAAATATTTAATTTATATTTTGCGAATGTCTGTGAAAATAAATTTATCAGTTCTATTTGGCCTATAGAAGCTATAGCTTGGCTTTTATCTAATTTGATATTTTTTTTGTTGAGGTTCATTTTTTTACATCCCAAAGCGATTGCCCCCGAACTAACAATAACTATTTTTTTATTTTTTGCTTTTAGTTCTTTGATATCTTTGGCAAAGCTTGACAACCATTTTTTTCTAATCTTTTGATTGTTATCTACTAATAAAGATGATCCAATTTTGACAACAATTATCTTTGAATTATTAAGATGCATAAGAGATTAATTTTGCTTTAATTTTTGAAATAGATTTTTTATCTAATGTTGATAATACAATAACTTCAGATTTTATATTTTTTGAAAAATATTTAACAATTTTTTCAACTTCGCCTTCCTCAACTAAATCAGTTTTATTTAATACTATTAACTCCCTTTTTTTTACTAGTTTAGAGCTATAATTTTTAAGTTCATCTTTAATTTGTTTATAAGATTTTTTTAAATTTTCATTTGTAATGTCGATCATATGTAAAAGTGATTTGCATCTTTCAATATGTTTTAAAAATTGTGTACCAAGACCTATACCTTTATGTGCACCTTCCACCAAACCTGGTATATCTGCAATTGTAACTTCTTTGTCATCATAATTTGCTACACCAAGATTAGGATTTAATGTAGTAAATTGATAGTTTGCAATTTTTGGATTTGCATTAGTAATTGCCGCCAACAAACTCGATTTACCAGCGTTAGGCAAACCAATTATACCAATATCAGCGATTGTTTTTAATTGTAGCCAGATTGTAAATTCTTCACCAGCTGTTCCTTTTGTAAATTTCCTTGGAGCTCTATTAGTTGAACTTTTAAAGCGCGTATTACCTAGACCACCTTTGCCACCAGCAGCAGCTACAAACTCCTCACCAATTTTTATAAAATCAAATATTAATGTTTTATTATCTTCCTCAAACACTTGAGTTCCTAAAGGAACTTTGAGAATTAAATTTTCTCCACTTTTCCCTGTTTTATTCTGACCGGCACCATTATCACCTCTTTGTGCTTTATGATGTTGTTGATATCTATAATCAATTAACGTATTCAGATTTTGTTCAGCTTTTAAAATAACTGATCCACCTTTTCCGCCATCACCACCGTCTGGTCCTCCATATTCAATAAATTTTTCTCTCCTAAAGCTAGGTGATCCATCACCACCGTTTCCAGCTTTAATATAAATTTTTACTTGATCTAAGAATTTCATAATACAACACTAATTTAAAGTTGTACTATTAATTGGGTTTTACTGAAACAAATGTTCTATCTGACTTTGTTTTTCTAAAAACAACTTTGCCTTTAACAACTGAAAAAATTGAGTGATCTTTTCCCATACCCACATTTTCACCAGGAAATATTTTAGTACCTCTTTGTCTAACAATTATATTACCAGGTATTACAGTTTCACCCCCGTACTTTTTCACACCAAGTCTTCGTCCAGCACTATCTCGACCGTTTCTTGATGATCCACCTGCTTTTTTTGTTGCCATAACTTATTCCTATTTATTTACTCACTTCCTTCTTTAAAAAATCTTTTTTTGAAGGTTTTGAGATTTTTTCAGCTTCTGATAAAACTTTACCATCTTTTGAAAAAATTTTATTAATTCTTACCATAGAATACTCTTGCCTGTGACCATTTTTTCTTCTTGAATTTTGTCTTCTTCTTTTTTTAAAAATTAGTACTGTTCTATTTTTACTATTTTTAATTAAATTAGCTTCTACTTTTGCTCCTTGAACAATAGGTAAACCAATCTCTATAACTTTATTATCGCCATAAGCTAGAATTTCTTTAAACTCAATTTTCGTGTCAGTTTTAGAACCTGGTAATTTTTCTATCTTTAAAATTTCGCCAGATTTTACTTTATACTGTTTCCCACCGGTTTTTATGACTGCGTATGACATAATGATTGCTTAATTTAATAACCGCAATATAGTCGGCGCATTTCTTTAGTCAAGCTTATTAGCTAAAAATTATCCTTTAAATCTCTTAATTTTGAAAAACTTTCTAAATCTTTAGCTCTAAGAAATATATTACACTCTAATTCATCTGCCAAAATGCTTGGTATAGTGGGCAAGCCACTTTTCAGTTTTTTCTTAATTTCTATAATTTTCTTCTTAAGTTTCAAATTTTTAGAGTCATTTGCAATACAAAAATTTGAATTTTGTAACGTATATTCGTGACCACAATAAATTTTTGTATCTTTTGGAAGCTCTTTAATTCTTTTTAATGAGTCAAACATTTGCTGATATGTACCTTCAAAAATCCTACCACAACCAAGAGAAAACAAAGTATCACCTGTAAAAATTTTTTTTTCTTTAAAAAAATGAAAAGCAATGTGTCCTGATGTGTGACCTGGGATATGAAAAATTTTTGCTTCAAAGTTATTTTCTTTCCATATTTGGTTATCATCAAGAAGAACATCTATTTCTGGGATACGATCTTTGTCCTCTTTATACCCAACAACAATAGAATTATATCTTTTTTTTAATTCAAGATTGCCACCCACATGATCATAATGATGATGGGTATTAAGAATATATTTTAAATTTATGTTTTGATTTTCTATAAAGTTTATTATGGGTTTTGATTCACTTGGATCTATTACACAAGCTATTTGAGTAGTTTCGTCAATTATCAAATAACTAAAATTATCTTCAAGACATTTAATTATTTTAACTTTCATTTACTTTTCAATTAGAAATATACCAAGTTCGCCAAAAAAATTTTTAAAAAATAGGTTTGAGCTATTTATATTAGATACATTTTTATTGATTAAAGCTAAAGATTTGAAGATTTTAAAATTAATTGTCTTTGAAAATTTCACAAAATCTTTAATTGTACACATATGAATATTTGGTGTGTTATACCAATTATTAGGTAGTGTATTTGTAATTGGCATTGTTCCTTTGATTAATAAATTTAATCTTACTCTCCAGTGACCAAAATTTGGGATAGTTACAATGGCCTTTTTTCCAACTCTTAGAAGTTCATTAATAACAATTTCCGGATTTATAAATGCTTGTAGAGTTTGACCAAGCACAACATAATCAAATGAATTATTTGGAAATTGTTTTAAATCAAATTCAGCGTTACCTTCGATAACAGTCAAACCTTTAGCGATGCAAGTTTGAACTTTTTCTTTAGAAATTTCAATTCCTCTTATGTCGACATTTCTGTTGGTTTTTAGAAATTCCATTAAAGCACCATCATCGCAACCAACATCTAAAACTCTTGTTTTTTTTTCAATTAATTCTGCAATTATTTTGTATTCTGATTTCATATTTTTTCCATATATGATTTATCTAAAAAATTTTTAAGAGTGTTTAAAAAATCCGGAACATTTAATAAAAATGAGTCATGACCTTTATCTGACTCAATTTCAACAAAACCTACATCTGCACCAATAGCATTTAATGCAATTACTATATCTTTATTCTCTTGGGTCGGATAAAGCCAATCTGAAGTGAAAGAAATAACAAAAAATTTTACTTTTGTATTTTTAAAAGCATTAGATAAATTACCATTAAATTGTTTAATTAAATCAAAATAATCCATTGCTCTTGTAATATAAAGATAACTGTTAGCATCAAAACGATCTACAAATACTGAACCTTGATAACGTAAATAGCTCTCAATTTGAAAGTCAGCATCAAATCCAAAATTAAGATTATCTCTTTCCTGAAGTTTTCTTCCAAATTTTTCCTGAAGACCTTTTTTAGACAAGTATGTGATATGTGCCGCCATCCTTGCCACAGCTAATCCTTTATTAGGTAAAGTATTTTTGGCTAAATATTTTCCCTCTGACCAATTATGATCTGCAGTTATTGCTTGTCTACCAAGTTCATTTAAAGCAATATTTTGTGCTGAGTGACTAGAAGTACAAGCTATAGGTACAGCAGTTCTTGTTTTATCAGGATAATTACTTACAAATTGTAAAACTTGCATTCCTCCCATAGAACCTCCAACGACTGAGAAAAGCTTTTCTATTTTAAAATGATTTAACAAATTTACTTGAGCATTAACCATATCATTAATTGTAATAACTGGAAAATCAGTACCATAAATTTTTCCTGTCTCAGGATTTTTATGGCTTGGGCCATAAGAACCCATGCATCCACCAATAACATTAGCACAAATAACAAAATATTTATTGGTATCAATTGATTTATTTGGACCAACTGCATATGTCCACCACCCATCTTTTTTAGTCATGGGGTTTATTCCAGTTACAAATTGATCTCCAGTCAAAGCATGAAAAACTAATATTGCATTGTCTTTATTTTTATTTAATGACCCATAAGTTTCGTATGCTAAAGGGTAATTATTAATACTTTTGCCACAATCTAGTTTTAAAGGTTTATCAATAATTAATGTTTTTATGTTTTCTTTAATATTCATAATTTATTACAAAGGCAGATTTTGAATTGAGAGAAAAAAAACTTTTTTAGCGGTTTTTTTAAAGCGCTCGCAATTCAGTTAAA
>QCHE01000010.1 GCA_003278065.1 Pelagibacteraceae bacterium AG-390-O04
TTCAGATCCTTCTTTTTTTCTATCTTTTTTTGGAATTGCTTTTTGAGGATTATTTCCATTAACTGGCATAGACATTAATTCATTTTCACCTAAAATTCTTGCTACCCTTGTTGTTGGTTGTGCACCTTGACCTAACCAATATTTAATTCTCTCAGCCTCTAATCCAATTCTTTCTTTTTTTTCTTTTGGCAATAAAGGGTTAAAAAAACCAACCTTCTCAATAAAACGTCCATCTCTTGCGAAACGACTGTCTGCTACAACTAATTTATACACAGGTCTCTTTTTTGTTCCTCCTCTTGATAGTCTTAATTTTAACATTTGTTCTCCTTTTTATTTTAATTGATTAAATAATTCTGGGGCTATTCCTTTATCAGACATACCTTTCAGATTTCCTTTTGACATCTTTTTCATCATTTCAGACATCATCTTAAATTGCTTAAGCAATTTATTGATAGTGGCTGGATCAGTACCTGAACCATTAGCAATTCTTTTTTTTCTAGAACCATCAATAATTTTTGGGTTCTCTCTTTCTTTTTTTGTCATAGATAAAATTATAGCTTCATTCTTTGTGATAACACTTTCATCTATTCCTGAAGCATCCATTTGTGATTTAACTTTAGATACACCTGGCATAAAAGACATTATTCCCTCAATTCCTCCCATTTTTTTCATTTGTCTTAACTGGGTCAGATAATCTTGTAGAGAAAATTGTCCTTTCTTTAAATTTTCTTCAGTTTTTTTTATATTTTCTTCACCTAAATCTTGAGCTGCTTTTTCCACTAAAGAAACAATATCTCCCATTCCAAGGATTCTGTTTGCAATTCTTTCAGGGTGAAATGCTTCAAGGTTTTCAATTTTTTCACCTACTCCTAAAAATTTAATAGGAACTTGTGAAACAAATTTCATACTGACGGCTGCTCCCCCTCTAGCATCTCCATCTGCCCTTGTTAAAATAATTCCCGAAAGGTCAACAGTGTTTTTAAATTCTTTTGCAACAGATGCTGCTACTTGTCCAGTAAGGGAATCTGCTACTAAGAAAGTCTCAGCAGGTTTAATTATTTTTTCGATTTGTTTAATTTCACTCATCATTTGTAAATCTATTTGTGTTCTACCTGCAGTATCAAATAATATAATGTCAGCACCATTTAAATTCGCAGCACTAATTGCTCTTTGACAAATATCAGCTGGTTGTTGACCCTCTATTATTGGAAGAGTCAAAATATTATTTTGTTCACCTAAAGATTTTAGTTGTTCTTGTGCAGCAGGCCTATAAATATCTAAGCTTACCATCATTACTTTCTTTTTTTTTGTATTTTCTAGATATCTTGCAAGTTTAGCAGTTGTAGTAGTTTTACCAGAACCCTGTAATCCTACCAACATCATGGGTACTGGTGGTACAGCATTAAGATTTACATCATTATTTTTTTCACCTAGTAAGTTAACTAATTCATCATAAACAATCTTTACAACCATATCACCTGGAGATGTTGATCTGATTATTTCTTGACCTAACGCTTTTGGTTTAACTTTTTCTATAAAATCTTTAGCAACATCAAGAGATACATCTGCTTCTAGTAAAGCTTGCCTTATACCTCTTAACCCCTCATCAACTTGATTTTCATCAAGTGACGGTGCTTTTTTAAGAGAGGAAAAAATTTCCTCAAATTTATTAGTCAAATTTTCAAACATATTTATTACACACAGCAGTAATCGCACTAGTGGGCGAACCCTCGCTGACTAGTGTCGATCTCTTTGTTTCCAAAGACACCGCAAATTTAACGTTTTTGCGGAAACTTCCACAAACTATAATAGAGGTTCAAAAAGTCAATAAATAAGTTAAAAAACTATATATGGACATTAAAGCATTTAAAATGGATGGATTAGGTAATGATTTTGTAATCATTGATAATAGGCAAAAAATTACCAATTTAACGAAAGATCAAATAGTAAAAATTTGTGATAGAAATTTCATTGGCTGCGATCAATTGATATTAATTGGAACTGATGATTCATCTGATGCTTACTTAAAATTTTTTAACTCTGATGGTGGAGAATCTGGAGCGTGTGGGAATGGAACAAGATGTGTTGCAGATTTTATTTCAAAAGAGACAAAAAATAAAACTATAATTTTGAAAACACTGTCTGGAAATTTAAAATCTGAAATATTAAAAAATAATATTGTTACAACTGAAATTGGTAAAGCTAGATTAAAATGGAACGAAATACCTTTATCAAAAGAGATGGATACAAAAAATTTAAATATGAAAATTATCGACACAAATAATAATGAACATTTAGGTGGAACAGCAATTAATGTTGGTAATCCACATATTGTTTTTTTTGTAAAAAAGATTGAGGATTTTAATATAGAAACTGTTGGCCCTGAGATAGAAAATCATGAGTTATTCCCTGAAAAATGTAACGTAACAATTGCACAAATTATCAATAAAAATTTGATCAAAATAAAAGTGTGGGAAAGAGGAGCTGGTCTCACTAAAGCATGTGGAACCGCAGCATGTGCTACTGCATATGCTGGTAAATTAAATAATCTTACAGAAAATAAAACTGATATAGAGTTTTCGACTGGAAAATTATCAATTTTAATAGATGAAAATAATTCTATTCATATGAAAGGACCTGTTTCGGATATTAAAAAAATTAAGATAAAATTATAATGGGTATCTTTGATAAATTTAAAATTGGATTTCAAAAGAGTGCGTCAGCTTTCACGTCTGGACTTAAAGAAATAATTGTCAAAAAAGAAATTAATGATGAAAATTTGAATAAAATCGAGGAATTTTTAATTCGATCAGATGTAGGAGTTGAGGCCGCCTCTGAAATAAAAGAAATAATTTCAAGAAAGAAAATTGATCCAAATAAAGATTTAACTAAAGAAATAAATTCAATTTTAAAAGAATATATAATTTCTTTGATGAAACCCTTAGAGCACAATTCTTTTTTTGAAAAAAAAGAAAAACTTAGTGCAACTCTGATTTCTGGAGTCAATGGGGTAGGTAAAACAACAACTATTGGTAAAATAGGAAAAATATTGAAGACTAATGGCAATAAAGTTATGTTTGCAGCATCAGATACTTTTCGAGCTGCTGCAATTGAACAATTGGAAAATTGGGCAAACAGAGTAGATGTTCAAATAATAAAATCATCCCAAGGTGCCGATCCGGCCTCTGTTGCTTTTAAGGCAGTAGATGAAGCTATTAAAAGTAATTTTAATCAAGTTTTAATAGATACAGCAGGAAGACTCCAAAATAAAAAAAATTTAATGGAGGAATATAAAAAAATAGCTAATGTCACAAAAAAAATAGATCCCAAAGCACCTCACAATGTTATCTTAGTTTTAGATGCAACATCAGGTCAAAATGTATTAAATCAAGTTGAAGAATTTAATAAGATTATACCAATAACAGGTATTGTGATGACAAAATTAGATGGCACAGCTAAAGGAGGAATTTTGTTAGCATTAGCAAAGAAATATGAAATTCCGATTATTGCACTAGGCTTAGGTGAGAAAGAAGACGACTTACAGTTATTTGAAGCAGAAAAATTTGCCGAGGCTTTTACTCAAATTAATTAATTAAATTACTAGAGATCAAAGGTTTATAAATATTACATTTATAATTATCATCAAATTTATAATGACCACAATCTTTAGAAAATGAAGAAATTATAAAATCAAATTTACCAGTGGTAGGATAAAGTTCTAGTTTTTTACTACTGATGTCATATTTAAAATTAGCATTTAAACTTTTTACAGCACTAATCATTACTAATGTTTTATCATCTTTTAATAAATAATATGCAAAATCATCTGGAAATACTGGAAAATCATATTCTTGTAAAAAATATTTAGCTTGTGAAGGAAACCACTCATAAGAAATTAAAGGTGATGAGGACTTTGTTAAATGATTGAAAATATAAAGGTCTTTTGGATAGTCATTTATATAATTATCATTTTCGCCTCTAGCTAAAATAGATTTTTCTCTCCCTTTAAAATATAAGCTAAACTCCTTATTATGTGAGTCCATATGATCTATATGAAATAAATCATCTGGTTGAAAAAATTCGTCTTGCGAATAAGCGTTAGTAATAAAAATAAAGACTGCAATAAATAAAAAAGATAATTTTTTCATTATCTTTTAATAAATTATAATTCTGAGGTATATTTGTTTAGATTGTGGCTTAATTTAAACTTTTTAAAAAAGATTTAAGAGCTTTAACAAGGTTTTCATCGAACTCCATCATATGATTGTCATGTTTTGTGAAATAAGAATATTTTGGTTCATTGGCTATTTCATACATCTTTTTTCCCATGAAGAATGGTACTATCTGGTCAGCCTCACCGTGCATTATTAAAATAGGAACGTTTATATTATTAATCTTACTTTTATTATCAAATTTGTCTTTTAATAATAAATTTACGGGGATGTAGGGATAAAATGTTTTAGCTGCATCAACCATAGAAGTAAAAGGAGTTTCTAATATAACGCCAGCAAAATTTTTTTTTTGTGATAAATGAGTTGCAACACCAGTCCCCAATGACTCACCATAAATAACGATATTTTCCTCTTTAACACCTTTGCTGATTAACCAATTTATTCCACTTCTTCCATCATCATAGAGACCTTTCTCAGATGGTTTTCCCTGATTCCCACTAAAACCTCTCCAGGCAATTATTAAAAAGTTAACATCCATTTCACTAAAATTGTTTAATTTATGAATTCTATTTTCTAGAGAACCTGCGTTCCCATGAAAATATAGAATGGTTTTGTATTTCTTTAAATCTTTTTCATGATACCAGCCTAATAAATCAATATTATCTGAAGTATTTATTTTTACTTTTTCAATTGATACAGATATCTTATCATTAGAGTAATTATTTTCATTTGGGTGGTACAATAAATTTCTCTGATAAAAATATAAAAAAACCAAAACTAAAAGATAAACCAAAATAATTATTTGTAAAAATGAGAACAAATTATTCCTAAACTTTTTTAACATTATTCTTTTTCGCCAAGTATATTCCAAAAAATACTAAAATTGTTCCAATGAAATGATAATTTTCAAATTTTTCATCAAATAAAAAATATCCATAGATTGCGCCATAAACTGTAAATACGTAAAGTGTAAATCCGGTTAAAGATGCACCTAATTTTTTTTGAGCTATGGTATAAAGAGTAAAAGCAATTATTCCTGGCGAAACAGCTGCAAAGATTACCCATAAGTAAAATTCAGGTACAAAATCTGTTTGTTTATAAAATATTTCCTCAAAAATATAAAAAGGTAATAAACTTAATGCTCCAAAAAATGATATTAAAGTAAATCTCTCAAAAATTTTAAGTTTAGAACTCCAATAAAATAGATAAATAGAATATAAGGCCCAACCTATTGCAGCGGCTAACATCCATAAATCACCAATTGTGAATTCTAAATTAATTAATAATTTTAGATTACCTTTGATTATAATCGTAAATACCCCTATCAAACATGCAATCAATCCAATTATTTTGGTAAAATTAATCTTTTCATTAAAGAAAAAATATGAGATCAAAATTATAAATACAGGTGATGACGTATAAATAATTCCCATATTTGTAACTGTTGTAGTTTCGCCAGCTAAAAAAGGGAAAGCACCACAAACTCCACAACCCATGGAACCTAAAAAAAATAATTTTTTGTATTCCTTCTTAATAATTTCAAAATTTTTTTTTAAACTCACATATGTAAATGGTAGTAATATTAAAAAAACCAGTGTCCATCTCCAAAAAGCTAATGAAATAGGTGGTACAAATTCTACACCTCCCCGCGCTACTACTAAGTTGCTTGCCATAAAAATTGGTTGAATAAATAAAAGAGAAAGAGGAAAAATATTAACGTTGAGATTTCTCAATTTTTGTAAAAATTAACTTTTATCAAAAAATGCTTCGTATATCATCATTACGATAGCTGCACCCATTAATAGATAAACTGGAATAACATCTATAAATCCAATCATCATTGATCTAGTTAAAGTAGTAGCTAATCCAAGTAAAAAGAAAACTGCAAATGATAAACCAATTATAGTTGTAATTTTATTCATTTAATTATTCCTCACATTCTTTTTCTAACCATTTGGCAACACCTAAAAATCTATGATCATCATATTTATTACCAATTAATTGAATTCCTAATGGTAAATTATTTTCACCCTCAAGTAAAGGTAATGAAATACAAGGTGTTCCAAGATAAGACCAAACTTTATTAAATTCAGCAGTACCAGTGCTCTTCAATCCTTTTGGTGCTACACCTGGAGAAGATGGAGATAGTACACCATGGTAATCTTCAAATACTTCTTCGTAAGACTCATAACTTCTTTTCATAAAATCAATCGCCTCAGCATATTCCTTCGCTGAATACTTGTTTCCTTTTATAATTGCATCTTGCATATATTTAGAAAGTTTTTTTTTAAATTTTTTGAAATAAACTGAAAAATTATTTGCTAAATCTGTTTCATGAATTATTTGGTGATATTTATGTATATCTTTGAAATATGAGGGCGTATCAAAAATCTCAATATTTTTTTTAAATGATTTTATAAAATATTCAAATGACTCTCTTGATTTTTTATCAATCATTTTCCAATGATCAGTTTTGTAAAAAATAAATTTTGGTTCAAATAAAGGTCCTTTTTTTGTTTCTGTTAAAATATTTTCAGTAGAATAATGAATTGTAGCAGGATCAAATTTATCTTTTTTAATTAGTACTTTTGCCAGCATAGCCACATCCTCTACTTTTCTACCAAACATACCGATATGATCTAGACTATATGAAGTTCTCAAAACTCCATTTCTTGAAATTAATCCATAACTTGGTTTGTACCCCACAACTCCACAATAAGATGCCGGCCTAATTATTGAACCCCCTGTCTGAGAACCAATTGAGGCAGGTGCCATAAAAGATGCAACAGATGCTGCTGATCCACTTGAAGATCCTCCTGGTGTTCTAGTTTTGTCGTGTGGGTTTGTGGTAGATGGTGGCCCTAAATAAGCGAGCTCTGAAGTGGCTGTTTTACCCATAACAATTGCTCCAGACGAATGAAGTAAATCAATTATTTCTGCATTCTGAGAATACGATTTGCCTTTTCTTATTACAGTTCCACACTCTGTAGGCATATCAACAGTACCTACTATATCTTTTACTGCTATAGGAACTCCATGCAAAAGACCAGTAGGTTTACCAGATTTTCTATGTTCATCAGCCTCAGCAGCTTTTTCTAAAAGAACTTTTTTATCAAAATGTGCCCATGCTTTAATATCTCTTTCAAACTTATTTATTCTCTCAATATACTTTTCACAAACCTCTACTGAAGAAATTTCAGCACTTTTAATTTTTGATGCTAGCTCTTCAACACTTAAAGAAAAAATATCTGTCATTTACGTTTCAAAATTAATTTGCAAACAATGTTTCTGGCAACCATAAAGCAATTCCCGGGAACCAATACATTAAAACCATCGCTAATATCACAATGGCTAAAAACGGCATTATACCTCTGAATATTTCCATTAATTCAACATTTCTAGACTGTACACCTTTTAGATAATAAGCTGACATTGCCATTGGTGGGGTTAAAAATGATGTTTGTAAATTTAAAGCAATCAACATTGCAAAAAAATATGGATTAACTCCAAAAAATTCTACCAGTGGTAAAAAAATTGGAACAAAAATAATTAATATTTCAGTCCATTCTAATGGCCATCCTAATAAGAAAATAATTATTTGAGTAATAACTAAAAACTGCCAAGGTTGAAGATCTAAAGATTTGAAGAAGTGTTCGAATACTTCATGACCACCTAAATACGAAAATACTGAAGCAAAGGTCCAAGAACCAATAAATAACCACATTATCATAGCTGTTGTTTTTGCTGTTAAAAACACTGACTCTTTAAAATTTTTCCATTTTAATGTTTTATAAAAATAAGATAATACTAAGGCACCAAATGCTCCTACTGCAGCAGCTTCTGCTGGTGTGGCTATACCTGCAAGTATTGTACCTAAAACTAAAATAATTAGAGAGAATAGAGGCAAGAATGAAACTAAAACTTCTTTCATAATTACTGCTGTAGGTGGTATCTCCTCAGCTGCTGGTTTAGGTGCAATTGAAGGATTTAGCCATGCTCTAAAAACTGCATAACCTATATAAAGTCCTGCCAGCATTAAACCAGGAAATATTGCTGCTGCAAATAATCTTAATGGTGACAACTGTGCAATCACTGAATAGACAATTAACATGATACTAGGTGGAATCAAAATTCCCAAACATCCTCCAGCACAAATAATTCCAGAAGCAAATTTTTTATCATAGCCTGCTTTTACCATTGCTGGCCAAGCTAAAAGCCCCATAAGAGTGACAACAGCACCAATAATTCCTGTAGCTGTAGAAAATAGTGTACAAGTTATTAATGCTGCAACAGCCATAGAGGCTGGAAGTTTGTGTGATGCTAATCTTATAGCAAAAAATAATTTAGCAACTATTCCTGCTCTTTCTACTAAGTAACCCATGAACAAGAAGAGTGGTACGGCGGTTAAGACGTTATTATCCATTACTGTATATGTATTTTGAACAAAGAGTTGGAATATCCTGTTGTCAAACAAGTGTTCCATTTTTGTGGGATCAAAGTAAGCATAGTAGCCAAAACCTAAACCCATTGCCATTAATGTGAATGCAATCGGGAAGCCTAATAAGACTGCAAACAAAAATATTCCCATCATTAAAATTGCAACTTCAGGATTTGTAAGACTAAATAACATCGTCAGTATTACCTTTCTGAGCAGTTCTCATTAATAATTTTTCTGTTTCTTCGGCATCTGCAGAGTCTCTTTCTGGCCAATTACCTGTTTGTATACAAATAATACATCTAAAAACCTCACTGACACCTTGAATAGTTAAAAGTGTACCTGATAAAGGTATTAATGATTTTGCCATATAAATTTGGATTTGTGCCGGGCTATTCCAACTTGTTTCTTTTATCTTCCAAGCTAATGCGGCATACTCATAACCATAAAAGGCAAGAGCAATAACTCCAGGAAAAAAGAATATAAAGTATAAAACTAAGTCAATGTATGCCTGAGTTTTTTGTGAAAATAATCGATAAATTACATCACCTCTAACATGCGCTTCTGTAGAAAGTGTATAAGCTCCAGCCATCATAAATATAGCTCCGTACATTTGAAGACTGAAGTCAAAATTCCATAAAGTGGGTGCATTCAAAGCATATGCCATAAAAACTTCATAACAAGTTCCTCCCATTAAGATAACTATACACCAAGAAAATGCCTTTCCCATTGAGATGCTTAATCTGTCTGCAAATTTAATAAATGATCTCATCATAAGTAAAGACTTTTATTGAATTGTCTTGAATTAATCAAATAAAAAGGGGGCCGAGGCCCCCTTAATAAAATTTGTAAAAAGTTAATTAAATCTTAACTTTTCCTATTGGACCAAACTCATTTTCATATGCAAGTTTGTAATTAGGCTGATTCATCAGCAAGTATTTCATTACTCTCTTCGCATACGATTTCTGAGAATCAACGATTTTCTTAAAGAAAGGATCTTTCTTATTGAAATCACCGATTACCTTGTCCCAACCTTTTAATTGTTGAGCTAAGATTTCATCAGAAGTTTGATAAACATTTACTTTATGCTCATTCATTAACTTAGCTAAGTCAGCTGAGTATCTTACTAAAGCTTTAAAGTAGTTATCACTGTTAGCAGCATAAGCAGCATTCTTTAGAATTGCTTGATGCGCAGGTGATAAGCTATTATATGTTTTTTTATTAATTGGTATTTCAAACATCTCTTGTGATTGGTGGAAGCTTCCTAAGTGATAATGCTTAGAAACATCTTGCATACCAAATTGAGAGTCTGAAGTAGGGTTGTTAAACTCAGCAGCTTCAATCAAACCAGTTTTCATAGCTGGCTGAATTTCACCACCTGGTAATTGTCTAACTACCATTCCCATTGCAGTTAAAACGTTAGTCGCAAGACCTACTGTTCTGTACTTCATACCTTTAACATCAGATACTTTAGTTACGTTCTTTTTGAACCAACCAAAAGGCTGAGCTGGCATAGGCATATGGAAAAAACCAATATAATCAAAACCTACTTTTGCAAGCGTTTCATCATATAATTTTCTTCCTCCACCATACTCCATCCATCCCATAACTTCTTGAGATGACATACCATATGAAGGACCAGTACCAAATAATGATGCAGCAGGATTTTTACCATACCAATATGCTGTCACCCAGTGACCCATATCAACTACACCAGAACTAACTGCTTGTCCGATTTCTGAAGTCTTTACAACTGCTCCAACCGGTTGAAGATCAATCTGAAGAGAGCCTCCAGACATTTCTTTAACCATGTTGCAATAGTCACCAGCCATTTCAAAAAAGATGTTAGCTCCACTTGGCCATGCAGCTTGCATCTTTAAAGTTGTTGCTGCATTAGCTTTCACATAAGGCATTGCAACAGCGGCTGCAGCTATAGCACCAGTCTTAGCAGCAGTCTTAAAGAACTTACGTCTTGAAGATGTTTTCACCTTCAATGATTTATTTTCTTTAGTCATTATTACTCCTATTAAAGTTAATTAACTCTATTAATTTAAGCACAGAATCAAATTAGAGTCTTTCTAAAAAAAGGCGTAGATGTCGCAGAAATTAAGTATTTTACAATCCTGAGTAGAATTAATTAACTTTATTTTTGCAATTTCCAGTCTTAAGAAATTCATTAATATTATCTATAGCCAAGTTAGCCATAGCAATTCTTGTATCTTTAGTTGCGCTTCCTAAATGTGGTAAAATAAAAGCTGATTTAATTTTAAAATATCCAGGATTTAAATTTGGCTCGTTTTTATAAACATCTAAACCGACTGCGTAAATCTTTCGTCTATTTAATGCATCTATCAAAGCTTCATCATCAACAATATCGCCCCTTGCAACATTGGTAATAACTGCTCCCTTAGGAAAAAATTCGACTGTTTCTTTATTAATCATATTTTCTGTTTCTTTTGTAGCTGGACAACAAATAGATAAAACATCAGAAACCGAAAAAAGACTTTTTATATCTTTATGATAAACAGCCCCGAGCTCTTTCTCATCACTTAATTTTGACCGATTATGATAGTGAATTATCATTCCAAGTGACCTTGCTATTTTTGCAATTTTTTGACCTATTCTTCCCATTCCTAATATTCCCAATCTTGTTCCTGTTAATTGTTTTCCAATTAAATAATCTGCTGACCATTTCCAACCACCTTCTCTAGCAGACTCAATTCCTTCAGCTGCTCTTCTACAAGCACCTAAAATTAATAATATTCCAATTTCAGCTGTTGCATCTGATAAAACTTCGGGAGTATTTGTTACAGCAATACCTCTTTTTTTTGCAGCTTCTAAATCAATATTTCCAAACCCTACTGCAAAATTTGAAATTATTTTGATAGTATCTGGAAGATTATTGATAGTCTCTTGATCCATTTTATCTGTAAGTGATGTTAAAATTCCATCACAACCTTTGGACATTTGAATTACTTTTGACTGTGAATATAATTCATCATTTGTATTAAAAATTGGGTCAAAAGTTTTTGTTGCTTTATCTTCACTTTCTTTAATTAATTTTCTAGTAATTAAAATTTTTTTCATAAAATATTTTATTTAATTAGTTAAGATCGAATATCTTACCGGGGTTCATTATGTTGTTTGGATCCAAAGTTCTTTTAATTGATTTCATTACTGGAATATTGTCTGGGTGTTGTTCTAGTAAATATTCTTTTTTGTGAAGTCCTACACCATGTTCACCTGTAATAGTCCCATTAAGTTCTAATGCTTTTCTTATTAATGTATCATTAAAAGCTCTTATTTGTTTGTACATTTCTTTTTTTGCAGGATCGTAGGGTAAAACTACATGAAAATTACCATCACCCATATGACCTACCATTGGAGCTCTAACTCCAAATTTTTCTGCTTGTTCCTCTGCAAATTTTACGCACTCTGTGATCCTTGAGATAGGAACACATACATCAGTTGAATAAACTCTACCATTATTTATTAAAGCCTTAACAGAATAATATACATCCCACCTTGCCCTCCAAATTTTATTCCTTTCCTCTAAATCTTTAGCCCATTTAAATGAACTACCATTGTTATCTTTTGATATTTCCTCTACAATTTTAATATTTTCATTATTAGAAGTTTCAGATCCATGGAATTCAAAAAATAAAGTTGGTACTGCCTGAATATCTTTTAGTTTAGAATAGTTTATACTAATCCCCATTTGATCTTTATTAAGCATTTCAATTCTTGCTATTGGAACACCATATTGAATAACTTGTTGAGCCGTCATAACAGCGTCCTCTAAGGAAGGAAAATGGCAAACAGCGCTCATTATGCTTTCTGGTATTGGGGATAACCTTAAATGAACTTCAGTGATAATTCCTAAAGTTCCCTCTGATCCAATAAATAGATTTGTTAAATTATAGCCTGCAGACGTTTTTTTAGTTCTACCACCAGTTTTTATAATATCACCGTTAGGCAAAACTACCGTAAGACCTGAAATAACCGTTTTCATGGTCCCATATTTTACAGCCATTGTACCTGAAGCAGAAGTCGAGGCCATACCACCTAGGGCAGCATTTGCTCCTGGATCAATTGGAAAAAAAACTCCGTCTTCTCTTAAGTACTCATTCAATTGTTCTTTCGTGACACAAGCTTGAACTCTGCAATCAAAATCCTCAACATTAACACTTAAGATTTTATTCATCTTTTCTAAACAAATAGTTATACCATTCTCATTACCTACAACATTTCCTTCCAAAGAAGTTCCTGTTCCAAATGGAACAACAGGTATTTTATTTTCATTACATAATTTTAATATTTTTGAAACCTCCTCATTGGTTTCTGGAAAAACTACTGCCTGAGATAATATTGGATCATAAGTATCCTCCCCTCTAGCATAATTGGCTCTAGCAGACTCAGAGGTTGAAAACCTACCATTAAGCATTTTCTTCAACTCTTCTTGAACTTGTTCATTCATATTTTAGGATATTATTAAAGAATTAGAAAAAAATACATCTTATTTAGTGAGCATTTTCTTTATATTTTCTAGTGCTTGAGAAATATTATCCCTGGAAGCTGCAAAACTAAATCTAACGTAATTTTGGCAAGTTTCACCAAAAGCTGAACCTGGTACAATTGCTACTCCAGCTTCATGCATCGCTTTCCTTGCAAATTCTGCACCATTCATTCCAGTCCCAATTACTTTTGGAAAAGCATAAAAAGCTCCTCCAGGTAAACTACATTCTATCCCGGGTAAATCATTTAAACCTTTATGAATTAAATCTCTTCTTTGAGTAAATTTTTCCATCATTTCATTAATTGAATCATCTGGTCCATCTAGTGCTGCTATACCAGCAAATTGAGCTGCAGCATTAACACAAGAAACACTATTAATTAATAATTTATTTACATGTTCGATTAAATGTTGTGGCCAAAAACTCCAACCAAGTCTCCATCCTGTCATTGAATAAGCTTTGCTCCACCCCTCTAATACTATTAATCTTTCTCTCAATTCTGGATAATGGAAAAATGAAGGCATTTCTTTGCCATCAAAAATTTGTCTACTATAAATTTCGTCACTTAATATTGTAACATGAGGATATTTTTTCAGACCATCAGCTAAAAAATCTATATCTTTTTTTTCAACAAAGCTTCCTGTTGGATTGTTCGGGTTAATTAAAATTAGTAATCGAGTCTTATCTGTAATTAAAGATAAAACTTTATCAGGATTGAATTTTAGATCTTTATCTTCTGTTAAATCATAAGGAACAGATTTTGAACCTGTATAATTAATCATCGATTCATAAATTGGGAAAGCTGGTGTAGGATGTATAATTTCCGCCCCAGGTTCACCAAAACATTGTATGGCATAATGCATTGTTGGCTTTCCACCAGGCATAATAAGAATTCTTTCAGAGTCAACATCAACACTGTAACGTTTTTTAATCCACCTAGTTACGGCTTGACGGCATTCAGGAATACCATTTGACATAACATATCCATGATGTCCGTCATCTAGTGCTTTTTTAGCTGCTTCAACGACATGTTTTGGAGTTTTAAAATCTGGTTGTCCCAATCCCAAGTGTATCATGGGTTTTCCTTGGGCTTCCAATTTTTTTGCTTCCGCAAGAACAGTGAAAGCTGATTCAGTGCCTAATCTTTCTAAACTTTTAGCTAGTTTCATATTTTTTCCCCCCTATTTTCTATAAATTAACTTCGAATTGTTCAACTCTTTTAAATTTTTGCAGCCCATTAAAACCATATTTCTCTTAATCTCATCGTGCATATTTTGTAGTAAATGCTCAACACCTTTTTGACCACCTGCGGCTAAAGAGAACAAAAACATTTTTCCAAAACTACAAGCTTTCGCACCTGCAGCTATGGCTTTTAGTACATGCGTTCCTCTTCTTACGCCTCCGTCAAGAATAATTTCAAGCTTGTCTCCCACAGCATCAGAGATTGCTTTAACTTGATCAAATGGTGATCTAGATCCATCAAGTTGACGACCCCCATGATTTGATATCATGATAGCAGTACAGCCTATATCAATTGCTTTTTTAGCATCCTCCACTGACATCACACCTTTTAGTGCAAAAGGTCCATTCCATTTTTTTGCACAATATTCTGCATCTTTCCAGCCCATTGCAGGATCATATTGTTCGTTAATATATTCAATTACTGACTTTGCAATGTTTGTTCCTTTATCAGTTTTTTTTTTAACATTTGATAGCTCAAACCTTTTACCTGTTAAATAATTAAAAACCCACCCCGGTCGCATTGCAAAACTCATTAAACTTTGAAGAGTTAACTTTGGTGGAGTTGTAAATCCTGTTCTATGATCTTTTTCTCTATTTCCTGCAACTAAAGTATCCACAGTTAAACACATAGCATCAAAACCTGATCTCCTAGATCTCTCAATCAAATCGTCTGATATTGATCTATCTTTATGAACATAAAGTTGAAATAATTTTGGTCCACTAGAAATATTTGAAACTTCTTCAATTGTGTTATTACCCATAGATGACATGCTATAAAATGTATTAAATTTTTCAGCAGCTCGTGCTGAGGCTCTATCTCCATCTGGATGGTATAATCTTTGCATTGCTGCTGGAGAAAGAAAAATTGGCATGTCAATTTTTCTTCCAAATAAGGTAGTAGATAGATCAGGTTTACCAACACTGGCCAAGATATTTGGAACTAAATCACATTCATTAAATGAATCGGTATTTCTTCTCAAAGTTGATTCATCATCGGATCCACCATCAATGTAATGAAAAATTGGTGAAGGTAATTTTTTTTTAGCAAGTTTTCTAAAGTCTTCAAAGTTGTGACAATTTTTTAAACTCATTATCTTCTAAATCTTAGATTGTCTCTATTAAGATCACTTATTTTTGTACAACCCATCAGTTTCATATCTCTTACCAATTCAGCTTTATATTTTTCAATTGCTCTCTCTACTCCAGCTTGTCCTCCAGCAGCTAAGGCATAAAGATATAATCTTCCTCCTGAGCAAGCTTTCGCACCTATTGATAACGCTTTAAGCATATGTGTGCCTCTATGAATTCCACCTTCACATATCACGTCTAATTTATCACCAACTGCATCAACAATTTCTGCAAGTTGATCAAAAGGCGCTCTAGATCCATCTAACTGTCTTCCACCATGATTTGATACCATTATACCTGTGCATCCTATGTCTACTGCTCTTTTTGCGTCTTCTACACTCATAATTCCTTTGAGTGCGAAATGACCTCCCCATTTAGAACAAAGATTTTCAGCATCTTTCCAATTCATAGATTGATCCAACATGGTTGAAAAATAATTTCCAATTGATGAGTTAACATCGGTACCTTCTTTCACAAAATCTTGTAAATGAGGTAATTCAAACTTACCTTTTGTTAAATAATTAATTCCCCACATCGGTTTAGTAGCAAAACTATATAAACTTGCTAATGTTAACTTTGGTGGAGAGGTAAATCCTGTTCTTAAGTCTCTCTCTCTATTTCCTCCAGTGATAGTATCAACTGTTAAAGCCATCACATCAAAATTTGCTGCTTTAGCTCTTTCTAAGCATGAATCGTTTAAACCTCTGTCTTTATGAAAATAAAACTGAAACATTTTTGGAGTATCAATCATTGATGATATCTCTTCTACGCTAACTGTTGCCAGCGCTGAAACACCAAACATAGTATTAAATTTTTGTGCTGCTTTTCCTACTGCTCTTTCACCTTCATAATGAAAAAGTCTCTGAAGAGCTGTTGGTGCTAAATAAAAAGGTAAATCAAGTTTTTTTCCAAAAATAGTAGTTGATAAATCTACATTCTCAACACCTCTTAGAACATTAGGTACTAAATCAACATCATCAAATGCACTTGTATTTCTAGCATAAGTTATTTCATCATCAGCAGCTCCATCAATGTAGTGAAAAATTGGTGAAGGTAGTTTTTTTTTTGCTAATTTTCTAAAATCACTAAAATTATGACAGTTTTTTAAATTCATTGGATAAACTTAAAACTTTTTTAGAAAATTAAACATATAACTATTTGCCCCAGGATTTTTATCTCCTATGCTTGCGTTAGACAAATGATTGTACGAAAAACCAAATTGACTGTCCTTAGGTAAATTTAACGAAATTTGAACTTCACTTTTAAACTCTAAAACATGCCCCAAATCTTTTCCATCACCTTTATGGTAATAACCTGGAGTAAAACTTGGCGTTATATTAATCAATCCAACTTTATATTGTGCTTGAATGCCTGTATAAAAATATGATGCGTTATCTGCAGTAATTAAAGCTCCACTAATCGGTGATAAATTTCCTAAAAAAGTATATTTCTTTAAATCTTCATTTTGATGTTGGATACCAATTAAACTTGATCTCTTACCATCATCACTAAAATCAAACATTCCAGTATAAATGCTAAATTCATTATTCTTTTTATCTAATTTCAACTCATCTGCTAATGAGTTCATACAAAGTAAAAAAAATATAAAAATAGAATATAAGTTTTTTAATTTCATAAGAGAAATATACTTAGTTTTTTTTTATAATAAATAACTTAAGTACAACTATACCACTAATTATAAAAACTAAAATTGGCAATAACCAAAGAAAATAGGTATTTTTAGAAAATTCTGTATCATATAAAATCCAATCACCGTACTTGTCTTTCAGATAACCATATATTTGTTTTTCACTCAAACCTTCAGCTATTTTTTTTTCAACTAAAATTTTTAAACTAATTGCAAATTCAGAATCTGAATCATAAACTGATTGTCCTTGACAAATTAAACATCGTAAATTTTTTGTAATTTTGTTTGTCAAATTTTTTTCTTGAGCATATGAAAAATTCAATGTGAAAACAAAAAAAATAATTATTAAATATCTAATATACTTCATCAAATAACCTTTTAATCTCTAATAATGATTCCTCATTTAGTGGACCAATAATTTTTTTTATAATTTTTTTTTTATGAATCAAATAAGTCTCTGGCACTCCATATGCTCCCCATTCAATTGCAATGGTTCCATCGTTATCCGAAAGTATCAAATTATATGGATTATCTAACTCATTTAAAAAGTTTTTTGCATTTTTATAATTATCTTTATAATTTAAACCAATAATTTTTATATTTTTGTTATTTTTTATTTTCATTAAAAAAGGATGTTCATCTCTACATGGTACACACCAGGAGGCCCATATATTCATTAAATAAAATTTATCATCTTCAAAAATTTTTTTTAATTTGATAACTTCATTGGTACCAAATATTTTAACATTTAATAAAGGAATATCTTTTTTAATATTTGTATTAGGAGTGTAAATATTAGAATTTTTAAGGCCTTGATAAAAAACTAAGAAAATAATTAAAAAAATAGTAATTAAAACTATTTTAAGAAAAATTTTATTTTTCATTTTTTTTTTGATATAAACTTACTAAACCTCCCAAACTTATCAATAAAACTGAAAACCAAATCCAGACCATAAAAGGTTTAATTTGATATCTAATATTAAAATATTCTTGGTTTTGAACTAAATTCATTGTCATAAACTTATCTGTCAATAAGTTTGTTTTTATGTCTGCTTCAGTTGTTACAATATTTGGTTGATTATATATTCTTAGTTCAGGATTGAAAATATCAATATTACCATCCAAATTTTCTATATTAAACTTACCAATAATTGCTTTAAAGTTTTTTCCATCCTTTTGATTTATTTTTTCAAAATTAATTTTAAATTTTTCAGTCTCATAAGTTTCACCAATTTTTAAATTTGTAATAATTTCAGTTGAAAAAATATTATTAAACAAGATGCTTAATATAAACAAACTAAAACCAAAATGAGCTATTACTTGAGCAAAATTTTTAAATTTAATCGAAAAAAAATCTCTTATTGATATAAAAAATAAGTAAAATGCCGAAGTCAATAAAATAGAATATATTAAAAAATTTGTATTAAAGCTCTTTACTATTATTGCTGATATTAAAAAGGAAATAACAAAAAAGAAAATTAAATATAATTTATTTTGTAAATCTGACTTTATCCATTTTAATTTTGGGCCGATTGCCATCGCAAACAAAAATGGGATTAAAAGAGGAAATATTAATTTATTATAAAATGGTGGGCCTACTGAAATTTTTTCTGAAGATAAAACTTCTAAAAATATTGGATAAATTGTACCAATTAACACAACAGTGAGAAAATACATCATAAACCAATTATTAATTAAAATTGATGATTCTTTACTAAGCCAGAAAAAATATTTTTTTTTTTCAACTTTATGAAAAAAGAAAAAAATAAAAAGTGATAAAAATATTAAACAAAACAAAAAAATTAAAATAAATAATCCTCTTTCTGGATCATTGGCAAAAGTGTGTACAGAATTTAAAATACCTGAACGAACTAGAAAAGTACCACACATACTTAGTGTAAAAGTCGATATTGATAAAATAACCACCCAGGAGGTCAAAACTAATCTTTTCTCTAAAACTAAAATGCAATGAAGAAGGGTAGTTAAAGCTAACCAAGGCATTAAGGAAACATTTTCAACAGGATCCCAGAACCAAAATCCTCCCCATCCTAATTCATAGTATGCCCATACTGAACCTAGTAAAATACCTAAAGATAAAAAAATCCAAGACACCAAAATCCATTTCTTAATATGTTTAGCCCAATCTCTTGAAATATAATTTAATGAAGTTGCAGCAAGACTTGAGGAAAAGATAATTGAAGATCCAACGTAGCCTAAATATAAAATTGGCGGATGGATAGCTAAAGCTGGATCTTGCAGGATTGGATTTAGCCCCAATCCCTCATTTGGAATTGGAAAAATATAATTAAATGGGTTGGAGGTTTTTATAGAAAAAATAAAAAATCCTATAATGATTATTTGCTGGAATAATAAAGTTAAAATTCTATATTTTTTTTTTTGTTCTTTTGATTCTAAAAGAAATAAAAATACAAATAATGTCAAAACTAATAGCCAAAGCAATAAACTTCCCTCATGATTTCCCCAAGTTCCTGTAATCTTATAAAAAATGGGTTTTGATGTATGAGAATGATTATATACAGTTTCATTACTAAAATCTGAATTTACAAAAGAAAGTATCAATCCTAAGAAACTAAGCACTACAAAAAAAAATTGTAAAAAAGTAAAAGATATCAATTTATTGTCAAAAATATTTATGTTTCTAAAATTTTTAACTGAAAGAAAAATAATTAAAAAAGAAAAACAAAATCCTAATACCAAAGAATAAAATCCAAATAAACTTGCCAAAATCTACTTCTCCTCTAATGCAGCTTTAACTTCTGGGGGCATATAATTTTCATCATGTTTTGCCAAAATTTTAGTAGCAATGAAGTAATTTCTATCTTTAAGATGACCTTCCGCTACAACCCCTTTTTCCTCAGCAAAAAGATTTGGAACAACTCCCGAATAAACTACATTTATCTCATTCTTATAATCGGTAATAATAAATTTAATCTCTTTTGACTCTAGAAAAATTGAATTTTTTTTAACCATTCCACCAACCCTAATTTTTTTTTCTTCTATTTTTGGCAAAATTTTAATTTCTGATGGAGATTGAAAATAAACTACATTTTCTTCAAGAGATTTTAAAATTAAATAAACTGTTAATATTAAAGTAATTAAAACTAATAATACAAATAAAAATCTCAGTTTAACTTTACGACCATACATGGTTTAAAGTTAAATGTTTGAACTGTTATATAAAATTTCTTTATTAATACTTTGAGATTTTGCAGAAGATGCTTTTTCAGAATTTAAAGTTCCAAACTTAGCAATAAACCTGTTTTTCTCCTTAATGTATTGAATTTTTATAATAACATAAAGTGATGCAAAGCTCAAAAATGTAAATATAAATGCCGACCAAACATATAGTCCATATCCATTCATAAAAAGTATTTCACTAATCATAATCTATCTAAGCCTTTATTTTTAATCTTTATCAGTTCTGTATTATATTTCATTAAAAAAATTAATAAGGAAAATAGAGCAAATGCCGCAGTCATGATTAATAATGGAAATAACATTGATACATGAATTGATGATTTTGATAAAATATTGATTGATGCTGGTTGATGTAATGTGTTCCACCAATCAACTGAATATTTTATTATAGGAACATTTACTATTCCTAAAATTGTAATAATTGAAGTTACTTTAAATATTTTATTATCATTTTCATAAATTCTCCAGGCAAGTAAATACATAACATAAAATATTAATAAGATTAACATTGAGGTTATTCTGGCATCCCAAGCCCACCATGTTCCCCATGTTGGTTTTCCCCATATTGAACCAGTAACTAAAGCAATGATATTAAATACTAATCCTGATGGCGCTAAACTTTTTGAGATCAAAAAAAAGTTTCGAATTTTAAAAATATACCCAATTATAGATAAAAACGTAATTGAAGAAAAAATTCCAAGTGTAATCCATGCTGCAGGAACATGAACATACATTATTCTAACTGAATGGCTTTGTTTATAGTCTTCTGGAGAGAATATTAGTGCCTCTGTTAATCCAATTGAAAGAATAATAATAAATAATAATAAGATATATCTAGGGGCTCTAGATGTTATTGCAAAAATTTTATTTGGTTCAAAATATTTAAACATTTTATATTTATATTTTAACTTAATTTAGCAAATTTTATTATGAAAATATTGTCTGATCAAGATTGTAGAGGGAGATAATAACGAAGGGTAAATAATAAACAATCTTGATCAGATCTATTAGGAAAATAATAAATTGCTGTGTCAAAGATTTGAGCTAAATGTGTTAAAAAAGTGATCTCTAATTTGAAGGCTTAAAATAGCCTGATCCTTTTTTTCCAGAGAAAATTTCTTCAATTAAAGGATGTTTTATTGGTTCATCAGAGTCATCTATTAATAAATTTTGCTCTGATACATATGCCTCATAAGTGATTTCATCATTTTCAGCCAATAAGTGATAAAAAGGTTGATCTTTTCTTGGTCTTACATTTTTTGGTATTGATTGGTACCATTCTTCAGAGTTATTAAACTCAAAATCAACATCATAAATTACACCTCTAAAGTCAAAGTGTTTATGTTTCACAATATCACCTATTGAAAATTTTGCTTTTTGAATTGGCATTTAAATTAGTATGGGTATTTAAAAATAAAAATCAATAAGAAAAAATTATAATTTTTGTAAAAATATAATTTATGTTAATATCTTTTCTGTGAACAAATCTTTTCTAAAGTTTATTACTGATTTTGGGCCATTAATAATTTTTTTTTACTACTACTACGATAATGACAAAGACTTAAAAGTAGCAATTCCTCCATTTATAATTGCGACAATAATAGCATTAACAGTAATGTGGATTTTGGAGAAAAAAATACCAAAAGTTCCTTTATTAAGTGGAATTTTAATTACTTTATTTGGTGGATTAACTATTTATTTTGATAATCCAGTTTTTATTTTCATTAAACCTACAATAATAAATATTCTGTTTGGTTTAGCTTTAATATTTGGAAAATATTTCACAGATGAACCAATTTTAAAAAAACTTATGGGAAAATCTATCTCATTAACAAATGAGGGTTGGGAGATATTAAATAAAAGATGGGTATTTTTTTTCTTTGGACTGGCGTTACTAAATGAATTGGTATGGAGAACACAGTCAGAGGAGTTCTGGGTCAATTTTAAAGTGTGGGGTCTGCTACCTATAACTTTTATTTTTACAGGTTTTCAAATAGGAATAATTAATAAATATAAAATAAATGAATAATAATTTAAAATTAATAATAGATAACGTTAATAAAAAAAATTTAGAAAATAAAAATTTTTTTGAAAAAGAAGAATTAAAAATCATCCTAGATCTATATGCAAAAATGGTCTCAGAAGGCTCTTGGAAAGATTATGGTCTCAATATATCTAGTAAACAAATAGGATTTAGCGTATTTAAAAATGCTACAGAAAATGCTCTTTATAAAATTTGTAAAAACTTTAAACCAAAAAATAAAAATCTTAAATATTTAATTACAGATACAAATGGAAAAATTCTTAAAAACTCTTTTGATTTAAATGTTTTATTAAAAAATACTAATTGGAAAAAATTATAAAAATAAGTTTATCTTCTTTGACCAAAAAGTCTTAAGAGCATTATAAATAAATTAATAAAATCAAGATAAAGAGTTAAAGCTCCCATAACAGCTTTTTTACCAATTAGCTCACCAGTATCACTTGCAACATACATGTTTTTAATTTTTTGTGTATCATAAGCTGTTAAGCCCACAAAAATTAGTACACCTAATATTGAAATCACAAAATACATCATAGTAGATTTCATAAAAATATTTACTAATGAAGCAATGATAATTCCAATTAATCCCATCATTAAAAATGATCCTAATTTAGTAAGGTCTCTTTTAGTAGTATAACCATAAATACTCATTGCACCAAAAGTAGCTGAAGTTATAAAGAATACCCTAGCTACACTCACACCAGTATAAACAAGTAATATCCAAGATAATGATAATCCCATCAAAGCTGCAAATAACCAAAATACAGTTTGAGCTTTTGAAGCACTCATTTTATTAATTCCAAAACTCATATAGAAAACAATTCCAAGTGGAGCTAACATTACAACCCATTTTAATCCTGAAAAGAATAAAGCGTTACCTAAACTTGTAAAACCTGATATTGCTCCAGACGCATCAGTTACGACTGATAATTTGAAAGATAATAATGCAATTATTCCAGTTAATAAAATACCAGTTGCCATGTAGTTGTAAACTTTCAACATGTAGGCTCTTAAACCTTCATCCGTTATTACTGTTGACTTTTGAGCTTCTCTAGCTCTATTTAAAATACCTTTTTTATTAAATTCCATAATAAGTGGAATATATAGTCTTTTACTAATTATTCAAGATGCCTTAAAAGATTATTAAAAAATTAACTCAAACACTCAAATGAATTACAAAAAATTAGGGAACACCTCATTAGATGTTAGTACAATTTGTCTCGGAACAATGACTTGGGGAGAACAAAATACTCAGGCAGAGGGTTTTGAGCAAATGAATTATGCTTTAGATAATGGTGTAAATTTTTGGGATACAGCAGAAATCTATTCTATTCCTCCGAAAGAAGAGACTTTTGGTAGCACTGAAAAAATTATAGGAAATTGGTTTGAAAAAACAAAAAAAAGAGATCAGGTAATTCTTGCTACAAAGGTTTGTGGACCCATGAGGGAATATGTCAGGGGTGGTGGAAACCAATTTGGGGAAAAAAATATTACGCAAGCTTTAGAAGGGAGTTTAAAAAGATTAAAGACTGATTATATCGACTTATATCAACTTCACTGGCCAGAGAGAAATACAAATTTTTTTGGTAAATTAGGTTATGAACACAATGATGATAGTGAGTGGACTAAATTCGAAGATATATTAGAAAATCTCAAAAAATTTATAGCGCAAGGAAAAATTAGGTATGTTGGTTTGTCTAATGAAACTCCTTGGGGTTTATCTAAATTTTTAGAAATATCAAAAGATAAAAATCTCCCGAGAATGCTTTCAGTTCAAAACCCATACAACCTACTTAATAGAACTTATGAAGTAGGTCTTGCTGAAATGTCAGTTAGAGAACAATCTGGGCTTTTGGCTTACTCTCCCCTTGCCTGTGGTTATCTTTCAGGCAAGTATAGAAATAATCAATTGCCAAAAAAATCTAGAATTGCACTCCATAAAGATTTCTGGACTAGATATAGTAAACCTAACACAGAAAAAGCAATTGATGCTTATTATGAGGTAGCCAAAAAATTTAAATTGGACTTAGCACAAATGTCTTTAAAATTTTTGGAAATTCAACCATTTGTAACTTCCGTTATCATTGGTGCGACTACAATGGAGCAGTTGAAAACTAATATAGAAAGTGTAAATATAAATTTAACAGAAGAAATTATAAATGAAATTAACGAAGTACAAAAAATTTATCCTAACCCATGTCCATAATTAAAAAAACTATATTCTTAGCAGTATTGATTTCAATTATTTCTGTATCAAATTCTTTTGCAGAGGATTTAAAAAAAGTCGGTAAATTTAAAGATTGGGAAGTAATAGTAATGTCAGGGACTTCAGGCAAAGTATGTTTTGCCCAATCTACACCTGTCTTACAGGCACCAAAGTCAAATAAAAGAGATGCAAGATTATTTATAACTTTTAGACCTGGTGAAAAAATTTCAAATGAAATAAGTACAACTGCAGGATATGAATTCAATAAAAATAATACTGTTTTAGCAACCTCCGGAAATAATAAATTTAAATTTGATATTAAACAACAAGGCTTTGCTTGGATGACTAGTAATAAAAAAGAAAAAATAATGGTTAGAGTTATGAAAAAAGGGTCAAGAATAATGCTCTCAGGTTATAATGAAAAAGGTTCTCAAACCATAGATCATTATTCACTTCTTGGTTTTACAAAAGCATACAATGCTGCAAAAAAAGCCTGCAGTTAATTAATGAAATCAAAAAAAAGAATTGTTTTAGCTTACTCAGGCGGATTAGACACATCTATAATTCTTAAATGGCTCCAAGAAAATTATAGTGCAGAAGTTATTTGTTACACTGCAGATATTGGTCAAGAAATTAATCAAAAAAAAATTATATCTAATGCCAAAAAATTTGGAGTTAAAAATATAATTATAAGAGATCTAAAAAATATTTTCGTAAAAGATTATGTTTTTCCCATGATCCGTGGCCATGCAATATATGAAGGTGTTTATTTATTAGGGACATCTATTGCAAGACCTTTGATAGCAAAAGACCAAATCAGAATTGCAAAAAAATATAAAGCTTATGCTGTGTCTCATGGTGCTACAGGAAAAGGTAATGATCAAGTTAGATTTGAGTTAGGTTATCATTATTTTGGTCAAAAGATAAAAATTATTGCACCTTGGAGAATATGGAAATTAAAATCTAGAACTGATTTGATTAATTATGCAAAAAAAAATAAAATACCAATTCCGAAAGACAAAAAAGGCGCTCCACCTTTTTCTATTGATGATAATTTATTTCATACATCAACTGAAGGTAAAGTTTTAGAAAACCCTAAAAATTCTGCGCCAGAATTCATTTTTCAAAGAACTATATCTCCAGAAAAAGCACCAAATAAAGCTGAATTTGTCTCAATAAATTTTAAAAATGGGGATCCTGTTGGAGTTAATGGAAAAAAATTACGTCCTGCAAAATTACTTGAAAAACTAAATAAGCTAGCTGGTAAAAATGGAATAGGTAGAGTTGATCTAGTTGAAAATAGATTTTTAGGAATAAAATCAAGAGGAGTTTATGAAACTCCCGGGGGTACATTATTAGTTCACGCTCATAGAGCTATTGAGTCTGTCACATTGGATAAAGAAACAATGCATAAAAAAGATAATATAATGCCTAGATATGCTGAACTTATCTATAACGGTTATTGGTATTCAAAAGAGAGATTTAAATTACAAAAAATTGTCGACCTAAAAAAAAATAAAGTTAATGGAACCGTAAAACTTAAACTTTATAAAGGAAATATAACGATCGAATCAAGAATTACTAATAGCAAAGCTTATTCAATGAAAAAAGTTTCTTTCGAAGAAAATAGATCTTTTAATAAATCAAATGTCGAGAAATTTATCAATTTTCATAAAAAAAAGTTAAGAAACTAGCTGTTTATTCAGAGACAATTTGGTGATTGTTTATTTTTGAAAAAAACATAATTTAATTTCTATGGAATCGTTAAAAAATTGGATGAGAGATGCTGCAAATATTTTGTTTGATGACAGTAAAAATGATTTAAGATCTTTGCCAAAAGCAGTTAGGTTGCAAATTTTATTAGTATTAAGTTTTATATGGACAACAGTTTTTAGTTTATATGTATTTTCATACACAACTTTCGCTTTTGGTTGGGCTGGTCTTTATATGGCACACATTGGATTAATTTTTGCTGTTTATATGACCTTTAAACATTTTCACAAAGCAGAGGAACAATCAGCTAGCGTATTTAAGACCAAAAATTTTGATCCATTTAAGATAATGGTAATAGTATTTGTTATTGTTTTTATTTTTGTATTCTCGAAAGGAATTGAGGTTTTAACAAGTCCGAACCCTTATTCTTATTCAATTCCATATGAAGGTTCCTCAAAATCAATATTTGAAAAATGGCTACCATTTAGTAAGAATAAGTAATGGAAAAGATTGCTAAAAATTTACAGCTAATATTAATGTGTATTATTTTAATAAGCACAGTAATTGCAGTTGGTATAGAAATTAAGAATATGTTTGATAATCAATCAGTAACTTTAGCTGACTTATTATTAATGTTTCTTTACTTAGAAGTTTTAGCAATGGTAAGAGTTTTTTGGGATCAACAATCAATAAGTATAACTCTTCCGCTTTTAATAGCAATCACAGCACTTGCACGATTTATTATCTTACAGGGAAAAGAAATGGATCCTACCGCATTAGTTTATGAAGCTATTGCTATAGTTCTTATTGCGGCAGCAATTGTGATCTTAAGATTAAGACATAGTGATAAATTAGGTCTAAAAAAGAAAAAAAATAGATAAATTCAATGAACTTTGGAACGTCAAGGGCCTCGGCCATTGAAAAACTAAATAATTTTGTTGAGCAAAATTTATTTGAATATACAAGATTGCGAAATTTTGATTATGGTCCTAACAATAGATCAAATATTTCATGCCTTTCACCCTACATCACTCATGGTTTAATTTCTGAGTTAGAAGTTATTAAAAAATCATTAAATAAATTTTCATTTTCAAAAAATGAAAAATTCATTCAAGAAGTTCTATGGAAAACATATTGGAAAGGTTGGTTAGAATTAAGACCAAACGTTTGGACAGATTACTTAAACGAATTAAAAAAAATTCGTGAAGAATTTAAAGATGATGCTGATTATAAAAAAGCTATTGAAGGAAATACAAATATAGAGTGCTTTAATGAATGGGTAAATGAATTGAGGGAAAACAACTATTTACATAATCATGCAAGAATGTGGTTTGCAAGTATTTGGATTTTTACTTTAGGGCTGCCATGGCAATTAGGTGCTGAATTTTTTATGAAGCATTTGTACGATGGAGATGCTGCAGCCAATACATTAGGATGGAGATGGGTCGCTGGAATTCAAACACAAGGAAAAAATTATTTAGCTAGTGAATGGAACATTAAAAAATTTACAAACAACAGATTTAGAAATATCAAACTTAATGAAAATGCTCCTCCAAAAACAAGCAATAAAACTTATGCTGCATCAAAATTAGAATTTAACAACCCACAAAATCTTGGAGAAAAAAATCTTTTTATTTTTGAGAATAATTTATCTTTTGAAATAGGTGATTTTAAAGATCAAAAATTTAAAAAAGTTTTTTTAATTTCTAATAAAAATGAAAACCGAACCATAGAGCTAAGTGAAAAATTAGTAAAATTTAAGTCTCAACTAATTGAAGATCAAAAAAAGAGATTAGAGGAAAAATCAATCAGTTCTGAAATAATAGATTTGAGTGAAATACAAAATATTAATGAAACTTCTTATGGTTTATATCCAACAGTTGGTGAAAACCTAGATTTTATAAATTCAAACAATTTAAAAATAGAATTTCTTTATAGGAAATTAGATCAATTTTCTTGGCGATATTGTAATAAAGGTTTTTTCAATTTTAAAAACTATATTCCAAAAATAATTACAACTTTTAATTAGAACCACCTAACCATTCCAATAATTCCAGCTGTCGCATAAAAAAATTGTAATAATAATATTCCTTTGTGGCCTCCCCTATAAGCCCAAATTCCAATTAAAATTGCCGACAATAATAGTAAACAAAAACCAAAAAATTCTATTCCAATATTTAACGCAACAAATAAAGAATACAGTATAGCTGTAATAACCCCTGCCCATTCAAAAATTTTATTATTCATAATATTTTTTTAAAATTCTCATAAAGAATTTTAGAATAATTATTCATATCATTCATATTATTTTTTGCAGCATTATCAAATTTTTCTAATGCTCCCTCTCCTAATTGATCTTCAAGAGCCTTTTTATACTCCGGTACACATCCCCATTCATTAACTGTTGTGTCTTTAATTTCAATATGAAACTGAATACCATAAGCATGATTTTGATATTTAAAGATTTGATATTTAGTAACTGGTGATGAGGCTAATAAAGTCACATCTTTATTATTCTCAATTCCTTGGACCTCATAAGAATGCCATTGTAAACTTTTTATATTATTTGGAAATTTAGAAAATAAATTATCAGTATCTTTTTCTTTCGAAAAATTAATATCCATAATCCCTATTTCTGGTGGTTGGGATTTTACTACTTTACCACCAACAGCTTCACCTAACAACTGGCACCCCAAACAAAAACCCAAATAAGGTTTTTTTAAATTAATAACAAATTCTTTGATTGCTTTTTTTTCCTCAATTAACCAAGGATAATCTTTTTCCATAAACGTATCCATTGGACCACCCATACAAAACATACCATCAAATTTGCTGAGATCACTTGGAATTTGTTCATCTTCGTCGAGCTCTACAGTGGTTAAATTTAATCCATCAGCCAACATTAAATCTTTAATATAACCAGGGTCTTCAATTTTAATATGTTGTAATACAATTATGTTCACTAAAATCAGCTTAACTTAGAACACTTCTTGGAACAATATTTTACTCTATCCCAATTAAGCTTCCATTTCTTTCGCCAAACAAATGGTCTTTTACAAATAGGGCAAATTTTTGATGCTAGGTGTTCTTTTTTCACTAAATTGTATTTTGTTTAATAAATTTATTTGCTGAAGATAAAATTATTTTTTTTCTATCAGTTTTCATTTTATCAAAGATACGAACCATCATCGATAGTCTAGGATTTTTTAAAAAAAATTTTCTATTTCGATCTATAAATCTCCAATACAATCCATCCATCGTATTACACCAATCACCTTTTTTAAAATCCATCATTTTCATAAAATAAGCAGATCCACAGATATATGGTTTAGTTGCAAAAATTCCCCCATCACTAAATAAACCCATTCCATAAACATTTGGAACCATTACCCAATCAGATGAGTCAACAAACATTTCCATGAACCATTTATAAACAATTGTTGGTTTTATTTCGCAAAGATTCATAATGTTGGATAAAATCATTAACCTTTCAATATGGTGAGACCATCCATAATTTTCTGCATTTTGAATTGCATGATCTAGAGGGGGCAAGCCTGTTGTTCCCTCATACCAGGATTTTTTCATTTTTCTATTATGTTTAAAAAAGTTACTTGTTTCCATTTCGTCAGAATAACTTTGATAAATTCCACGCATAAACTCTCTCCAACCAATTATCTGACGAATGTATCCTTCTAGTGAGTTCATTCTTATTTTTTTCTTTTTGTCAAATTCTAAAACTTTTTGAATAATAAATTCAGGAGTAATTAATCCTAAATTGATATATGGGCTTAAGGCACTGTGAAACAAAATATTATCTTTTTGATTTACAGCATCTTCATAATCACCAAACAAATTTGATTTTTCTTTTATAAAAAAATTTAAAAGCTTAACTACTTCATCAAATTCCGTTGCAAGCCAGAAATCTTTTGTGCTACCAGAATGATCTTTAAATAATTTTTCAATAATAGGTTTTAACTTTTTTGTATGGTTGGTTTCATTAATTTTAGGAAATTTTGGTATTGAAATATCTTTAGGTAGTTTATTTCTATTATCTTCATCAAAACTCCATTTTCCTCCAACTGGATTCCCATCTGCACCCATTAATATTCCAGATTTTTTTCTAACTTCTTTATAAAATGTTGCCATGAAAGGTTTTTTAGATTTTCTTAAATAATTCTTAAATTCATTCCTCGAATTTAAAAACATTGGAGTTTGGATAATATTCCATTTAATTTTTTCTTTCTTTAAAAATTGTGAAATTTTTTTTTCGAAAAATTTATCTTCAATTTCAAAACTTGAAATTTCTGTTATTTTTTTTTGAGTAATTATTTTTTTTAATTTCTTTAAATAATCATCTTTAAAATCTTTGTCCTCAATTTTTGAATAATCTAATTTATATTTACTCTTTTTAAGATTATCAGCATAAGAACGCATAGAAGACAAGAATAGCAAGATTTTTTGCTTATGATGTTTTTCATAGGTACACAATCCGTTATCTTCTGCCATAAAAAATGTATGGTCCTTTTTGAAGCGGTCGAGGTATTTTAATGGAAATAATTGATTACCAAGTATAAAAAATAACTTCATAACTAAATATAACTAATAAAAAAATTTTATGTCAGAAAAATATCTTATTTTTGGTGCGACAGGTTCAATCGGATCAAGTTTAGCTGAACAACTAATAAGTTCAGGAAATGGTGTTCATTTAGTTGGAAGAAATGAAACAGAGCTTAAAAATGTTTCAGAAAAACTTGGATGTACTTCTACTGTAGTAGATGTTTTGGAAGATGGATTTATCGAAAAAGTTAAAAATGATATTTCAGAAATCAAAGGAATTGCTTACTGTGTAGGATCTATTGATTTGAAACCATTAAGAATGGTTACAGAGCAAGATTTCAATAAATGTATGAAACTAAATCTTTATTCAGCTGTTGAGGCAATAAAAGGTTACCAAGAAATTTTAAAAAAAAACAAAGGTTCAATAGTTTTATTTTCTACCGTTGCAGCTCAAAGAGGATTTACAAATCATGCCATAATTGCATCCACAAAAGCTGCAGTTGAAGGATTAACTGTTTCTTTGGCCGCAGAATTTGCACCTAATATTAGAGTTAATTGCATTGCACCAAGCTTAACAAATTCCAAAATTGCAGAACCTATGTTAAAAAATAAAGCATTAGCTGAGGGAATTGCTAAAGCTCATCCTTTAAAAAGATTAGGTGAAGGAAAAGATTCTGCCTCTTTGGCAAAATTTCTTATGACAGATGATAGTTCATGGGTTACTGGTCAAATTATAGCTGTTGATGGAGGAAGATCAAAACTATCTTAATAAATTATGTATATTGCGATGAATAGATTTAAAATAGTTCTTGGTAAAGAAAAACAATTTGAAGATGTATGGAAAAATAGAGATTTATATTTAGGACCACCAGACTTTGAAGGTTTTGAAGTAGTTTTTTAGTAAATATGAAAATTCTTTTCATATTGTTTATCTTTATTTTTTCAATCTCAGCTAATGCAGAAATTATTAATTTTAAAAAAATTATAGATCTCAAAGACCCATGGGGATCAACATTTGTTGATGAAAATAATATACTTATCACTGAAAAAAGTGGAAAAATTAAATTAATAGATATTAAAAATAAACATTTAAATTTAATTAGTCATAATTTAAATTTTCTTGAATATGGTCAGGGTGGCTTATTAGATATTTTATTTAAAGACAATTTTGTTTATGTATCCTACTCAGAAAATAGAGGTAATTGGAAAACAAGTACTTCGATTGCTAGAGCAAAATTTAATAATAAAAATTTAAAATTTAAGAACATTTTTCAAGCAAATCCACCAATCGATTCTGGTTACCATTTTGGTTCAAGATTAGCGATTAAAGAGAATTACCTTTTTGCCTCTGCTGGAGAGAGAGGGAAAGGTATGATCGCCCAAGATCCATCTCAACACCCTGGAAGTATTATTAGAATTTATTTAGACGGAAGTATCCCAAAAGATAATCCCAAATTTAAAGATAAAACTGATTGGCTTCCAGAAATTTATCAAATTGGTGTAAGAAATCCTCAAGGATTAGCACTTTCACCATTTGATGGAAATATTTATATAAGCAATCATGGGGCAAAAGGAGGTGATTGGTTTGGTGAAGTAAAGAAGGGTGAAAATTATGGATGGAAGATTTTAGGTTGGGGGGGCACAAATTATTCAGGAATTCCTATTGGTCCTAAATGGAAACCAGGTTTTACAAAAGCTATACAATATTGGGTTCCTTCTATAGCTACAAGTGCAATAACAATTTATAAAGGTAATGAGTTTAATGAGTGGAACGGTCACGCTTTAATTACATCACTTAAAGACCAATCCTTAAGAAAACTAATATTTAATGATTTGTCAAACGTAAAAGAGGATATAATTTTTAAAGATAAAATCGGAAGAATAAGAGATATAGAAGTACATCCATACAATGGTAAAATTTATTTTTTAGCTGATGAAAAACTTTGGTTGATGGAAAAAAACTAATCTTCTAAAATTTTCTTTTTTGCTTTTTCAAACTCTTCCTGGGTTAAAACACCCTCTTTTAAAAGTTTATTCAATTTATCAAGTTCATCACTCAATTTATCTCTATCAAATGAAGTGTTTTGATCTTGTTTATTCTCAATATCTAAATTCTCTTTATTATTACTTTTAGCGCTAAAACCTTTCATAATTGCAGAACCACCCAGATAAAGAACAAATCCTAATATTGGAATTACTAAACTAAAAAAAATTATTTTTTCCATTAATTAATCCTCATCATCTTCTCTCCATTTTTTTTCGTACATTAACCAAGCGGCATATATTACTGAAAATGTTCCTACTATCATACCATAATCAAATCCAGTTTGTTGATCATATAAATACCAACCTAATTGTGTTGCCCCTATTGGAGGTATTGTAAGTATTGCCATAAGAATTCCTATTCTATAAGGATATTTTGGTTTTTTCATAACCTAATTTAACAAAAAAAATTTGCTGATTTAAATATTAAATTTGCGATCTTTTGAAACAGTCAATTGTATTTTTTAACAAACAAGCAATAGTCATGGGACCTACACCTCCAGGTACCGGTGTTAGTGCTTTTGCATTTTTAGATACCTCATCAAAAGCAACATCGCCAACAATACCTTTATCAGTTTTATTAATTCCAACATCAATTACAATTGCATTTTTTTTTATCCAGTCACCTTTTACAAGTTCAGGTATTCCAACTGCAGCAACGATAATATCTGCTTCCAAACATTCGCCCTTCAAATCTACGGTTCGTGAGTGAGTGATTGTTACTGTGCAATTTTCTTTTAAAAGAAGTTGTGTCATTGGTTTACCGTTTAAATTTGACCTACCAACAATTACGGCTTTCTTTCCACTTAAATTCGGTTCAATTTTTTTAATTAATAAATAACACCCTAAAGGAGTACATGGCACAGAGCTTTCATATCCTGATGAAAGATTTCCTACATTCATTGGATGAAATCCATCTACATCTTTTGAAGGATCGATAGCTTCAATAATTTTTTGTTTATTAATATGTTTTGGCAATGGCAACTGTACTAAAATTCCTGAAACAGTTTCGTCTTTATTAAGTTGATCTATCTTTTCTAATACAACTTTTTCCTCCACAGTTTCTGGGTATTTAATTACATCAGATTTTAATCCCACTTCGTTTGCAGATTTTTCTTTATTTCGAACGTAAATTTGACTTGGAGTTAAATCACCAATTAAAATTACAGTAAGTCCAGGAACTTTATTATATTTCACTTTTAAATCAGAAACTTCTTTTTTTAATTCTTCTCTTAATAATGCAGCTTCTTTTTTACCATCAATTAAAATCATAAATTTTTAGAATATCATTGGTGCAATGTAGAGCTTCATACACATTTCTATAAACCAAATCAATAGTAGTAAAATTATAGGGGAGATATCTATTGTACCCAAATTTGGCAAAAAACGTCTTATTCTATTTAAGAAAGGATCTGTTAATCGATAAGTAAGCTCCAAAAAAGCGTAAACAAATCTATTTTGCGTATTTAAAATATTAAAGGCTATTAACCAACTAATTAAAACATTTGCAATAACCACATAAGAATAAAGTTTTAATATTTGTAAAACTAAATAAAAAATAGCTATCATTTTTTTTCAATATAAATTGATGAACTTGGAAATGCGAACGATGCTTCATTGTTTTCTACAATTTTTTTAATTTCAATAGCAAGTTTTTCTTTAACAGATAGCCACTCATTCCAACTATCAGATTTGGTAAAACAACGAACATACATATCTATTGAACTATCTGAAAATTTATCAACTCTAACTGCAATTCCTATGTTTGTATCAAAATCTTCACTTTTTTTAATATGATTTTCTATTTGATCTCTAATAGTTTTTAATTGTTCTACTGAAGTGTCATATTGAAGAGTAATTATCCAACTTATTAACCAATTAGAAGTTTCACTTACATTGACTACTGCATTTTCTGCGAACTGAAAGTTAGGAATAATTGCTAACGATTTATCAAATTTTCTTATTGTTGTTGAACGAAAACCAATTTTTTCTACAATACCTTCGATAATTCCGTCAACTAAAATCCAATCACCTATCTTAAACCTTTTTTCAACAAGAACTAAAATTCCAGAAATTAGATTTTTAAATAAATCTTGTGCACCTAATGCAACTGCCACACCAAATAATCCTAATCCAGCAATAATCGGTCCAATCTTAATTCCCCATAATTCTAAAACAGCTGCCAGACCTAATATGAATATTAATATCTTTAATGATTTAATAATCCATCCAATTAGTTCTCGTGTTAAGAGTTTATCAAGCCCACTGAGTATATAAGAAACTGGTTCGATAATTTGATGAATAACCCAAAAAATTAATATTGTAATTAAAGTTCTATTAATCGTATCAACTATTTCTCTACCTTCTAATGAGAAAGTCATATAATAGCTTGCAATAAAAAAACCCAAAACAATTGGCAAAAATCTTGCTGGTCCTATTAATGATGAAACGAAAGTATCATCTAATTTATTCGTAGTTCGTTTAGATATAATTTCTAATTTTTTTATTATAAGTTTGCTTATTAATCCCCTAAAAATCAAAAAAATTAAGAATATACCTATTCCAATTAATATTTGAAATATATCTACGCCTAAAATTCCTTTATTCCATACAGATAAAAAAATCTCAGAAAAATTATTAAATAATTCCATAATTAAATTTTATATAGCAAAAACTCTTCTTCTCCAGGATTAAAAAGAAATATTTTTTTCCATTTAATTTCATTCAATATTGTTGAGGTTTTCTCACCAATACACATTAAATTTGTGTTCATCCATAGATTTTCAGTTTGATATATTTTTATAAAATTTAAAAAACTAGATGCACTGTTTTGAGAATAAATATAGACTATATCAGGCACATTTGATTTTAACTCCTCTATGAAATTTTCATTAAATTTTTGATTATGATTTGCTCTATAGTTTATAATTCTTTTGATAGTTAAACCCTCATTTGATAACTCTTGATGTAAGTCAGCTGCTATTATTTCACCACTTATATAAAGTAATTTTTTATCTTTTGTTACATAGTTTTGTAATATTAATTCTTTTAAATTTAAAACATTACCTTCAGCACTAATTGTATTTTGAAAACCAACACTTCTTGCTTTTTTTTCAGTAGAATTACCCACACAAAAGCATTTCATATTTTTATCTAATTTATCTAAATTTAAAAATTTTACTGCATTTGAGCTAGTAAAAATGATACCGCCATATTCAGAAAAATTTATTTTCTCATAATTAATTTTTTCAATACTAATTAACGGTAAATGTGAAACTTGATGACCTAAATTTTGAAATTTCAAAATCATTTCCGAGCAATCGTCTAATGGTCTTGTTAATAAAATATGCATATTATCTTTTATACGAATTATTTGATTTTATTTTTAGAGTTTGTCCAACTTCTTTACCAAGTTGTTGAAATTCATTGATATTGCCAATTTTTTTTTCATAAAATCTTTGAGTACCATCTAATGAAAAAAGTTCTGCTTCTACGGTAATTTTATCTTCATGAATTATAGCATGTGCACCTATTGCTGTTTCACAATCTCCCTCTAAGACTTTTAAAATATTTCTTTCCACTTGAGCTCTTTTATACGTTTCTTCATGATTAATCTTTTTTAATATAGAAATTATTTCTTTATCATTTTCTCTGCATTGAAGTGCTATAATACCCTGTCCTACACTAGGTATTATTTCATTTGTTGAAAAAATTTCCGAAATTTCATTTTCAAATTTTAAATGTTTAATACCCGCATAAGATAATATAATGGCATCATATATTCCTTCTTTTAATTTTTTAATTCTAGTATCCACATTTCCTCTTAAAAGTTTACATTTAATATCTGGTCTAATTTTCTTTATTTGAAATTCTCTTCTATAAGATGAAGTTCCAATAATAGATTTTAAATTTAATTCTTTAAGTTTTTTTTTATTGACCGTAATTAAAATTTCTCTTGGATCATTTCTTTCTAAAAATATATCTGTTTTAAGACCCTCGGTTTCAAAAGCTGGCATATCTTTTAAAGCATGAACAGCTACATCTATATTTCTATTTTTTAACTCTTTCTCAATGTTGCTTGAGAATAAACCTTTGCCACCTACCTCAGATAGCCTAGTATCTAGTATTTGATCACCCTGAGTACTTATTCTTTTAATAAAGATATCCTCATCATTCAGATTTGAATTTTGAATAATTTTATTTTTAGCATTTTGAGCATAAAGCAATGCTAACTTACTACCTCTAGAACCAATTATTATTCTTTTACTCATAAATAAATTTATTTCTTACTTGTATTGGGATTGTACAATTATTAAAAACTATTTGAATGAGTAAAAAACCCTTAATTCTCGGAATAGAAACTAGCTGCGATGAAACTGCTGCATCTTTAATTACAGAAAATGAACAAGGAATTCCTGTAGTTTTATCAAATATTGTTTCAAGTCAGATTGATGTGCACAAAGAGTATGGGGGAGTTGTACCAGAATTAGCAGCCAGATCTCATATTGAGAAGATAGATTTAATTGTTAAAAAAGCAATAAATGAAAGTGGAAAAAGAATCGATGAAATTGATGCTGTAGCTTCAACAGCTGGACCTGGATTAATTGTTTGTTTGTCCGTAGGATTAAGTTTTGGAAAAGCATTTGCTTTAGCAATAAAAAAACCTTTCATTGCTGTCAATCATTTAGAAGGCCATGCGTTAAGTCCAAAATTAAACTCTAATCTTAATTATCCCTATCTACTTTTATTAATTTCAGGTGGACACTCACAATATTTAAATGTTCAAGGTATTGAAAAATATAAAAGATTAGGAACTACTATTGATGATGCTTTAGGTGAAGCATTCGATAAAACTGCTAAAGTTTTAGGAATCGAATTTCCTGGTGGACCACAAATTGAAATTTTAGCAAAAAAAGGGGACCCAAAAAAATATATTTTGCCAAAACCTATTTTAAATAAAGGAGGTTGTAATTTATCCTTTGCTGGACTTAAAACTTCAGTTTTAAAAATAGCTAAAACAATTAAGAGTGAACAAGAAAAATTTGATCTTGCAGCATCTTTTCAAAATACTATTGAAGAAATTTTATATAAAAAAACAAAATTTGCTTTTAATGAATTTGAAAAACAAAATAATTTAAATAAAAAAGTATTTGTAGTTGCTGGAGGTGTTGCTGCTAACAAAAAAATAAGATCTATGTTGATCAAGTTATGTAAAGAAAATAATTATGAAAGTATATTCCCTCCTATAGAACTCTGTGGAGATAATGCGGCAATGATTGCAATGGTTGGATTAGAAAAGTTTAAATTAAAAAAATTTAATAATTTAGATCATCCAGCAATTCCAAGATGGGCTCTAGATGAAAATGCTATTTTTCTTAAAGGTGCAGGAGTAAAATTATAATGCAATACTGGTTATTAAAATCTGAGCCAGATGTTTGGTCAATCGATCAGCAAAAAAAAAGTGGTTCTAAAGGAGCTGCATGGGATGGTGTGAGAAATTATCAAGCTGCAAAAAATTTGAAAAATATGAAAAAAGGTGATCAATGTTTTTTTTATCACTCTAACATTGGAAAAGAAATAGTAGGAATTGTGGATGTGATCAAAGAAGCCTATTTAGATAAAACAGACCAAACTGGTCGCTTTGTGGCCGTTACTGTAAAATTTATAAAAAAATTAGATAAGCCAGTCACATTAGAAAAAATCAAGAAAAACAAGGAATTGAGCCATTTATCACTAATTAAACAAAGTCGTTTATCAGTAATGCCCATTGACTCTAAAAGCTGGAAAATTTTAAATAAGATGAGTAAACTTTAATTTAAAAATAAGTCTATGCCAAAAAAAAAGAAAAAATCTAAAAAAAAACCACTTAAGAAAAAGAAGAAATTAAAAAAAAGATCGTATAAAAAAAGAAAAATTATTAAGAAAAAAAGTAAAAATAAAAAAAAAGGAAACTCAACTTCTTCTGAACTAATATTTAAGACAAGACCAGAATGGATCAAAAGTGGTTTAGCAAATAAAGCTCAATATCAAAAAAAATATAATGAGTCAGTTAAAAACAATAATGCTTTCTGGAAAAAAGAAGGAAAAAGAATTACTTGGATCAAACCTTTCAAAAAAATTAAAGATGTTAAGTATAGTAAGGATGAGGTAAGAATTAAATGGTTTGAAGATGGAACGCTTAATGCCTCTGCTAACTGTATAGATAGACATTTAAAAGATAAAAAAGATAAAACTGCAATTATCTGGGTTGGAGATGACCCTAAAGATACTCAAAAAATTTCTTATAAACAATTACATCAAAAAGTCTCCAAAGCTGCAAATGGATTAAAAAAACTAGGAATCAAAAAAGGTGATCGAGTAACAATTTATTTAACTATGATACCAGAGTTAGCAATTCTAATGTTAGCTTGTGCAAGAATAGGTGCAATTCATTCTATCATTTTTGGAGGATTTTCTGCAGAATCAATTTCTGGAAGAGTAAATGACTGTAAATCAGAATATATTATTACAGCAGATGAGGGTGTTAGAGGTGGAAAAACAATTCCTTTAAAGACAACAACTGACGAAGCTTTAACCAGTTGTCCAAATGTGAAGAAATGTATAGTTGTAAAAAGAACTGGTAATTATGTATTTTGGAATAGTGAAAGAGATATTTGGTATCACGACTTAATTAAAGATGTAAGTAATCATTCTGAACCTGAAGAAATGAAAGCTGAAGATCCACTATTTATTCTTTATACATCTGGTTCAACTGGTAAGCCAAAAGGAGTTTTGCATACGACTGGTGGGTATATGGTTTACGCATCAATGACTCATCAATATATATTTAATTATAAACCCAAAGATATTTATTGGTGCACAGCTGATATTGGTTGGGTTACAGGACATAGCTACATAATATATGGGCCTCTAGCAAATGGAGCTACAACAATAATGTTTGAAGGTGTTCCAAATTATCCTGATAGTTCGCGATGGTGGCAAATTGTAGATAAATTTAAAGTAAATACATTTTACACTGCTCCAACTGCTATTAGAGCCTTAATGAGAGAAGGAGATAATCCAGTAAATAAAACTTCAAGAAAATCCTTAAAATTATTAGGAACCGTTGGTGAACCTATAAATCCAGAAGCATGGATGTGGTATTATAAAACAGTTGGAAATTCTAAGTGTCCTATTGTTGACACTTGGTGGCAAACTGAGACAGGTGGAATATTAATTGCTCCACAAACTGGTGCTATACCTTTGAAACCAGGTTCTGCTACTAAACCTTTTTATGGAATAAAACCCTGTATTGTTGACAAAGATGGAAAAGAAATTAAAGGGGCTGGAGAAGGTAGATTGTGTATTTCACAGTCATGGCCCGGTCAAATGAGAACTGTGTATGGAGACCACCAGAGATTTATAGATACCTATTTTTCACAATTTGATGGTAAGTACTTTACAGGAGATGGATGCAGAAGAGATAATGACGGTTATTATTGGATCACTGGTCGAGTAGATGATGTAATTATTGTGTCAGGACACAATCTTGGTACTGCTGAAATTGAGAGTGCTTTTGTGGCACATCCAAAAGTAGCTGAGGCAGCAGTTGTTGGTTATCCACATGATATAAAAGGAAACGGACTTTACTGTTATGTTACTCTTAATGCTGGAGAAGCAGAAACAGGTGACCTTGATAGAGAATTAAAACTTTGGGTAAGGAAGCAAATTGGACCATTAGCTACACCTGATTTAATTCATTTTACTCCAGGCCTCCCGAAAACAAGATCAGGAAAAATTATGAGAAGGATTCTAAGAAAAATTGCAGCGAATGAACATGAACAGCTTGGAGATACTACCACTTTAGCTGATCCAAGCGTTGTATCAAGTTTAGTTGAAAATAGAAAAAATATTTAAAATTTTATTCTCTCATTAAATTCTTTTTGGACAACACCCCATTTTAAAATTACTGAGTTAAGAACTATTTTACGATCTAAACTTTTTAAATCTTCTGCAATGGGTGCCCACTTATATAGAGACAAAGCACTGGGATTAAATGGTAGATCATTATGATAGTTGTCCCAATTGATATTTTGTAATCTTTCATCGAAACTTTTTTTAGCATTTTCTATAATATCGATTGGCATTTTATTTGAAGTTTCATCATCTAAAATTTTTAAAAAAATTTCTTTTGCCTTTTCAATATCTTGATAATTAAAATTTACTTTCAATTTTGAAAATGTAAAAAGAGTTAGATCTTGAAGAGCAACTGCATAAATATTCCACTTAGCTAAGTTTACTGATTCCATAAATGTGTCGTTCTCAAAATGAAGAACATACCTTGTCCCCATTCTCGTTTTGAGATAGCTATAAAGAGTCACTTGACTTACCCAAGCAGATTTTGTTTGAATAAAAGTTTCAAGTTCATCTAAATTGCTGATTTTCCCCTTAGGGATGAAAGCTTTAAACATAGCAAATAGATAAGTCTTAAAGTCATGCCAAGTCAGATCTTTCCAAGTAAGTTTATATTTTCCCATAAAAATAGCTTATTTTTCAACTTATACCCTAAAAAGCCTCCTAATATGAACAATTTTAACACTTTAAATCTCTTTGATTATGGGTATGGTTTTGCCCAGTTATAACTAAAAGAGAGAGGTATATAATGTCAAAACAAGCACAACACTGGGAAAAAACCAGGGGATTGTTAATTATGACTTTAGCAATTTGGTTTGTATTCTCAATTGGCATCTTCCTATTCGGGGCTGAAATGAATGAGGTAACGGGACCATTTGGTTATCCGTTAACTTATTGGTTTACTTGTCAAGGTTCTCTTGGAATTTTCGTAATCCTAATTTTCTGGTTTGCGAATAAACAAGAAAAAATTGATGAAGAGTTCGGCTTTAGTGAAAGAGGAGATGACTAATGATCAAAGGTAATTTTATAGACAATTTACCTAAAGTTTATGGAATCTATACAGGTGGATTTTTAGCTTTCATAATCATTATGTCGATTGGTGAGCAGATGGGTATGACAGCGAAAACAATTGGAATTTGTTTCGTTGCCTTCACAGTAGCCATCTATGCTATAATTGGTTATCTATCACGTACAGCTCAAGCTGATGCGTATTACGTAGCTGGAAGACAAGTACCAACCGTGTTCAATGGAATGGCAACTGCAGCAGACTGGATGTCTGGTGCATCATTCGTTGCAATGGCAGGTGGTATTTACTTTAAAGGTTACGGCTATATGGCACTACTTGTAGGTTGGACTGGTGGATACGTATTAGTTGCATCTTTATTAGCACCATACTTAAGAAAATTTGGATGTTACACAGTTCCAGATTTTATAGGTACAAGATACGGTGGTAATTTAACAAGGTTTCTTGCAGTAGTAGTTTTAACTGTTGCTTCATTTACCTATGTGACTGCACAAATTAACGCTACAGGTACAATTGCATCTGTTGCACTTGATATTCCATTTCAATACGCTGTATACGTTGGATTAATAAGTATCTTATTATGTTCAATGTTAGGTGGTATGAGAGGAGTAACTTGGACACAGGTAGCTCAATATATCGTACTAATCATAGCTTACTTACTCCCAGTATTCTGGATCAGTAACAAAATGGGTGCGGGTTTCTTCCCACACTTTATGTTAGCTGATGAAGTAGCTAGAATTGGTGAATTAGAACAACAGTTTGGTTTTGTAAAAAATGCTGCTGCTGATCTAAAAACAGTACCTAAAGGGTTGGCTGGAATAACTAAAGCTCACTCTGCAGTAAACGCTACACCTTGGGGATTTATTTCATTAGCACTAGCGATGATGATGGGAACAGCATCATTGCCTCATGTAATGATGAGATATTTCACTACTCCAAGTGTAAAAGCAGCTAGAAAATCAGTAGGTTGGTCTTTATTCTTTATCTTCCTACTTTATTCTTCTGCTCCAATGTTAGCGACACTATCTAAGTTGTCATTGATTGATCCGTCATTACCTACTGGTATTATCGGTAAATCAATTGCAGAAGTTCAAGCGATAGATTGGTATCAAAACTGGAACCAAGCAAACTTAATGTTTGTAAGCGACTTTAACGGAAATGGAACTCTTGAGTTAAACGAGTTTTTCATGGGTGGTAAAGCTGTTGTGTTAGCAACTCCAGAAATAGCTGGATTACCATATGTAATCTCAGGTCTAGTTGCTGCTGGAGGTATGGCTGCTGCCATGTCAACAGCTGATGGTTTGATTCTAGCAATTGCAAACGCAATCTCACACGATGTTTACTATAAAATCATCGATCCAAAAGCTGAGACTGCTAAGAGACTAGTTGTTGCAAGGGTATTACTTGTGGTAATTGGTTTTGCTGGAGCAACTATTGCAGCAATGGAGATCCAAGGTATCTTAGGTTCAGTAATCTGGGCTTTTGACTTTGCGATGTCTGGATTGTTCTTCCCACTTGTACTTGGTGTATGGTGGAAGAGAGCTAATAGAGAAGGTGCTATAGCTGGTATGGCTTTAGGATTAATTTCTGGTGCTGGTTACCTAATTTGGGTAAGAAGCGGTGGAAGTGGTTTCCTAGGTATTACGCAGTTAACGTTTGGTATCTTTGGTTCAGCTGTCAGCTTAGTAGCTATGGTTGTTGTAAGTCTAATGACTTCAGAGCCTAGTGCTGCAACGCAGAAAATGGTTGATGAGGTTCGTGTACCATCTGGTAGATCGATCCTTGGCAAACAATAAATAATCTTTTTTAAGGGGCGATTAATTTCGCCCCTTTTAATTTTTTAGTTTTTCCAATATAAATTTTTAATGTCAGCAAATTTTCATCCTTTAATTTATATAATAGATTATATTCTTGGTATTGTTATGTGGACTTTAATTGGAAGAGTCGCCATGAATATCTTTCAAAGAGAAGACTCTGAATTTTTCTTTATGAGGGTATTTGTTAAATTTACAAATCCTTTAATCACT
>QCHE01000011.1 GCA_003278065.1 Pelagibacteraceae bacterium AG-390-O04
ATCAGCTAAAATTTTAAATTTTCCAAAAGCAGCTTGAACAACATCATCAGTAACGTCCGTATATCCTAAATCATTCAACTTATCTTTAAATGCATGCCTTCCTGAATGTTTTCCCATTACTAATGATGTTTTTTTAACACCAACACTTTCTGGAGTCATTATTTCGTAGGTTTCTCTATTTTTTAACATTCCATCTTGATGAATTCCTGATTCATGAGCAAAAGCATTTTTTCCAACTATTGCTTTGTTGAATTGAACAGGGAAACCTGTTGCATTTGAAACTATTTTAGATGCTTTGCTAATCAATTCTGTTTTAATACCAGTTTCATAAGGTAATAAATCATCTCTAGTTTTAATTGCCATAACAATTTCCTCTAAAGCTGCATTTCCAGCTCTCTCACCTATCCCATTTATAGTGCATTCAATTTGTCTAACACCAGCAGACAATCCTGATAAAGCGTTTGCTACAGCAAGACCAAGATCATTATGACAGTGGGCAGAAATAATTGCTTTATCAATATTTGGTACATTATTTTTTATTGATGTTATAGTTTTTGCGAATTCTTCTGGAATTGAATAGCCTACAGTGTCAGGTATATTTATTGTTTTTGCACCGCAATTTATTGCAAGTTCAATTGTTTTGTACATAAAGTCTAAATCAGTTCTTGTACCATCTTCGCAAGACCACTCTACATCATCTGTAAATTTTCTTGCATAGGTTACACTTTCTTTTATTGCTCCTAATACTTGTTCATTGGTCATATTAAGTTTATGTTTCATGTGAACTGGACTTGTTGAAATAAATGTGTGTATTCTAAATCTTTTTGCAAACTTTAAAGATTCATTGCAAGCATCTATATCTTTTTTTGTAGCTCTAGCTAATCCACATGGAATCGAATTTTTAATACTTTTGCTAATTGCACTAACTGCCTCAAAATCTCCTGGTGAGGATATTGGAAACCCTGCCTCGATAATGTCTATTCCCATTTCATCAAAAACTCTAGAAATTTGAATTTTTTCTTCCACACTCATAGAGGCGCCTGGTGATTGCTCACCATCTCTCATTGTAGTGTCAAAAATGTAAACTTTATCTTTATCGCTCATATCAAAATTTTTTAGAAACTATAATACAATCTATGAGTGATATTGCAAAATAAATGTCAAATTTTAGTTTCTTTAATTGATCTTTTTGGGTTTATTTCAAAATTAACTTTTATCGCTATCAACTAGTTTTTTCTTACCAATCCAAGGCATCATGGCTCTAAGTTCAGCTCCTACTTTTTCAACCGGATGTTCAGCTAATTTTGCTCGTGTTGCAAGAAAGTTTTTTTGACCTTTTTTACACTCATCCATCCACTCTTTAGTGAATTTACCAGACTGAATATCGGTCAATACTTCTTTCATTCTTTTTTTAGTTTCTTCCTTATTTACAACTCTTGGTCCAGATTGATATTCTCCATATTCAGCAGTATTCGAAATAGAGTAATTCATATTAGCTATTCCACCTTCATATATTAAATCTACGATTAATTTTACCTCGTGAACAGTTTCGAAATATGCCATTTCAGGTTCATAACCTGCTTCAACTAAAGTTTCATATCCATTTTTTATTAATTCTACTAATCCGCCACAGAGAACTGTTTGTTCACCAAACAAATCTGTTTCAACTTCATCTTTAAAAGTTGTTTCAATTATTCCTGATCTTCCACCACCTACAGCAGACGCATAAGACATTGCAAGATCTCGCGCTTTACCAGATCCATTTTGATGTACAGCAAATAAGCACGGTACTCCCCCACCTTTTTCATATTCACTTCTTACTAAATGGCCAGGTCCTTTTGGAGCAACCATAAATACATCTAAGTCTTTTCTTGCTTTAATCAAATCGTAGTGAATGTTTAAACCATGAGCAAAGGCAATTGACGAACCTTCTTTTACTCTTTGTTCAATATGATTTTTATAAATTGATGCTTGCAATTCATCAGGTGTTAATATCATAACTATATCAGCCCACTCTGCTGCATCAGATAAATTCATAACTTTCAAACCTTTTGATTCTGCTTTTGAAATGCTTGAAGAACCTTCCCTTAAAGCAACAACTACTTCCTTAACTCCACTATCTTTTAAGTTTAAGGCATGTGCATGACCTTGACTTCCGTATCCAAAAATTGCAATTTTTTTATCTTTAATTAGGTTTACATCTGTATCTTTTTCATAAAACATTTTCATAACTTTCTCCTAAATATTTAGTTAAATACTTTATTTCCTCTTGTCATTGCAACTGCACCAGTTCTTGATACACTTACTAATCCAAATTTTTTTAAATTTTTTGCCATTTTATCTATTTCTCTTCTTAACGCTGTAATTTGTATAACATTAGATTTTTTTGTTTTATCCAATATTACAGCATCATATTTTTTACAAGCATTAATAGCTTTTTTTATTTTATTTGTATTTCCTACAACTTTAAATAAAGCCATTTCCTTAAAAATCACACTTTTATCGTTTCTTTTAAAATCAGCAACTTTATGGACTGGAACTAGCTTCTTTAATTGTAATTTAATTTGATCAATTACTTGAGGAGTTCCTGTAGTTACTATAGTAATTCTTGAGATATTTCTTTTAGCATCAACTTCGGCTACTGCCAAAGACTCAATGTTATAGCCTCTTCCTGAAAATAAACCTACCACTCTAGCTAAAACCCCAGCTTCATTATCTACCCACACAACAATAATATGTGTGTCAGATTTTTCTTTTTTGGTAGAAACACTATAAGCTGATTTTGGATTTGCCATATCTAAACTAAAGCTTTCCCTTTACCTGTAATTTTATTATCTTCTTTATCGCTTGGTCCCAAGATCATCTGGTTATGTGGTTTACCTGAAGGGATCATTGGAAAACAATTTTCATTTGGATCTACACGACAATCAAAAATTACAGGACCATCAAATTGAACCATATCCTTAATCTTTTCATCAAGTTCACCTGGTTTTTCAGCAATAATACCTTTACAACCATAAGCTTCTGCTAATTTAATAAAATCGGGTAAGGCTTCAGAATAACTTTCAGAATAATTCTTTTCATGAAGTAATTCTTGCCATTGTCTAACCATTCCCATGTATTGATTATTTAAAATAAAAATTTTAATTGGTAAATTATATTGAACAGCTGTAGACATTTCTTGCATTGTCATCAAAACTGATGCTTCCCCAGCAATATCAATAACTAATTTTTTTGGATGAGCTATTTGGACTCCAACTGCTGCAGGTAACCCATAGCCCATGGTTCCTAAACCACCAGAAGTCATCCAACGGTTGGGTTTATTAAATTTGTAATGTTGAGCTGCCCACATTTGATGTTGGCCAACTTCTGTTGTAATAAATGTATCTCTATCTTTTGTAAGCTCATAAAGTCTTTGAACTGCATGTTGTGGTTTTATTAATTCTTCACTATTTTGAAAATGTAATGAATTTTTTGTTCTCCATTTTTGGATTTGCTCCCACCATTGAGATATTTTTTGTTTATTTGATTTTTTTAAATCAATACTCTTTTTTTTTAAAGTTTTGTTTATACCTTTTAAAACATCTTTCACATCACCTATTAATGCTAAATCAACTTTAATTATCTTATTTATAGATGATGGATCAATATCAATATGAACCTTTTTTGATTTTGGTGAAAACTCATCTATCTTTCCAGTTATCCTATCATCAAACCTTGCTCCAATATTAATTAATAAATCACAATCATGCATTGCGTTATTTGCTTCATAAGTTCCATGCATTCCAAGCATTCCTAAAAATTGGCTATCATCTCCTGGATATGCACCTAGACCTTGAAGAGTTGAAGTAATCGGAAAACCAGTTAACTGTACAAGTTCTCTTAAAACGTCACTTGCCTCTGGGCCTGAATTAATAACACCACCTCCAGAATAAATTATTGGTTTTTTTGATTTATTCATTAATTGAATTAATGCGTCGATATCTTTTTGAGAAAAATGATTTAATGATTTTCCATTTAATTTTTTTTGTATCTTTGGTTTTGAATAACTATTTTTTGCAAACTGAATATCTTTTGGAATATCTACCAGGACTGGGCCTGGTCTTCCCGTTGTTGCAACTCTGAAAGCTTCATGAAGTGTTTTAGATAAGTCTTTAATATCTTTAACTAACCAGTTATGTTTTGTACAAGGTCTGGTAATTCCTGTTGTATCACACTCCTGAAAAGCATCTGTTCCAATTAAGTGTGTTGGTACTTGCCCAGAAATACATACTAAAGGTACGGAGTCCATATATGCATCAGTTAAAGCTGTTACTACATTAGTTGCGCCTGGTCCTGAAGTAACTAAAACTACGCCTGGTTTTCCAGATGATCTGGCATATCCTTCTGCTGCATGCCCAGCGCCCTGTTCATGTCTAACCAATATATGTTTTATTGTAGAATGATTTTTCAATTCGTCATAGATAGGCAAAACTGCACCACCAGGATATCCAAAAATATATTCAACTTTTTGATCTTCAAGACATTTAAATACAATCTCAGCACCTGAATATAATTTTGACATTCATGCAATCTAGCTGAAGTTGTGCTAATTGGTCAAGGCTAACTACGAAATATCTAAATTTTTTTTAAAAATTTATTAAGACCATCTGACCTGATTTTATTCCAATCTAGCATGTTGCCTCTTCCCCAGGTGGTCTGTCTTTTTGCATATTGTCTAGTCTTTATTGATATTTTCTCAATTACTTCAGATTTTTGTATTTTTTTATTCAGATAACTGTTTATCTCGTTGATACCTATTGCCTTATAAGCTGTCCTACTTTTAGGGACTTTTAGACCAAGAAATTTTTTTACCTCTAAAAGTGCTCCGTTTTTAATCATAATTTCGCTTCGAGCAGTAATTCGCTTGATGAGCTCAGCTCTAGGATAATCAATATAAATTTTATAAAAGTCTTTTTTTTTAAAATCTGAATGGGTATTTTTAAACCAATCGAAAATAGACCTTTTAGTATAAGTCTTAACTTCATAAGCACGAATAACTCTTTGAGTATCAGAAGGATTTAAATTATTTTTAGCAAGTAAATCTAACTGACTTAATTTTAAAAAAAACTTTTTTGATCCAAGTTTTTTATGTAATGATCTTATTTTTTCCCTAAATTTGATTGGAATATTAGGAATATCCACTAATCCTTCTGTTAAAGATTTAAAATATAAACCCGTACCACCTACAAGAATTGGGGTTTTTTTTCTTTTTTTAATATCTTTAATTTTTTGCTTAACTAATTTTAACCAATCTCCTGTTGAAAATTTTCTTTTTACGCTTTGAAACCCATATAAATGATGTCTAATTTTATCATAATCTTTTTGAAAAGGCCTAGCTGACAAAATTTTAAGTTCTTTATAAACCTGCATACTATCTGCATTTACTATTTCTCCATTAATTTTTTTGGCTAGTTTAATTGCAAATTTAGATTTCCCAGATGCAGTAGGTCCATAAATTAAAATAATTTTGGATTTTAAATCCATATATTAATCTAATTTAATACCAATATATCTTCTTTGATTTTGACTATTATATATGACTAATAAAATAGTTTTTTGATTGCTATTCATAACTTGATTTACAGCTTGCTCTAAATCTGAAACAGTTCTAACTTTTTTCTTTTGGGCTTCAAGAATTATACTCTCTACTTCAATAGAATTAATTAAAGGGCTTTTGTTTTCAATTTTTGTAATTACTAATCCAGTAGTTTGGTTTGGTAAATTTCTTATCTTTATGTCCTCTTTTGTAAGCTCTCTTACAAAAATTTTTAAATCTTTAATTTCTAATTCTGTAGGTTTTTTTGTTTTTTCAGCAACTTTAAAATCAGCAGAAGTTTCTAATCTTCCAAGTGTAATTATTTTCTCTATTTCTTTTTTATTTCTCCAAATTTTAACTTTAACTTTTTTTCCTACTTCTGTTCTTGCAACTATTATTGGAAGTTCTTTCATTTCTTGAATTTTCTCACCATTAAATTCTAAAATAATATCCCCTGCTTTAACTCCTGCTTTATCTGATGGGCTATTTTCAGCAACACTTGCGACTAAAGCTCCTCTAGGTCTATCTAATTTTTCAACTTCAGCTATTTCATTCGTCACATCTTGAATTCTAACACCTAACCACCCTCTTTTAGTTTCACCAAATTCAATAAGTTGATCTATAACAATTTTTGCACTATTTGATGGTATTGAAAAACCAATACCTATAGAACCACTTCTACCTAAAATAGCAGTATTAATACCTATAACATCACCATTCATATCAAACAAAGGACCGCCAGAATTTCCTGAATTAATTGAAGCATCTGTTTGTATATAATCTTCATATCTAGATAATCCTATTGATCTATTTCTTGCTGATATAATTCCTGAAGTCACAGTTCCACCAAGACCAAAAGGGTTTCCAATTGCAATAACCCAATCACCAATTCTAGCTTTATCTGAGTTCCCAAATTTTACAGGAATAAATTTTTCTTTTGTTTCTAATTGTAGTACAGCAATATCTGACAATGGATCGGCGCCTATTACTTTGGCCTTAAATTCCTTATCACCATTTACTCTAATTATAATATCTTCTGCATCTTGAATAACATGATTATTTGTTACTACTATGCCTTTCTCATCTATAATAAACCCTGAGCCTAATGCAGATGATTTTCTCTCTTGTGGTGTGCCAAATTCTTTAAACATATCTTCAAATGGGGAGCCTGGTGGAAATTGGAACGGAAATGGATTGGAATTAGTTACAACTGTTTGAGTTGTAGATATATTTACCACTGATGGCATCAATTTTTCGGCTAAATCTGCAAAAGAAGCAGGTACATTCTTCGAAAATGAGTAAGCCTGAGAACTAAAAATAAAAAATATAGTTAAAATTATTGTTTTTAATTTATACATATTAACTCTTCATAAAATAAATAATTATAAATCCTATAATTGCAAAGATAAGTCCTCCAGATCTTAGTTGACTATCTTTAATCATGTCTAATTTTTTTAACATACTTTTCATTTTTGATGGAAATATGGCATACAAAATTCCTTCTATAAATAAGAATAGACCAAAAGCTATGATCAATTCTTCCATTAAAGTTTATTCTGATTTCGGTTTTATATTTCCAAAAAATTTGAAAAATTCACTATCTGGAGACAAAATTAGAGACGTTTCTCCACCTATTAAAGCTTTTTCATATGCTTGCATTGCTCTATAAAATGCAAAAAACTCTGGATCTTGTCCAAAAGCACCAGCAAAAATATTGTTACGTTTACCGTCACCTTCACCCTTCATTATCTCTGATTTTTTTTGAGCATCAGCTAATATTACCGTAACCTCTTTATCAGCAGTCGAAGTAATAGTTACAGCCATCTCAGCACCTCTAGCTCTAAATTCTTTTGCTTCTCTTTCTCTTTCTGTTTGCATTCTTCTGAAAATTGCATCACTGTTTGCCTGGGGAAGGTCGGCTCTTTTAATTCTTACATCATTGATTTTAATTCCAAAATTTTCAGCTTCATTATTTACACCTTCTTGAATTAAAGCCATTTGTTTAGTTCTATCCTCTGATAAAAGTGTTTGTAGTTCTTGTTGACCTAAAACATTTCTTATTCTTGAGTTTATAATTGTTGCTAATCTTGATCTTGCAACTCTTTCGTTTCCAACAGATATATAAAATTTTAAAGGATCTACAATTTGAAATCTTGCAAAAGCATCAACAATTAATCTTTTTTGATCTGATGCAATAACTTCCTCTGGTGGAGTATCCAAATTTAAAATTCTTTTATCTAAGAAAACAACATTTTGAATAAATGGTATCTTAAAATTTAAACCAGGTTTTGTAATTATTCTTTTTGGATCACCAAACTGAAGAACAATAGCTTGATTTACTTCTTTAACAATAAAAATTGAAAAAAATAATGTTGCAGCTATTGCAACTATTATTCCAGCAATAATTTTTCCCATATTCATTTTAATTAGTCACTTTCTTTTTTAGTTCAGGCAAAGGTAAATATGGAACTACTCCTGAGCCTGCATTTTTTTCAATTATTACTTTATCAATATCAGCTAAAACTTTTTCCATTGTTTCTAAATACATTCTCTCTTGTGTTACTTCTTTTGCCATTTTGTATTCGTTATAAATTGCTAAAAATCTACTTGCTTCACCTTCGGCTTTAGCAACAACTTCTTTTTTATAAGCTTCTGCAGCTTGTAATATTCTTGCAGCTTCACCTCTTGCTCTTGGAATTACATCGTTCGCATAAGCTTCGGCCACATTTTTAGATCTCTCCATGTCAGCTCTTGCTGCTTGTACATCTCTAAACGCATCAATCACTTGATCAGGTGGATCAGCTTTTTGAGTTTGAACTTGTGTGATTTGAATACCACTAGTGTACTCATCTAAAATTTTTTGAATAATTTCTTGTGTATCAGTTTCGATAACTGATCTACCTTCGGTTAAAATAGGTTGAATATCTGATCTTGCAATTACTTCCCTCATTGCTGTCTCTGCTGCAGCTTTTACAGTTCCCTCTGGATCTTGAATTTTAAATAAAAAATTTCCTGCATCTTTAATTACCCAAAAAACAGAAAAATCTATATTCACGATGTTTTCATCTCCTGTTAACATTAAACTTTCTTGTGGAACATCAGCAACACCTCCTGATGAAGAAAATCCACTGTCTCTCTCAGATCTAAATCCAATATCAATTCTATTAACCTTTGTTACTTTTGGTGTGAGCACGGATTCTACTGGGAAAGGTATATGATAATTCAATCCTGGTTGAGTTGTTTTTACGAACTTACCAAATCTTAAAACTACACCTTGTTCATCAGGTAAAACCCTATAAAGACCGCTTGCTAGCCAAACAAAACCTAAAATAATTAAAACTAAAATTGCTTGTTTACCACCCGAAGAACTACCACCAGGTAAAAATTTTTTTATCTTTTCTTGAAATTCTCTTATTATCTTATCAATATCAGGTGGTGTTGGTCCTCTTCCAGATCCATTGCCGCCTCCGCCTCCTGGAGGTGTTCCCCAAGGACTTCCACCTCTTTGTTGAAAATCGTCTGACATATGACAATCTATATAATGTCTTTATGTAGAAAAACAAGATAAGATCCAGTCATGCCAAAGGAAAAGCCAGCATTAAATGACGCAATGCGAAAAAAAATGAGTGGAAAATCACATGAGAAAAACCCCATTAATGGAACGAAATTTACTATAGCAATCTCTAGTGCTAAAGGTGGTGTGGGAAAATCAACATTTGCTACTAATATTGCTTTAGCTCTAAAAAAAATTGATTGTAAAGTTGGATTATTAGATGCAGATATTTATGGTCCATCAATTCCAAAAATGCTTGGTATTAATGATAAACCAAAAAGTGATGGTCAAAAATTAGAGCCAATTATAAAATATGATATTCAATGCATGTCTATTGGTTTTTTAGCTGATCAACAAACGCCAATGATTTGGCGTGGTCCTATGGTAACTAGTGCAATTAAAACTTTTACTCAAAAAGTAGATTGGAAAAATTTAGATTTTATAATTGTCGACATGCCACCAGGAACTGGAGATACCCAATTAACTTTTTCCCAAGATATTAAAATGGATGGTGCTATCATTGTTTCTACTCCTCAAGAAGTAGCTTTACTTGACGTTAAAAGAGGAATTAAGATGTTCGATAAATTGGGAGTAAAAATTCTAGGTTTAGTCGATAACATGAGTTTTTTCACTGGAGATGATGGTAAAAAATATAAAATCTTTGGTGAAGGTGGTGTAAAAAAAACAGCTGAAGAATTTAAAAAAGAATTCTTAGGAGAAATACCAATTAACCCTGAAGTTGGAAAAAGTGGGGATGAAGGTAAACCAATAGTTGAAGCTAATCCTGAACATGAAATTTCAAAAATATATTTGAATTTTGCAAAAAAAATTAAATCAACTTATCTTTAAGATCAAAAGCGATCATTAATTCATTCCATTCTCTTTTAGAAAGTCCTGAACTATCTAAATCAACATTTTCACCTTTAATAAGTTTTTGAATTATTTTTTTTCCTTTTGCTGAAACTTCTGTACCACCAACTCTATAATCCATAAAAGCATCATAAGTAATTGGAACCCATTTTTTTAAAGAATCTAACATTATGTCTGCATAAACTCTAATTTCGTATTGAGCATGATGATCTGCTCTTAATCTTAAAAAATTCATTAAATTTAAAAGATCTGTTTTCCAATACCATTGTGTATAAGTATTTAAAGTTAAATTCATCCTAGCTAGTTCTCTAGCTAATCCTTTTTTATTTTCATCAATCGTTGAGCCGTCATATTTTTCATTCAGCATTGTTTCATAATTTGAGTAGGTTCTTTCAGCATCATTTTTTAAAAGATCTAAGACTTCTTTAGCTTGTTCACCTTTCAATACATCTCCTCTTCCCTGTCTATTACTTGTCGATTGGGCTGCTAAATTTTCAGAAGTTGGTAAGTAAAATTCTTTATCTAAAATAGAATATCTAGCAGAATATTCGTTTACATTGGCTGTTCTATGTCTAATCCATTGTCTTGCAATAAAAATTGGAAGTTTAATATGGTATTTAATTTCACACATTTCAAAAGGGGTGCTATGCCAGTGACGCATTAAATATTTAATTAATCCAGCATCTGTTGAAACTTGTTTTGTCCCTTTTCCATATGAAACTCTTGCTGATTGAACAATTGAAGTATCGTCACCCATGTAATCAACTACCCTTACAAATCCATGGTCTAAAGCTGGTATTGCTTCATATAAAATTTTTTCTAATTCAGGGACAGTAACTCTTTTGGTACTATTGCTTTGCAATTGTTGGTTTTTTATCTCTTCTTGCTGTTCTTTAGTTAATTTCATGATTGTTATTGAATCTCTAGTATTTCCTTTTATATTAATAAAGTTGGTTTTCCAACTATGGCGATAAACGAATTTCGAAATAACCATTTCGGACGTGGGGGCAGTACCCACCACCTCCACCATTTACAACTTATGGGGGTGAACCAGATTCGACGGATGACTAAAGGCTATTCTTTCGTTCGGAATTGTTCCTCCGTAAAGGGCTAATTATAATTGCTAACGAAAGTTACGCACTTGCTGCTTAATTAACTTTGTTAATTAGGTAGACGGGGTCCGGGGCACCTGGCAACAGAACGCCCCTTCTCATTTGTTAATTTAGTTTGCAGTATCAACGTTATTTTAAAAATACAACCTTGCTATACGTCCTGTGTACGGGATTATTTTAATTGCAATAAGTATAAACTGTTCCTTCTTCCAGAATCTCTAATAAATCCTCATTATCTTTAGTCCTTGAATATAAAGATTTACTTGGACTAACTTTATTTGATTTTAAAAAAAGTTCTGCAGCAGAGGACTTAATTCCAAAATTTATTCCCTCAGTTTGATCTTTTGCTAAACCAGAAACAGCAATTGCAATTAAATCTCCATTCTCATTTATTATAGGTCCACCACTATTGCCTGGATTTATTGGAGCATCAATTTGGATTTCATTTGAATTATCTTCAAATCCTTTTAGAGAACTAACTATTCCTGAAGAAATTTTTAAATCATCACTTAAACCTTTTCCAAGCGGGTATCCAGCAACATATATTTTAGTAAGTTTTTTTGCACCATCCTTAGAAAAATTGATAAATGATTTAGGTTTAAGTTTTGCTTTAAGTAATGCTAAATCTAAAGTTTTGTCTTTTGCTATTAGTGTTGTTTCATATTCTTTATTTCGATATGTTATCTTTGAAAGAGAACATCCCTCAACTACATGGTTGTTAGTTAATAAATGACCTTTTTTAGATACAAAAAAAGCAGTACCTGAAGATGAACCGCTTATTGTACTTCCACCATTTGAATCTTTAACTTGGCATTTTAAAGTCCAATTAGAAAGCATTCCAAAACCATCATAATCATTTAGAACTTCTCCAGTCTTTAAATTAATTGATATTTCTTTTTTCGCCTCATCACCTTCAACTACTTCTGTCCAATATGCATAAATGTAGTTATTATCATAATTTGTAATTTTGAATGATTCATGATTAAAGCTGGATATCAATTCTTTCTCTTTTGCATATTCCTCATGAAATTCCATTTTTCCCATTACAATGCCAGTGTTTAAATTTATTGAAAAGGACCAATCTTTAAATTTCGTCGCATCATGTGAGGCCACCTCTTCTGGATTGTAACATTTATTTATATCAATAATTTTTGCAAAAGCATTCCCACTGAACAACAAACCCAGAACCACGATCCCTAAAAGTTTTTTCATGATCCAAGGTTATCAAATCTAGTGACCTGTGACGAACGGATTTTCATACGTTATCTGTACGTAATACTATTAAATTTTGCTTAATTTGATAAAATGGAACTGTTGCAATATAAGGATTATTGAAACAAAGTTCGGGGCACCTGGCAACAGAACGCCCCCTAAATAAAATATTTAAGGTTTTTTATTTTGGAACTTCGCACTGATCTAATTTCCAAGTCAAAGATTTATGTGCGTAATAACCATTATTCAATACATGAACACACTTTTGGCCTTCTGCATTAGCATTATTATATCTTTCTTTTGCAGCTCTATCTTCTTCGGTTTCTCTGGTAGTAAAATATACTAAAAAAACAAGAAAAATTATTATTATAATTGTCCATATTAGAATTTTTTTCATATTATTTTAAGATACCAACTTTATAGATAAAATAAAATAAATAAGTCATTTTTTATTTTTTTTTAACTCTGATTGAGCAGCAGCTAATCTAGCTATTGGAACTCTATAGGGCGAACAAGAAACATAATTTAAACCCACTTTAGAACAAAAGTTGATACTTTTGGGATCACCTCCATGTTCACCACAAATACCTAGTTTAATTTTTTGGTTTTGTTTTTTTCCTTTTGCTACAGCTATTTCAATTAAGTCCTCAACTCCCTCATCAATTGAAACGAAAGGGTCTATAGAAAATATTTTATTTTCTATATAATCATTTAAAAACTTTCCACTATCATCTCGACTTATTCCAAAAGTAGTTTGTGTTAAATCATTAGTTCCGAAACTAAAAAATTCAGCATGTTTTGCAATATCCTTTGCTTTAATTGCTGCTCTTGGTAATTCAATCATAGTACCAACTAAATATTCTACTTTAATCTTGTTTTCTTTTTCTACTTGTCCTGCAATTCTAATTACTAGATCTTTCATAATTTTAATTTCAGCTTCTGTTGAAACAAGTGGAATCATTATTTCTGGAAAAGCAAATTTTTTTTTATTTTTTTTAAGCTCTGACAAAGCTTCAAAAATAGCACGGCATTGCATTTCATAAATCTCAGGAAAAGAAATTCCTAAACGGCAACCTCTATGTCCTAACATTGGATTTTGTTCATGAAGTTCATCTATTCTTGTCTTAACTTCATTTGAGTCAACACCTACAACCTTCGCAACCTCAGAAATTTCTTTATTAGACTTAGGTAAAAACTCATGTAATGGTGGATCAAGCAATCTTACAGTCACAGGAAGTCCATGCATAATCTTAAAGATTTCCATAAAGTCTTTTTTTTGATGTGGCAAAAGTTTTTCTAAAGCTTTGGCTCTATCTTCTTGGGTTTTAGATAATATCATCTCTCGTACTGACAAAATTCTTTCTTCATCAAAAAACATGTGTTCTGTTCTGCAAAGACCTATTCCCTCAGCCCCAAAATCTCTTGCAATTTTTGTATCTAGAGGAGTTTCAGAGTTTGTTCTTACTTTTAGTTTTCTAACATTATCAGCCCAACTCATCAATTTAGAGAAGTCTCCTGATATCTCTGGTTTTACAGTTGGGACATTGCCCAAAATTATTCTACCTGTAGAACCATCGATAGTTATAATGTCTCCTTCTTTAATCTCTACTGTGGTTGTTTTAAAAGTTTTTTCATCATAATTAATATCGATTTCACTTGAACCTGAAACACATGGTCTTCCCATTCCTCTAGCAACTACTGCTGCATGACTTGTCATTCCTCCTCTTGCCGTTAAAATTCCTTTTGCAGCATGCATACCTTGGATATCCTCTGGGGATGTTTCTATTCTTACTAAAATTGTATCTTGCATCATATCATTTAATCTTTCGGCATCTTCTGATGTAAAAACTACTTTTCCACTTGCAGCACCTGGAGATGCTGGAAGACCATTAGCAATCACCTCAATAGAACTTTTTTCATCTAAAGTTGGGTGCAACAGTGTGTCTAAAGAATTAGGGTCAATTCTAAGAACAGCATCATTTTTTGAAATCAATTTTTCTTTAACCATATCAACGGCAATCTTGACAGCAGACTTAGAAGTTCTTTTGCCTGAACGAGTTTGAAGTATCCAAAGTTTATTGTTTTCAACAGTGAACTCAACATCTTGCATATCTTTATAATGTTTTTCTAGTTTTTTTAAAATTTTAAATAGTTCAGAATAAACTTTAGGCATAGACTCTTCCATTGATAGCTCTTTAACGTTTGCTTCTTGTTTGGCTTTTTTCGTTATATATTGTGGAGTTCTGGTTCCTGCAACTACATCTTCTCCTTGTGCATTAATCAAATACTCACCATAAATTTTATTTGAACCATCAGATGGGTTTCTAGTAAAAACAACTCCAGTGGCACAATCATTACCCATGTTTCCAAATACCATTGACTGTACATTAACTGCTGTCCCCCATTCTGAAGGGATCTGATTGAGTTTTCTATAAACTTTTGCCCGCTTACTTTCCCATGACAAAAATACTGCACTAATAGCACCTAGTAATTGTATAAAAACATCCTGTGGAAAATCTTTATTTGTTTTTTCTTTAATAGTATTCTTAAAATCCTTAATTAACCCATCCCAATCTTCCTCATCTAATTCTGTATCCAGTAAAACACCTTTTGTTAATTTATAATTTTCAATTAATTCTTCAAAATAATAGCTCTCAACACCCATAACTACGTTTCCATACATTTGAATAAATCTTCTATAGCTATCCTTAGCAAATCTTCCATTTAAAGTTTTGTTCGCAAGTGCAACAACAGTTTTGTCATTTAAGCCAAGATTGAGAATCGTATCCATCATACCAGGCATTGAAACTCTTGCACCTGATCTTACTGATAATAGTAGAGGATTCTTTAAGTCTCCAAATTTTTTACTTACTTCTTTTTCAATTATTTTTAATTCTTTTTTTATTTGGCTAATTAATTTTGAATTTAATTTTTTTTTATCTTTAAAAAATATTTCACAAACTTTTGTGGAAATTGTAAATCCAGGTGGAACAGGCAGGCCCATTCTACCCATCTCAGATAAATTGGCTCCTTTACCACCCAAAAAATTTTTTGCATTCTTAATTTTTTTTGAATCTTTCGAATTAAAGTTAAGAATTAATTTATTCATTATTTGCTTTTAATAACTGAAAATTTATAAAATTTTGAAAGGTTTTACATAACAAATTAATAAGTTCCAATCTGTTTTTTCTTAAAGTTTCGTTGTCCTCATTCACTTTTACATTATCAAAGAACTCAAATACCTCTTTCTTGGCCTCTGCTAAAATTGATAAAGATTTTTCATAATTTTCATCATTATTGATATTTGAATAATATTTTTTAATTTCACTTATTTTTTTATATAAATTTTTCTCAAATTCAGTCTTAAAAATACCAGGATCAGTTGTATTATTAATTTCAACTTCATTATTTTTCATCTCAGCTTCTAATATGTTTGAAGCTCTTTTATAGCTAGACGTAATATCAATACCCTCTTGATTATTAATAATTTTATTTAAACTTTTAGCTTTTTCAAAAGATGAAAATAATTTATTTAGCGAAAAAGAATAAATTGAAGCTTCTATTATATCGTGACGTATTTGTTTTTCTCTCATATAATATCTAAATCTATCTTTTAAAAAAATATATAATTCTTTTTGTAAATCCTGATTTGTAAATTCATTCCCTTGTTCTTTATATAAATTCGCGGAATAGTTTAATAAATCATTTAATTTTAAATCTTTTTTATTTTCAATTATCGTTCTTATAATACCTAGAGCTATCCTTCTTAATGCAAAAGGATCTTTAGAGCTTGATGGTTTTTCATTGATACCAAAAAAACCAACTAATGTATCAATTTTATCTGTTACAGATAATGCAACACTAAAAGGTTTTTTTGGAACTCTTGAATCTAACCCGATTGGTAAATATTGTTCGGTGATTGCTAATGAGATATCTTTATCAAAACCTTGATAGGCTGAAAAGTATCCACCCATAATTCCTTGTAATTCAGGAAACTCTCCTACTAAATCAGAAGTTAAATCTGTTTTACAAATCGAAGATGATAGTTCTACTTTTTCTTTACTTATTAATAATTCATCAGAAATCATTCCTCCTAATTTTCTCATTCGTTGAACTTTATCAAAGTAAGTGCCTAAACCTTTAAAAAAATTCATTAATTTTAATTCTGAAACTCTTTTTACTAAATTTTGGGTTTTATCTTTATTCCAAAAAAATTCAGCATCACTAAGCCTAGCCTCTATAACTCTCTCATTTCCAATTTTTATTAGTCCCTTTTGATCTTTTTTATTTACAACAATTAAAAAATTATTTGTAACCTCATTTTTATCATCAAAAGTGGGAAAATATTTCTGATGAGATTGCATTGTTAAAATTAAAATTTCTTTTGGAATAGATAAAAATTTTTTATCAAAATTACACAATAAAACATTTGGATTATCTACTAAATTTACTACTTCTTCAATAAGCTTCGGATTATCTCTGATCGTTAATTTTTTTTTATTTAGAATCTTAAAAAATTCTTTCTCAATAAATTTTTTTCTTTTATCTTGATCTATAAGCGTCCCTTGCTTTTTTAAATGCTTCTCATATGATTTAAAGTCTTTAAAAAATTTTTTTTTCTCTTCAAAGTCTTTGTCTAAAAAAGTGTAATTTGATGAAGAGATATGATGAAATTGGAAATTAACCACTTTCTTATCAAATACTGACATGATTGATTTCAAAGGTCTTCCCCAATTTAGATCAAACTCTCCCCACTTCATTGATTTTTTCCATTGATGTTTTCCTAGTATTTTGGGTATAAATTCGACTAATAAATCATGAGTTTTTAACCTTTTTGATTTTGTTTTATAAAAATAAAACTCACCTTTTTCAGTATTATTTTTAAATAGATCTTTTTTTTCTATTTTATTTGATCTTATAAATCCCTCTAATGCTTGGTCTGGAGCATTGGTTTTTGGTCCTTTGATTTCTTCTGATAAGGTTTTGATTTCTTTTTCTACACCTTCAAAAACTATTATTAATCTATTGGGCGTAGAAAATGAAAAACTTTTTTTTGACTTTATAGATTTTTCTATAAAAAATTTTTGAAACTGATCTAAAAGTCTTTCGCGTAAATTTTTTTGTAAACATGTAGGAATTTCCTCGCTAAATAGTTCTAATAAAAACTCCGCCATTTTAAACTTGTGTATCAATCCAGACTGCAGCAGCTGACTTTGTTATTTCTCTTATTCTTCCAATATATTCTGCTCTTTGAGCAACACTAATAGCCCCACGTGCATCTAATATGTTAAAAACATGACTTGCTTTTAAACACTGATCATAAGCAGGTAAAGATAATTGCTTTTCAACTAATGATTTTGCCTCATCTTCAAACATATCAAACATCTTAAAAAGGTTATCTGTATTAGCATGCTCAAAATTATATGATGAAAATTCTTTTTCTGATTGATGATAAACTTCTCGATATTTTACATCTTCATTGTTCCAAATTAAATCATAGACATTCTTTTTTTGTTGCGTGAACATACAAATTCTCTCTAGACCATATGTAATCTCGACCGATATAGGTTTACATTCAAATCCAGCCATTTGCTGAAAGTATGTAAATTGAGTTATTTCCATACCATCACACCACACTTCCCATCCTAATCCAGCAGCTCCTAAAGTTGGACTTTCCCAATCATCTTCAACAAATCTTATGTCATGATTTTTATGATCAATTCCTATTACAGACAGACTATTTAAATAAAGTTTTTTTATATTTGCAGGGGACGGTTTTATAATTACTTGAAACTGATAATAATGCTGAAGTCTATTTGGATTATTTCCATACCTTCCATCAGTTGGTCTTCTTGAAGGCTGTACATAAGCAGCTTTCCATGGTTTTGGTCCTAGAGATCTTAACGTGGTTGCTGGATGAAATGTCCCAGCCCCAACTTCCATATCGTAAGGTTGTAAGATGACACAACCATGTTTACTCCAAAACTTTTGTAAATTTAAAATCGTATCTTGAAAAGTTTGAAACTTTGGTGTTTTTTTTATTTTTTTAGAGGCCATATCTTTGCCAGACAGATTTTTCATCCAATATATTTGCAAGCTGATCAACATGATCATTTGATGATGATAGTTTTTTACTTAACCAGCTTTTTGATTTTTCAAATTTTTTGATTACTACATCTTCTCCAAATTTTTCTCTTAATATTTTATTGGCATCTCCAACTCCATCAATTAACCCAAGATCTTTTGCTCTTCTTCCTGACCAAAACTCTCCTGAAAATAATTCTACTTCAGTTTTTTTTAACTTAGACCCTCTGCTCTTTTCAACAACTTCAATAAAATCTTTATGTAAATCAAGCTGAATATTTTTTAGTCTCTCTATATCTTCCTTTTTTTCTTCTTGAAAAGGGTCTAGTGTACTTTTATTTTTACCGGCAGTATGGACTCTTCTTTCAACACCAATTTTTTTTATCAACTCAGTAAAACCAAAAGAAGAATAAATAACTCCAATAGAACCAACAATAGAACTAGAATTTGCGTATATTTCATCTCCAGCACATGCAATTAAATATCCACCTGATGCTGCAACATCTTCGGCAAAAACAATGACTTTTTTTTTATTTTTTTTAGCTTGTACTCGTATAAAATTATAAATTAGGTGTGATTGAACTGGAGAGCCTCCGGGTGAATTAACAGTTATTGCAACGCATGGCGCTTTTTTTAATGCAAAAGCTTTAGAAATAATCTCTTCTTGACCTGAAAAATCTAATCCCTGCTTGAACTTTCCTACATTTCCAATAACTCCACTTAGTTTTATATGTGGAATAATTTTTTTCTTTTTAAAAAAAGAGAACATTTTTAATCTTTATAGAATTTTTAATTGAATATAAAGACACCTTATAATTGAAGAATAAGGTGCGTCAATTGATAAGTAATAAATATAAACTTATTATACTAGTTTGTTCACATATATGGGAACTGTAATACAACTTAAAAATCAAATTAATAATTCTTATTTTCAGCTAAAAGATTCAGTTGAGAATAGATTGTTATTAGTTGAGGAAAAAATTAAACTAAAATTATCAAGTAATGTTGAATTAGTTCAAAAAATGACTGACTACCATCTTGATACTGGTGGTAAAAGATTAAGAGCTTTGCTCACTTTAGGTTGTGCAAAATTGTGTAATTATTCAAAAGGTACTAGAGATATAAATTTAGCAGCCTGTGTTGAATTAATCCATTCTGCAACTTTAATGCATGATGACGTGATAGATGATGGCTCCATTAGAAGAGGAAAAAAAACTTTAAATAAAATTTGGGATAATCATTCATCTGTACTAGTTGGAGATTATTTACTAAGTAGATGTTTTGAAATGATGGTAGAAGATGGAAACTTAGAGGTTTTAAAATTACTATCTTCGACATCATCAAAGATTGCTCAAGGAGAGGTATTACAACTTCAACACCAAGGTGAAGTTGATATGTTAGAGGAAACATACCTTAAAATTATATCTGCTAAGACTGCAGAATTATTTGCAGCTTCTACAAAAGTTGGAGCAATTTTATCTGATATGAATAATAAAAAGAAAGAAGCTCTAGAGTTTTATGGTAGAAACCTTGGTTTAACTTTTCAAATTGCTGATGATACTTTAGATTATAATTCAGAATTAAAGTTATTTGGAAAAAAAATTGGTAAAGATTTTTATGAAGGTAAAATTACACTTCCTATAATTTTGTTATTTCAAAAAGCCAGTGTTGAAGAAAAAGAAAAATTAAAAGATATTTTCAAAAAAGATAATAGAGATGAAAGTGATTTAAATTATTCTTTATCTTTAATAAAAAAATATAATGTTATCCATGCATGTTATCAAAAAGCTCAGCACTATATTAATCTAGCCTCTAATTCACTGTCAGTTTTTAATGATTGTGAGGAAAAAAATATCCTTGAAAATTTAACCTCTTTCAGCTTATCAAGAAATTTTTAAGGATTTAAAAGATTTTTAACCCAATTGTGATTTTCATCCAATGTATATTTTAATCTTTCATGTATTCTATTATCTCCATCTAACCAAAATTCAATACTTGATGGTTTTAGATTCCAACCAGACCAGTGATCAGGTCTTGGCACATTATCCTTATCATTATATTTTTTTTTAAAACTCTCCATAGAATCTAAAAGTTCTTTTCTACTTTTCAAAATACTACTTTGTTTAGATGCCCATGCGCCTATTCTACTTTCATACGCTCTAGTATTATAATAATCATCTGCTGTTTTATCGTCTACCAACTTTAAGTTACCAACAATTCTTATTTGCCTTAATAAACTTTTCCAATGAAAACACATTGTTGCATTTGGATTATCTTTTAATTCATTTCCTTTTTGGCTGTTTAAATTCGTATAAAAGACAAATCCATTTTTATCAAAACCTTTTAGAAGAACCATTCTCACAGATGGAACGCCAGTCTTGCTTGCTGTTCCTAATGCTAAAGCGTTGGGATCGTTAATCTCTTTCTTTTTAGCCTCATCAAACCATTTTTCAAATAATTTAAATGGATCATCAAGATCTAAAAAGCATTTATTAAGCCCTAATGAGTTTTTTTGATTCATAATTTAAACAAAATAATCTATACAATATAAATAATGTCATTTAATACTTTTGGAAAGTTTTTTCGTTTTACAACTTGGGGGGAATCCCATGGTCCAGCTATAGGCTGTATAATTGACGGCTGTCCACCATTGATTCAGCTAAAAGAGCAAGATATTCAAAAAGAATTAGACAAAAGAAAACCTGGGCAATCAAAGTTTACGACTCAAAGAAAAGAGAGTGATAAAGTTCAAATTCTTTCTGGAGTGTTTGAAGGTAAAACAACGGGTACCCCTATATCTCTAATAATTTACAATGAAGATATGAGGTCAAAGGATTATAATGATATAAAAGATAAATTTAGACCTGGACATGCAGATTTCACATATTTTAAAAAATATGGGATCAGAGATTATAGGGGTGGAGGAAGATCCTCAGCAAGGGAAACTGCAGCAAGAGTTGCTGCTGGAGCTGTAGCTAAAAAAGTTTTGGAAAAAAAGTTAGGAAAAAAATTTAATATTTCTGCTGCAGTTATTCAACTTGGTATTTTAGGTTGTGATACTTCAAAATGGAATGATAAAATAATTTATAAAAATCCATTTTTTTGCCCTGATAAATCAATGTTAAAGATATGGGAAAAATATCTTTTAAGTGTAAGAAAGGCAGGATCTTCATGCGGAGCCATTATTGAAGTTAGAGCCAACGGTATCCCTGCAGGATTAGGAGCACCTATTTACTCTAAATTAGATTCAGATATTGCTTCGGCAATGATGAGTATTAATGCTGTTAAAGGTGTAAATATTGGTTCTGGAATGAACTCTGCTCAATTATCTGGAGAAGAAAACTCAGATGAAATTTCTCAAAAGAAAAGTAAAATGAATTTTAAATCTAATAATGCTGGTGGAATACTTGGTGGTATTTCATCAGGACAAGAAATAATTGTTTCATTTGCAGTTAAACCTACATCATCCATTTTAAAAACTAGAAAAACAATAAATAAATTTGGAAAAAATACTACGATTTCTGTAAAAGGAAGACATGATCCTTGTGTTGGTATTAGAGCAGTGCCAGTTGGTGAAGCGATGCTTTCATGTGTGTTATTGGATCATTACTTAATGCACAAAGCTCAATGTAATTAAATAAAATTATTTTTGTTTTTGTAAAACAATATTTGAATTAAGTGCATCTATAACTTTTTCTTCAATCGATTTAGCATCTAAATTTGCAGCTTTGTACATATTTTCAGGTGTATCTTGGTCAATAAAAATATCTGGTAACATCATTGATCTAAATTTTAAATTAGCATCCATTAACCCTTTTTTAGATAAAAAATTAACAACATGTGAACCAAATCCACCAATAGATCCCTCTTCTATTGTCATAATTACCTCATGAGTGGTCGCAAGTTGCCAAATTAGATTTTCATCTAAAGGTTTTGCAAATCTTGCATCTACAAGTGTTATATTCACTCCCTTTTTTTTTAAATTATCTGATGCGATTAAAGTTTCTTTTAGTCTTGCACCAAAATTTAAAATAGCTAAATTTTTTCCTTCTTGAATAATTTTTGATTTACCTATTTCAATTTTTTCATTAATTGATGGTAAAATTGTTCCAATTCCGGTACCTCTTGGATATCTGAAAGAACAAGGTCTATCATTAATCTCTGTTGAGGTATTAATCATTTTTACAAGTTCAGCCTCATCACTTGCAGCCATAACAACAAAATTTGGTAAAGTTGATAAATAAGTTGTATCAAAGCTTCCCGCGTGAGTGGGTCCGTCTGCCCCTACTAGTCCTGCTCTATCAATTGCAAATCTTACAGGTAAACTTTGTATTGCTACATCATGAACAACTTGATCATATGCTCTTTGTAAAAATGTAGAATAAATCGCTGCATAGGGTTTATAGTTTTCTGTAGCTAGGCCAGCAGCAAACGTCACAGCATGTTGTTCTGCAATTCCAACATCAAAAGTTCTTTCTGGAAATTCTTTAGAAAAAATATCCAACCCAGTTCCATCTGGCATAGCGGCAGTTATAGCAACAATTTTACTGTCTTTTTTAGCATGTTGTACTAAAGTATTTGCAAATACTTTTGTATATGAAGGTATTTTAACCGTGCTTTTAACTTGCTCTCCGGTCTTAACATTAAATTTCGATACGCCGTGATAGTGATCTTCTGCTTCTTCAGCGAATAAGTACCCTTTGCCCTTTTTGGTTTTGATATGAATTAAAATTGGTCCTTCATGTTTAGAGTCTCTTGCATTTTTTAATATTGGAATTAATGAACTCAAATCGTGTCCATCTATTGGACCAATATAATAAAATCCGAGAGAACTAAATAATGTTCCTCCAGTTACTGCTGATCTTAGTAAATCCTCAGCCTTACCTGCTTTTGCACTAAATCTTTTAGAAAAAGCAGATGCAATTAATTTAATTGTCTCTCGCAAACTAAAATAAATTTTTCCTGAAAAAATTTTTGCAAGGTAAGTACTCATAGCTCCAACAGGTCTTGCAATCGACATATCATTATCATTTAATATAACAATCATCTTAGTTTTAGATGCCCCAGCATTATTCATTGCTTCATAGGACATCCCTGCACTAATTGCACCATCACCAATCACAGCTATTACATTATCAGATTTATTAGAAAGTTTATTAGCTTCAGCTATACCTAAAGCAGATGATATAGAAGTTGAACTATGCGCTGCTCCAAATGTATCATATTCACTTTCTGATCTTTTTGTAAATCCTGATAAACCACCACCTTGCCTTAATGTTCTAATTTTATCTTTTCTTCCTGTCAAAATTTTATGAGGATAACTTTGATGACCAACATCCCAAATCAATTTATCGTTAGGTGTATTAAAAATATAATGAAGAGCAACACTTAATTCAACAACACCGAGACTAGCTCCCAAATGACCACCGGTAACAGAAACAGCTTCAATCAATTCTTCTCTTAGTTCATCTGCCACTTTTTGCAATTTGGTCTCTGGTATTTTTTTTAAATCAGATGGAAAATTTATTTTATCTAAAAATTCGTATTTTTTTTTCATTTATTCCTATGCAAAATATAATTTAGAGTTTCATTTAAGTTTTTTGTTTTAAAACCGTATTTTTTTAATTTGTTATTAATTTTAAAAATTAATTTATTTGCGTATTTAATAGTATTTTTGTGACCTAGTAAACTAATTAGAGTGGCTTTACCCTTTTTTTTATCTTTTCCAGTTTTTTTTCCCGCATCTGTTAAATTTCCTTTATGATCAATTAAATCATCTGCAACTTGGAACAATAAACCAATATCAGCACCAATATTTTCAAATTTTTTGATCTCTTTTTTACTTTTCCTTTTAACAATCAAAGGAGCAACGCAGCAAAAACTAAAAAGTTTTCCTGTTTTTTTAATTTCCATTTCAACAATTTTTTTTTTAGAAACTTTTTTGTGCTCAAAGTCTAAATCTAGATATTGTCCACCAGCAATCCCTAAATGACCAGAACTTTCTGAAATTTTATTAATCAAATTTATTTTAATTTTTTCAGATATATTTAATCCTTTATGACTTAAAATCTCAAAAGCCATCGTCAAAAGAGAATTGCCTGCTAACACAGCTGTCGACTCACCAAACTCAATGTGTGTTGATGGTTTTCCTCTTCTAATTGTATCATTATCCATGCAAGGAAGATCATCATGAATTAAAGAATACGCATGTATACATTCAATTGCAGAGCCAATGATAATTAACGATTTATAATCCAAATTAAAAAGTGATCCAATATCAATTAAAATTTTAGATCTTATTTTTTTACCTCCTGAGAATAAACCATATTTCATGGGAATGATTAATGGTGATTTTTTTTGTTTTTTTATAAATTGTTTTAAAAATGAGTTTGTATCATTTGCAATTTTATTTAATTTATTTTGCATTTTTTCTTGAAATAATTTTTATAATTTTTTCTTTAGTTTTTTCATTTATATTTCTGATATCTTTATGGAATTTTTTCTCAATAATATTGTTTAGTCTCAATAATTTCTGATATTTTTCCATAGAATTTTCTAAATTTTTTTGATTTTCTAATTCTACAATCATCTTATTTGCTTCCTTAGTTAATTCCTCAATCGAATGAGAATTATAATCATTTGGTAAATTTTTATCTTTCATATAATACTTTCAGATAATACATGAAAATTAATCTTTCAAATATTAAAAAAGCAAAAAAACTACTTGATAAGAGTGAATGTGTAGCAATACCTACTGAAACTGTTTATGGATTAGCGGGAAATGCCTACTCTGATCAAGCATGTAAAAAAATATATAAATTAAAAAAAAGGCCAAAAAATAATCCTTTAATTGTCCACTATGAAAATATTAAAAAATTAAAGAAAGATTGTAACTTTAACAAAAATTTCCAAAAAATTTATAAAAAATTTTGCCCTGGACCAATTACATTTATATTGGATTTGAAAAAAGAATCAAAAATTTCAAAAATTGTTACAAATAAAAAAAATAGTGTAGCTGTAAGGTTTCCTAAACATGCTGTAGCTAGAAATTTATTAAAAAGACTAAAATATCCTCTAGCAGCACCTAGTGCAAATTTGTCATCAAAATTAAGTGCTGTAAGCTCAAAAGATGTTCTAGAGGATTTTGGAAATAAGATCAAATATATACTTGAGGGTGGAAAATCTTCAATAGGAGTAGAGTCCACAATAATTGATTTAAGAAATAAACCAAAGATTTTAAGGTTAGGAGGTTTACAAATTTCTAATATTAAAAAGATATTAAATAAAAAAATTTATCTTAAAAATTATCCTTCAAAAATTTCTGCTCCTGGACAGCTTAAATTACATTATTCACCTGGAATTCCAATTCGATTGAATGTAAAAAAAGTTAAAGATAATGAGGCATATCTTCTAATCAAAAAAAATAAAAAAGTAAAAAAAAATTATTTTTTTCTCTCAAAAAATGGTGATTTAAAAGAAGCAGCTAAAAATTTATATAGTATGCTGAGAATGATAAAAAAAAATAAGTATAGATCAATAGCTGTAAAAAAAATTCCTAATAAAGGAATGGGTGCTGTAATAAATGATAGATTAATAAGAGCTTCAAAATTTAAATGAGTATTCATCAAATTGGTGCGCCTGCTAGGAGTCGAACCCAGAACCTCCTGATCCGAAGTCAGGCGCTCTATCCAGTTGAGCTACAAGCGCATATAATATTAATATAACATTTTATGGAAAAAAAAATAAATTTGATTGCTAAAATAGATGATAAAAACCTCCGCATAGATGTTTTTATTAATAAAGAAGAAAATAGTCTTAGCAGAACTAGAATAAAAAATTTAATCTTAGATAAAAGACTTAAGATAAATAACAAGATTATAACTGATCCTGCTAAAAAAGTTTTAAAAGGGGATATAATTAACTTTATAATACCAGAACCAAAAAAAGCTTCTTTAAAACCATTTAAATATAAACTTGATATCATCTATGAAGATGAGGATATAATTGTTTTAAATAAACCTGCAGGAATTGTAATGCATCCAGGAGCAGGAAATTTTGACAACACAATTGTTAATGCTTTAATGAATTATGATAAAGATTCTCTTTCTAACATTGGAGATGAATTAAGACCTGGTATTGTTCACAGGATTGACAAAAATACATCTGGTTTAGTTGTTATCGCAAAAAATAACATTACACATGAAAATCTGTCAATTCAATTCAGTAAACATACTATTAAAAGAGTTTATCAATTATTAATTTGGGGAAAAATAAGACCCTCCTCTGGAAAAATTAAAACTCTGATAACTCGAAGTTCTAAGAATAGACAAATGATGGAAGTAAGTAAATCAAAAGGAAAATTGGCGATTACAAAATATAAAACAATAGAAATTTTTGAAAATGAAAATACCCCAACATTAAGTTTATTGGAATGTAAGTTAGAAACTGGAAGAACACATCAAATAAGAGTTCATATGAACTACTTAGGAAATAGCATAGTTGGAGATGACAAATATAAAAAAAAATTTAAAAAAATCAAAAATATTGATCCGTTATTAGAAAAAAAGCTAATTAAACTTAATAGACAATTTCTTCATGCAAAAACTATAGGATTTATTCATCCTAAAAAGAATAAAGAGATGATTTTTAACTCAATTTTGCCAAAAGACCTTGAAATTATTTTAAAATTACTAAGAAATACAAGAAAATAAAATATTGAAAAATATTAAATATTAATTAGATAAACCACTTATGGGTATTGCAATAAATAATAATCTTCCTGTTCTAAGTAACGAAGGTGGTCTATCAGCCTATTTGGAACAAATAAAAAAATTTCCAATGTTAGATGCAGAGGAAGAATATATGCTTGCAAAAAATTGGAAGACGACTGGAAACATTAAATCTGCTGAAAAACTTGTAACCAGTCACCTTCGATTAGTTGCAAAAATAGCTATGGGCTATAAAGGTTATGGTTTACCTGTTAATGAAATGATATCTGAGGGTAACATAGGTTTGATGCAGGCTGTAAAAAAATTTGAACCTGAAAAAGGATTTAGACTTGCAACTTATGCAATGTGGTGGATTAAAGCTTCAATACAGGAGTATATATTAAAATCATGGAGTTTAGTCAAAATTGGAACTACTAGTGCTCAAAAAAAGTTATTTTTCAATTTAAAAAAACTTAAAAATCAAATTGCTCCTCAAGCTGAAGGTGACCTTAGAGATGAGCATGTTAATGAAATAGCTAATAAACTTGATGTCAGTAAAGATGAAGTTGTTTCAATGAATAGAAGATTGTCTGGTAAAGAATTTTCTCTTAATGCACAAGTTGGAGAAGATGGTGATGAATGGCAAGACTGGTTGGTTGATAAAGAACTAGACCATGACCTTAAATTTGCTCATCAAGAAGAAATGGAACAAAGGAAAGATTTATTAAAGAATTCAATTAAGGTTTTAAATCAAAGAGAAAAGGAAATTTTATATTCTAGAAGGTTGAACGATAATCCTACTACCCTTGAAGACTTAAGTAAAAAATATAAAATCAGTAGAGAAAGAGTTAGACAAATAGAAAATAAAGCATTTGAAAAGCTTCAGAAACATATGTTGCTTTTAGCAAAATCAAAAAATCTACTGCCTGTTAATTAAATTTTAAAAGGATTCTCAACTAATATTGTATCGTCCCTTTCCGGACTTGTTGATATACTTGATATTTTTGCTCCAATAAAATCTTCTACTGCATTAATATATTTTTTTGCATTTTCAGGTAATTTATTTTTATCTTTGATTCCATTAGTAGATATTTTCCAACCTGGAAAGGTTTTATAAATAGGTTTAATTTTTAATTGATCTTCAGCTGCAGCTGGCAAATAATCAATATTTTTTCCATTAAGCTCATATTTAACACACATTTTTATTTCATCTAATTCATCAAGAACATCTAATTTAGTAAGTGCAATACCATCGATACCTGAAATCTTTATTGTTTGTCTTACTAAAACTCCATCAAACCAACCACACCTTCTTTTTCTACTTGTTACAGTCCCAAATTCTTTTCCACGTGTACCAAGAATTTCTCCTATTTCATTTTTTAATTCAGTTGGAAATGGACCTTCTCCAACACGAGTAGTATATGCTTTGGTAATTCCAAGGACATAGTTTATTGAATTTACTCCACATCCTGAACCGGTAGCAGCACTTGAGGCAACAGTATTAGATGATGTCACGTAAGGATATGTGCCATGATCTACATCCAGTAAAATTCCTTGAGCACCTTCAAATAATATTTTTTTTTTCTGTTTTTTAAATTCATCAATTTTTAACCATACAGGCTGTGAAAACTGCAATATTTGTGGTGCTATTTTTAATAAATCTGATTTCAATTTATCTTTTTCAAAAATATCTTTTCCTAGACCTTTTCTTACTGCATTATGATGTGCTAAAACTAATTCTAATCTTTTGTCTAAATTTTTTTCTGACCTTAGATCCATTACTCTTATTGATCTTCTTCCCACCTTATCTTCATAAGCTGGGCCAATACCTCTTCTAGTAGTTCCAATTTTACCCTTTCCAGCAGCATCCTCCCGGATTTCATCCATTTCTCGATGAAATGGAAGAATCAGATTAGCCGCCTCAGAAATCATAAAATTATTTACATTTACCTCTACACCCTTTAATTTAATTTCATTAATTTCGTCTATTAAAGCCCAAGGATCTACAACTACACCATTTCCAATAATTGAAATTTTATTTTTTCTAACAATTCCTGAAGGAAGTAATCTTAATTTATATGTTACTCCATCAATTACTAGTGTGTGGCCAGCATTGTGTCCACCCTGAAATCTTATAACAACATCTGCTTGCTCTGAAAGCCAATCAACAATCTTTCCTTTACCCTCATCTCCCCATTGAGACCCTACTACAACAATATTTCTCATTATTTAAAATTTTTTTTTATATTAATCACGTCTAGATGATTTATTGGACCATGCCCTTTTCCATAATTTGGATTTGATTTAATTGCTGAATTTACATATTTAATTCCAAGCTCACAAGATTTCTTTAAAGGTTTTCCACATGAAAAAAAAGTAGTTATTGCACTAGATAAAGTGCATCCAGTTCCATGGGTATTTTTTGTACTTACTCTTTTGCTGCTAAAAATTTTAATATTAAGTTTATTTAAAAAAATATCATTAACAATTTTAGATCTTAAATGACCTCCTTTAATAAGAACATTTTTTGCTCCAAGTACTATCAGTTTATTTGCTGCAAAAATCATATCTTTTTCATTCTTAATTTTTGTATTTGTTAGTATTTCAGCCTCAGGTATATTGGGAGTTATTAATGAAACTTTTTTTATTAGTTTTGTTTTAAGCAATTTAATTGCTTTATCATCTAATAACTTAGCTCCACCTTTGGCAACCATTACAGGGTCGAGCACTATCTTTTTTACTTTGGTTTTATCTAAAGCTTTTATTACTGATTTGATAACTCCTGATGAGTGAAGCATTCCAATTTTAATAGCATCAGGTTTAATATCTTTAGATGTAAATATAATTTGAGTAAAAATTTCTTTAGGATTTATTGGTAGTATAGATTTTACACCAGTCGTATTTTGAGAAGTTAAAGCAGTGATTGAAGTCATTGCATAAGATCCTAATGTTGTGACTGTTTTAATGTCAGCCTGTATTCCAGCTCCACCTGATGAGTCAGAACCAGCTATTATCAATATTTTAGAATTTGGTTTCAAACTATTTAATATTTTTTGTTATAATCTTTATGCACTTATCAATAAGTTTTTTATTTTCACTTTCACACATCACTCTAATTTTTGACTCTGTCCCAGACTTTCTTACCAAAACTCGACCTTGATTTCTCATTAATCTTTCAGAAATTTTAATAGATTTTTTTACCTCAGGGTTGTTAATTATAGATTTATCTTTTACTTCAATATTTTTTAAAACTTGAGGTGTTTTTTTAAATTTATTGAAAAAATCACTTGCTTTCCTTCCTTTTCGTAAAGCAAATAAAACTTCTAAAGCAACAAGTAAACCATCTCCTGTTGTTGCAAATTTTCCCAAAATTATATGCCCCGATTGTTCTCCACCCAAATTAAAATTCTTTTTTTGCATTTTTTCTTTAACATATCTATCACCCACATTTGCTCTGATAAATTTAATCTTTTCAGTTTTAAAGAAATTTTCAAGACCATAATTGGACATTAATGTTCCTACAACACCGCCTCTAAGCATCTTTTTTTTCTTCCACCTTGAGGCCAATGCAGCAATAATTTGGTCACCATCAATTATGTTACTTAGTTCATCGCACAAAATAATTCGATCAGCATCACCATCTAAAGAAATTCCTAAATGAGCCTTATATTTTCTCACTGCATTCTTAATATTGTTTGGGAATGTAGAACCACAGTTTTTATTAATATTTAAACCATTGGGTTTTATACCTATAGAAATTACTTTGGCTCCTAAAGATTTTAATAATTCTGGACCTGCTTTGTAACCTGCTCCATTCGCGCAATCGATTACTATTCTCAATCCTCTTAAATTAAATTCTTTTGAAAAATTTTTTTTTAAAATTTTTATATAATTTTTTGTACCACTTTCTAACCTTTTTACTCTCCCTAATTTTTCTGGACTTGAAAGGTTTTTTATAATTTTTTTATCAATTAAATTCTCAATTTTTTTTTCAATTTTATCTGATAATTTCATTCCATCAGGACCAAATAGTTTTAATCCATTATCATAATGTGGATTATGAGATGCTGTAATCATAATACCCATATTGGCTTTCATAGATTTAGTTAACATAGCCAAACCATTAGTTGGTAAAGGCCCTAATGTATATACATTCATGCCTGCAGATGCTAATCCTGAAACCAATGCGGGCTCCAAAGAATATCCTGACAATCTGGTATCTTTTGCAATTATTGCTATTTGTTTCTTTTTTTTCTGAGATTTAAAATATGTACCAGATGCTAAACCAAATTTAAAAAACATGTCACCATTAATATTTTTACTATTAATTGCTCCTCTTATGCCGTCTGTTCCAAAATATTTTTTTGCCATTAATTTTTTATCAAATTTCTAAAAACCTTAACTGCCTGTATTAATTCGTTTACATCATGAATCCTTAATATTTGTACACCTTGCATCATCAAATAGATTGATGAAGATATCGTACCTCCAATTCTATTCTTAGTATCATTTTTTCCAGATAACTCCTTAATAAATCTTTTTCTAGAATTTCCTACAAGTATAGGAAAACCGAGGGAGTGGAAAATAGAAACTTTATTAATTAAATTCATATTATGTTTCAAATTTTTTCCAAAGCCTATGCCAGGATCAATAATTATATTTTTATGTTTAACGCCAATGGATCTCAAAAATTTAATACTATTTTCGAAGAAATCATAGATATCTAGTACTTCATTTTTGTATCTTGGACGATCTTGCATATTTTTAGGAGACCCCTGTGAGTGGTGAATTACAAAAGGGATTTTATATTTCTTTAATATATCTAATGTTTCAATATCATATCTTAATCCTGATACATCATTTATTATTTTAACACCACATTCAATTCCCTTTTTCATAATTTTAGATTTTCTAGTATCTAAAGAAATTGGAATTTTTTTACTGATTGATTTTATTACACTGCCTATTCTTTTCCATTCAATATTTTCATTAACATCAATAGATCCAGGTCTTGTAGACTCTCCTCCAACATCAATAATGTTTGCTCCTGACTTAAACATTTGAATTGCATGATTTGCACCCTTTTTTCTAGAATTAAATTTACCACCATCGGAAAAGCTATCAGGTGTAAGGTTCAAAATACCCATAATATTTGGAATTTTTTTAAAATTTAACGAAGCGAAATTTTTTTTTTTCGAAGTTATTTTTTTTAAATCCAATAAAATTTGTTTTTTTTGATTTTTTGGTAGATTGCTTAAATTGTTTATGAAAAGTCTTCTTGATGACTTTCTTGATATTATTTCTATTTCGTCAAAAGATATTTCATTTAAGCCATTTAAAGGTAAAGTTTTTTTTTTACCTACTAATTCTTTTGACCTGTTACCATAATAGAAATTACACGCACGAGTGTAATATCTTTTCATATTTTTTTTAATGAACTATCTTTGGTTTAAGTCCCATTGAGCTTAAAGCTGAACCTTTATCATCATCAAGTTTAAGGTCCTGTTTATCAGCTGGATATATGTTTTTATTGATTAAATTTTCTATTTCTTCACCTGATAAAGTTTCATATGTTAATAGAGCTTTAGCTAGTTTATGAAGGTCATCAATTTTTTCAGTTAATACCTCTCTTGCTCTATCATAACCTTTATCTATGATTTTTCTTATCTCTGAATCAACTTTTCTTGCAGTTTCTTCTGACATATTTTGTTGTTTTGCAACAGATCTACCAAGAAAAACTTCCTCTTCGTTTTCTCCATAAGCAACTGGTCCTAGCTCTTTACTTAAGCCAGCTTTCATTACCATAGCTCTCGCTCTTTTTGTAACCTGCTCAATATCACTTGCAGCACCAGTTGTTACTTTATCATGACCAAAAATTATTTCCTCGGCAACTCTTCCACCCATTGCTATAGCTATTTGAGCATGCAATTGTTCTCGAGTTTGTGATAACTCATCTCTCTCTGGTAATTGCATTACCATACCAAGGGCTCTTCCTCTTGGAACAATAGTTGCCTTATGGATAGGATATGCAGCACTTTCATTTAGTGTACATATTGCATGTCCAGCCTCATGATAAGCAGTCAAAGTTTTTTCTTCCTCAGTCATAACCATTGATCTTCTTTCAGCACCCATCATTACTTTATCTTTAGCTTCTTCAAACTCAGCAAGAGTAACTATTCTTTTATTTTTTCTAGCAGCTAATAAAGCTGATTCATTAACTAAATTTGCCAAATCAGCTCCTGAGAATCCAGGTGTACCTCTTGCTACAGTTCTTAAATTAACATCTGGAGCTATTTTTATTTTCTTAACATGAACTTTTAAAATTTTTTCTCTCCCAATAATATCTGGATTTGAAACAACTACTTGTCTATCAAATCTACCAGGTCTTAATAAAGCAGGATCTAAAACATCAGGTCTATTTGTTGCAGCAATAATAATTACACCTTCATTGGTATCAAATCCATCCATCTCAACAAGTAATTGATTTAAAGTTTGCTCTCTTTCATCATTACCGCCACCTAAACCGGCTCCACGACTTCTACCAACGGCATCTATTTCATCTATGAATATAATACATGGGGCATTCTTTTTACCTTGCTCAAACATATCTCTCACTCTAGAAGCTCCAACGCCAACAAACATTTCAACAAAATCAGATCCTGATATTGTAAAAAATGGGACTGCGGCCTCGCCAGCGATTGCTCTTGCTAATAAAGTTTTACCCGTTCCAGGAGGTCCAACTAACAAGGCACCTCTTGGAATTTTACCACCTAATCTACTAAATTTTTTTGGATCTTTTAAAAATTCTACAATTTCCTCTACTTCTTCTTTTGCTTCTTCAACTCCAGCAACATCGTTAAAAGTTACTTTTCCTTTAAGCTCATTCATCATTTTAGCTTTAGATCTTCCAAAGCCCATGGCACCACCTTTGCCCCCTTGCATTTGTCGCATGAAAAAAATCCATACTGCGATTAATAAAAGCATCGGGAACCATGAAAGCAAAACCCCGAATAACGAAGGCATCTTTTCATCAATTGGTGCTGCAGATATACTTACACCTTTGTCAGAAAGTTTTTCAATCAAGTTTGGATCATTTGGTGAAAACGTAGAAAAGCTTTTTCCATTTGAATATACCCCTTTTATATTGTTACCTTGAATTTCAACTTTTAAAACTTCACCATTCTCAACAGAAGTTAAAAAATCAGAAAATATAATTTTATTATTTCCATTAATATTAGATTGTGGGCCCTTAAACATATTATAAAGACCAATAGTTAAAAAAACTATGATAGCCCACATTGCCAAATTTTTTAGATTCATCCCAATAAGATAAGAATTATTATAAATTAAACAAGTGTGAAAATTAGCTTTCTTTTGAAATAATTACCGTTTGATTCAGTTTTTTTATGATACATCCTCCTAAAGTTGCTTGTTTAAAAGAATTATTTCTAATTTTTAATAAAATATAGTCAATTTTTTTTCCCCTGACCATATTACTTTTTCCTCCAATTAATTTAATTGAATCTGAAAAAGATCTAAAAATCACCTCATATGGATGATTAAAAAAATTTTGATTTAAGATTAATTCTTTATTTTCTTTATTATAAAATAAATTTAATCTTTTATTTTCTTGAACATAAAAAGATAATGCATGATTTGACTTTTTAAGATTTCCCAAAGTTAAAAAAAATTTTTTTTTATCAAATCCATTTTGCTGAAATTCACTAATTAATTTACGAATTTTAATTCTTAAATATTTAGTATCATCATTTGAAGGGTCTTTTACATAAAAATCAAAAACGTGTTTCGAAATAAATATTAGATCTTTCTTTTCAAATTCTAGTAATGGGCGAACTATGTTTATTTTTTTTACAGTTGTTTTTTTTTCCAAAGACACTAGTCCTTTCAATCCACTTCCTCTTAGCATACGTATAAAAAAATTTTCATACATATCATCTATGTGATGTCCAACTACAAGATTTTTAATTTTTAATTTATTACATTTTGAAAATAATAAATGGTATCTCTTTTTTCGTGCTAATGATTGAATGTTATTGGTAGGTTTTTTGCCATACCATGTCAAAATTTCAGATTTTATACTTAAATAATTAAGATTTTTTTTTACTAATAAAGCCTCTTTAGTTGATTCTTCTCTAAGCTTATGATCAACAATATAAAATTTACAATTAATTTTTTTTTTTAATGAGTAAACCTTTGTTAAAAATGCTAACGCTAAGCTATCTGGACCACCTGATACCGCAACAATAAATTTATCTTCTAAATCAAACGCTTTTTCAAAAAAATTATATAATTGGCTAATTCTATTATTTGATAATTTTTTTTTTAAAAGTTTAGGAATTTTGATTGCATTCAAATTTTTGAGACTCATATTTAGCTTTTTGGATAACAGATTGATTAGCTTTAGGATATTGTTTTTCTACACCATTAATCATTTTACATCCTTGATCTTTTTCTCCAATCTGAACCATTGAAACTCCTAATTTCAATAAATTTATTGGGGCCTTTTCTCCTTTTGGATACTTTTGATACCCTTCTAAGTAAGCAGAAGCAGCATCAGTGAAAAGCTGTCTTATTCTAAAAGTTTCTGCATACCAATATTGTGCATTTCCCGCTAGTTTATGATCTGGATTTGTTAAAACAAATTCTCTAAAAGCTCTTTCGGCTGTAGGATAATCTCCAACTTTTAAAAAGCTTGTTGCAAATTCATATTGTTTATTAGGCTCCTCATCTGGTAAAATTTTTTCCTCTGATTGAAATGTTTCTGTTACGATTGTAGCAGTTGTCTCTACTGATTTTGTTTGTTGAGTAGATTCGTTTGTTTCATTATCTTTGTATGAAATAGAGCCTAAATCTTGAGGCTCAGATGAACCTGGCAAAACCTCATTTGTTTTTTCATTTTGATTTTTAGATATCTTCTTAATACCTTCATCTGAGATTAGTCCATTTTCTATATCTTGAAATCTAATTTGATTATCAGCTTGTATTTTAGATAGTCTATTAGATAATTTATCGAGTTTAAAATTTATTTCTTCAAAACGATTTGTAAGTTGTTGAAACTGATTTTCAATTTCTGATAGCTTCAGTAAATGCCTTGTTAGGACATCTTCTGTATTGCCATCAAAACTGGATGTATTTAAGTTACTGTTATCAAGTTCAGATGTTCTTGAATAAACAGCTTTTTCTAAAGTTTTAATATCTTTTTTTATTAATTCTAATGTTTCATAAATATTATGATTGTCAGCAAATGAGTAATTCACTAAAACAAAATAAACTAAAAAAAAATATTTAACTAATACAAAACTTTTTAGAAACTTCATGAATTGATTTATGTTTAAAATAATGGCAAAAAAAAGACCCCTTAAAAAACGTAATTAAAGGGTCTTTTTAATTTTAGAATTTTATTTAGTTAGCTTTTACAGTAACTGATCTTCTATTTTTTGACCAGGCTAGAGGGTTTGACCCTGAATCTACTGGACGCTCTTTACCATAAGAAAGAACTGAGATTCTGTCAGAAGATATTCCGTAAGTCATTAAATAATCTTTTGCAGCATTAGCTCTTCTTTCACCTAAAGCTAAGTTATATTCTCTTGTACCTCTCTCGTCAGCATGACCTTCAAGCACAACTGTAATGTCTGAATTTTTTCTTAACCAAGCAGCTTGTTTTCTTAAAGTTTCTCTTGAAGCTGTCGTTAAAACTGACTCATTTGTCGCAAAGAATACTCTGTCAGGCACTCCTGAAGCTAAATATTCTACAGTATCTGTACCCGTGTAAACATCGCCTTGCATTTGTCCAGTTGAAACTTTTTTTGTTGCACAAGCACTTAATACAAAACAAGCTAAAACAACTAAAAATGCATTCTTTAAAATTTTGTTTAATTTCATTTTTGCTCCTTGATCAATATTTCAAAACGTTATTTATTCACACCTAATTAGAGGTTTCAAGTTAAAAAATCAAGTAATTTAGCTTTAATCGCTTAATAAAGATGACCATGATGGGTCAGACCCATCTGTTGGCGTCTTTACCATACGTTCATTGTAACCTGTAAGGTCAATTGACCATAATTTAGCTGAAAAACCTTCTCCCTTTTCATCTGTTTTTGTCTCTCTGTAAAAAATCAAAACTCTACCATTTGGAGACCATGAAGGTGCCTCTTGGTAAAAATTTTCTGTTAAAAGTCTTTCTCCAGTTCCATCAGTCCTCATAACACCAATATAAAATTTTCCTTTATGTAATTTTGTAAAAGCAATTAAATCACCTCTTGGAGACCAAACTGGTGTGCCATAAATTCCTTTGCCAAATGAAATTCTTTTTACATTTGTTCCATCATTTTTCATTACGTATATTTGTTGGTACCCACTTCTATCGGAATTAAAACTTATTAATTTACCATTTGGTGAATATGATGGCGAAGTATCTATAGATGGATGATCAGTAATTTTTTCAACAATTCTATTTTCTAAATCCATTGTATAGATATCTGAGTTTCCATCTTTGGCAAAACTCATAATAATTTTTTTTCCGTCTGGAGAAAATCTTGGTGCAAAAGTCATGCCTGGAAAATCTCCAACTACTTCTTGCATACCTGTTTCGATATCAAGTAAATACACTCTTGGTAAATTTCTAAAATAGGAAAGATAAGTAACCATCTGACTAGTAGGGTTAAATCTAGGAGTTAAAACTAATTCATTCCCTAAAGTTAAAAATTTATTATTTGCGCCATCTTGATCCATTATAGCTAATTTTTTTATTCTTTTTGTTTTTGGGCCTTCTTCAGAAACATAAATTATTCTTGTATCAAAATAACCCTTTTCACCAGTTAATCTTTCATAAACTTTATCTGAAATTATATGACCAACTCTTCTCCAATTATTAGGTACTGTTGTAAATGCAAGAGCCATCATTTCTTTACCTGCCAAAACATCCCATAACCTAAATTCAACTCTCAGCTTATCATCAAAATAATTTACCTTTCCAGTAATTAAAGCTTGAGCTTTAATTAAATTCCAGTCTTCAAATCTTGGTTTTAAGTTTGCAATATCTGGAGCTTGAAGAAAAGCGTCTTTATCCAAAGGATTAAATAATCCTGAAGTTCTTAAATTATTCTCAACTATTGTAGAAATTTCGATCTCAATATTTTTTTTCTTTAATATTTTTTCGAAACTTTTTCTTGAGTTTTCATCAATTGATAAAGGTGAAACAGCTACAGGTAATGGATTCAAATTACCTCTTGTAATATCGACTTCAATTAAGCCAAATGATTTTGTAGGTAATAAAAATATTACTAATATCGATATAAAAAATTTTTTCATTATTTAACCTTCTAACATTTCTCTAGCATCAAAATTTAATTGTAACTCTTTCCACCTCTCATATCCAGTACTAGGTACTCTTAGAGGTTGGCATAGTTTCACAGCTCTTAAGGCACTTTCTGCTAAAACTTTATAAAATCCTTGACCAGGCTTATTCATTCTAGCGTGATCTAAGATCTCAGATCTAATAACAGATCCATCTGGTTTTAATTGAAGTTTAATTCTCACGAGTAAGTTTTCATTATAAGGTAAACCTAAAGGAATGCTCCAACATCCAAATATTTGTGCTTTCAAAGCATCCTCCTCACTTAAAGTTAAACCTGTGTTTTCAAAATTTTTTTCTTGATCTTGTGATACTTTCTCATTTTTTTTAATAAATTCTGCACTTTCTTCTTTAGATTTATCTATTAATGCAGCTATATTATCCGGATTAAATAATTCTTTTTTTTCAAATTCGGAAACTTGTTTTACCTCATTATCAATTTTTTCAGGGTTTTGCTTATCATCTTTGATTTTTTTAACTTTTTCAATTTCATTTTTAGGCATTGGTACTGCGTCTGGCTTTATTTTTTTTACTTTCTTTGGAGGAGCTTGCTCAGAAACTAATTTTTTTTCTTTTTCTTTAACTTTTTCAATAATTTTTTTTGCTTTAGGGGCAAAAGGTATATTGGTTTTTTCAGTAATTTGAATTAATTCAATTGAGACTATTGGAGGAAGATCTATAGGTTTCTTTGATAAAAAAGGTAGGCTTAAAGCAGTAATTGAAATTACAATAATATGTAAAACAGAAGACGCTATTAAACTTCTATTCACTTTAAAATTACCTTTCCTTGTATGGTTCCGATATTAAGGCAACTTTTGTAAAACCAGATCCTGAAAGTAGTCCCATAATTTCAAGCACTCTTCCATAGTTGATTGTTTTATCTCCTCTAACATAAATTCGAGTATCTGTTCTATTTTTTGAGACTGCGAGCACTTTGGCAATTATTTTATCATATTCTACTTTGGACTCTTGAATAAAAATTTCCCCTTTTGAATTGATAGACAAAGTTAATGGCTCTTGTTCCTCGGGTAAAGAGTCTGCTGAACTTTCTGGTAGATCTACTTGAACACCAACTGTAAGCAAAGGTGCTGTCACCATAAATACAATTAATAAAACTAACATCACGTCTACAAAAGGCGTAACGTTAATTTCACTCATTGGTTCTTTTCTTGAACGATTTAATTTAAAAGCCATTATCTAATTAAATAATTGATAAAAATCTTTTTGAAAAACTCTCAAGTTTTTGTGAGTACTTTTTTGAGTCATTATTGAATTTATTATATGCAACTACGGCTGGGATAGCAGCTAAGAGTCCTAGGGCTGTTGCAAAGAGTGCTTCAGCAATACCTGGTGCCACAATAGCTAAACTTGTATTTCTTGAAATAGCAATTGATTGGAATGAATTCATTATTCCCCAAACAGTTCCAAATAATCCGATAAATGGAGCAGTTGAACCGACCGTTGCCAAAAAATCAAAACCTTTTTCTATTTTTGATATTTGTTTCTCAATGCCTGTCTCCAACATACCACTCATTCTTTCAACTAAATTGCTTTTAGATTTTGATTTTAATAAACCTTGCATAGACTCCTTAAATAAAGAAGCCATTGGATCATCTATATTACTTGGTAAACTATTATAAAAAGTTTCAGCTGATCTTGATCGCCAAAATTTTTCTTCAAATTCCTCTGAGGATAAGTTTATTTTTTTAAACAACCTATACTTTTCAATAATAACCGCCCATGAATAAATTGAGCAAGCTATAAGTAAAATTATTACTGTCTTTACAATTATATCGGCTCTAATAAATAAATTTATAATAGAAAAATCGGCACTTGAGGCTAAACCAACTGCTTGCGAAGAAATATCTGCTTCCATATTAAAGCTTTTTCACACTCAATTGTGTCATCAATTTGTCTTGAATCTCTCTTATTCTTTATCTCTAAAGGTCTCATAATAATAGCTAGCAATTAAAATTGCATCAGCTTTATTTGAGTCCTTTTTTTTTGACAAATTTGATGAAAAATATGGAAAAATTTCAATAGCCTTGGTTCTACTAGCATCCTTTTCAGAATTTATTAAATTAAAATATTTTTTCCATTTAGCAGGTCTCACAAAATACATTGGTAATTGCATAGCTGAACAAATTCCCTTCAAAATACCGTAAGATTGACCAAAATTAAACATGCTCGTCACCCCTTGGCCAGGCATTGCAGATACTTGTTCAATAATTACCCGAACATTTTTTTTGTCTAAATTACTAATTCTTTTTGATATTTCATTATAAATCTGTGAGCCATTAACTTGTCTTTTATTTTTTTTACCTTCAATCATAGTTGGCATTTCTACAACATCTAATATTTTACCATCATCAAAAAAACTGATTGATCCAGATATGCCAGGGTCTATTCCAATAATCAGCATTAATTTTGACTCATTTTAGCATTTGAAAAAATATTTTGTACGTCATCATTTTCCTCTAGAGTTTCAAAAAAATTGATTAAAACTTCTCTATTTTCTTTTAAAACCTCTACACTATTCAATGGAATCCATTCAATTTCAGTTGAAATAAAATTATTTATTTTTTTTTCTAAATTTTTTTTTACATTATAAATTTCATTTATACCACAATGTATCTCATGAAATTCATCATTTGATATACATTCATCTGCACCAGCCTCAATAGCCAATTCAAAAATTTCCTCATTGGAAATCTCATTACTATCTACTTTAATTACCCCTATTTGATTAAAATTATGAGATGCCGAACCTTGAGTCCCTAAACTTCCTCCTGCCTTTTGAAAGATAGTTCTTATATTTGAAGCAGTTCTATTTTTATTATCTGTTAAAGTCTCAACTATGACAGCAACTTTTTCTGGTCCGAAACCTTCATATCTCAAATTTTCAAAATTAGACTCTGTATTTAATGAAGATTTATCAATAGCTCTTTCTATATTATTTTTTGGCATATTCGCAGATCGAGCAGCTTGAATTGCAGATCTTAGTCTTGGGTTCATAGCTGGGTCTTTGTCTCCAAGTTTGGCTGCAACTGTAATTTCCTTTGAAAGTTTAGAAAAAATTTTAGATCTTTGTTTATCTGCTTTTCCTTTTTTATGTTTAATACCAGCCCAATGTGAATGACCCGCCATAACCTATAATGTATTTTTTAATTGTCCGCCGAAAATATAACTTTCAATATTATTGGCTAAACCATTTTGCTTATTACAATCTACTATAACTCCACTCAAAGAAGCATCTCCTGTTGCGGGAAAATGTTTTATTGAATTTTCTTTTAAAAATCTATTAATAGAATTTTCTTTGTTCATTCCAATTACAGAGTCGTAATCTCCACACATCCCAGCATCTGTTTGATATGCAGTTCCTTTATTTAAAATACGTGCATCGTTTGTTGGAATGTGTGTGTGTGTTCCAACTACAAGAGTTGCATTGCCATCAAAGTAATGTCCAATTGCATTCTTCTCACTTGTTATCTCTCCATGAAAATCCACTATCAAGAAATCATAATCTTTTTTTAATTTATAATTTTTCAAAAATTTTTTAGAAATATCAAAGACATCTTCACATTTTTTCATAAATACATTACCCATTAAATTTAAAACACCAATTTTAAAATTTTCAGAAGTTTCATAAATCTCAAAACCTTTTCCTGGTGATGGTTCAAATAGATTATATGGTCTTAAAATTCTATTTTCTTCATTTATAAAGCTCATTATTTCTTTTTGATCCCAAACATGATTACCAGATGTGATAACGTTTACGCCACAATTGAAAAGATCATTACAAATTTCTTTTTTTAAACCAACTCCTTGTTCAGCTGAGTTTTCTCCATTTACTATAACAAAATTTATTTTTTTTTTTTCTATTTCAGATTTAAGATTGTTCATTACTTTTGAACAACCCGAAATTCCAACTATGTCACCTAAAAACAAAATTCTCATTAAAAAAAGTTTTTTTCTGTAATCACATGATCAAGTCTAATATCATGTCGGTTAATTTTTAATTTTTTTATTTTTTGAAACGAATAGGCCATACCAATTGTAATAACCTTTTTAAATCTTAAAACTCTTGCAATATACCTATCATAATAACCACCTCCATATCCAAGTCTATTCAATTTTTCATCAAATGCTACTAGCGGTACCAATAAAATATCTGGATAAATTTTTTTTGAAGAGCTGGGCTCTGGAATGCCAAAAGTATTTATTAACATCGGATCATTAAAAGACCATTCGTAAAAATCCATTTGGTTATTTTTGCTGATTTTAGGTAATGAAAT
>QCHE01000012.1 GCA_003278065.1 Pelagibacteraceae bacterium AG-390-O04
CCAGCTATAATTGTCTTCCCAAGTAATGTTGTGACAAGATTTTATTTCTGGTTTTTTTCTAAGTTGTGGTACTTTCATAAAAGAAAAGAAATATATGAATATAATAATTTATACAGTAGTTATATTGACTATTTTTTACTTTCTATTGAAATTTATAAGTAATATTTCTTCAAAAAAGATATCAAAAGGTCTTAGATTTATAATAATTCTAGGATTAATAATTTTAGCAATTTTATTTGCTGTGGGTGGGAAATTTTTATTAACATTACCTCTTACTTTAGCAAGTTTAGCATTATTAAAATTAAAGGGTTTATCAATTTTTCAATTAATATCACTTTTTAGACTTATACAAACTTTAAGGAGATCAGGAAGATTTTCATTTGATAAAAAAAACTCTACTAACACGTCTTCAATATCAATTTCAGAAGCATATAAAATTTTGAATTTAGATATGAATAAAAAAATTACAAAAGATGAAGTAAACAAAGCATATATTAAAATTCAAAAAAAAATTCATCCAGATGTATCACCTGAGACTTCACGATTATCTTCAATTGTAAATGAAGCTAAAGATATAGTTTTAAATGATATTTCTTAATTAAGAATTTCAAGTACTTTATCAAAAATCTTTTTTGGATTTATTTTATTTTTACCTAAGGTGCCATGACTTACTTCCGTTTCACCATCAGGTATTATCGGATACATTTTCGAACTATAATTTCCATAAATTAAAGGAGTATCAGCCATTAGAGTAATTGTTTTAATACCTAATGCTGCAGATAGATGGCTAAAACTAGAGTCATTACAAATGGATAAATTACAATTTTTTATTACTGGTAAAGTTTCTTTAATTGTTAAATCATCTAAAGAAACACAAAGATCTTTAAATTTAGAGTCCAGAATTTCTTTAAGAATAATTTGTTCATCATAATTTTTTCCTGTAGCAAGAAAAAATTTGCATTTTTTTATATTAGATATTTTATCAATTACATCTAAAAATATTTTTGAAGGCACTCTTTTTGTAGGTCCTGAGCCACCAATACCCAGTAGAATATTTAAATTATTTTTATCAATTTGAAATTTAATAATTGATTTTGATAATAATTTATCATCAATTTGTATATCTGGATCTTCTTCAACAGTTAAATCCAATCTATCTTTTATAAATTTTTTTGGAACATTTGTTATATGCTGTTTTGTTTTGCTAAATAGAGGATATTGATAAATTTTAGGTATTTTTGAAAATCTAGCGATTAAATTAAATCTTAAAGATGAATTGAAAATAAAAATTTTGTCAAAGTTATATTTTTTTAAATCTTTTATTAAATTAATACTTCCCAAAAATCCACTATGTCTACTTTTATTTTTATCGTCCCTTTCTAAGATAAGAATTTTATCAATATAATTTGTTTGATATAAATATTGATCAGCTTTTGAACTTTCTTTGACAAGTAAACTTATAGGTGAATTATATTTTTTATATAAAGCCTTTATAAAAGGCAAAAAAATTACTGTATCACCAATACCCATTCTATTTTGAATTGCTAATATTTTCATATGGTATTTATAAACTTTACTGAGTATATTTTTTATATAAATTTTTATTATGACAAAAATAAGAGGAATTTTTGCAGCATCGATGTCAGTTATAAATTCTGATTTAAGCTTAAATATTGAAAAAACGATCAATCACGCTGAAAAACTAATAGATCAAGGCTGTCATGGAACAGCTATTTTTGGGAGCACTGGACAAGCTCAATTAATTTCTATTTCCGAAAAAATAAAGTTATTAAACAATCTTTCAGATAGCAAATATAAGGATAAACATTTAATTGGAACTGGTTTGAATTCAGTAAATGAAACAATTAATTTTCTTAAGATAGCAGTTTCTTTAAATTTCAAAAAGTTTTTAATCATGCCACCAGCTTATTATAAATATGAAGATAAAGATGTAATTAAATTTTATACTAAAATCGTTGAGTCGGTTCCAGAGTCTAAAATTATTCTCTATAATTTTGAAAAATTATGTGGCTATAAATTTAGCATTAAATGTGTAGAAGAACTTGTAAAAAGATTTCCAAAACAAATAGTAGGAGTTAAAGATAGTTCATATAATTTATTTGAGAATTTAGAATTGGAAAATTTTTCAATTATGCCTGGATCAGAGTCAAAACTGTTAAAAAGTTTAGAGCTTGGTTGTACTGGTATAATTACAGCAACTTGCAATGTGACGGCTCAACTTGCTCGAAGGGTTTATGATGATTTTCTTTCAGGTAGAAATCAAACATATAATCAAAAACTAATAGATGTAAGAAATGAATTCGAAAAATATAATTTAATTTCAGCTCTTCATACTTTTAAATCAAAAGAAGATATAATTTATAAAAATCTTCTTCCACCTTTAGATATTTTAGACGTTGCTAATGAAGATAATCTCATAAAGAATTTACAAAAATTAAATTTTCAAGAAAATTCAGAACTAGCCGCCTAATATGCAACTTGCAAGATTTCTTAATAAAATTTTTAAAAAAGGCGGGTTTATTTTAATCGATGCAAATTTAAAAGAATATATTATTGGTGAGCCAGCTAATAATCCTTTGAAATTAAAAATTTTAAATAAGAATCTTCATTATAAATTATTATTTCACCCTGATTTATATTTTGGTGAAGCTTACACTGATGGTGAAATAATAATTGAAAATGGTTCTCTAACAGATTTTTTAGATTTAGCTTTAATGAATATTGGTAGGGGTGAATTAAATTTTTTTAGTTCTTTAATTAATAAATTAAGAGGCTCGTACAGATATCTAACAAATTTTAATTTTATAAAAAAATCTAAAATGAATGTATCTCATCATTATGATATTAAAGATGATTTATATGATTTATTTTTAGACCCAAAAAGACAATATTCATGTGCTTATTTTAAAAACGAAAAGGATAGTCTTGAGACCGCTCAAAACAATAAGATTCAACACATTATAAAAAAATTGAATATTAAACCTAATCAAAAAGTTTTAGATATTGGATGTGGCTGGGGTTCATTAGCAATTGATATTGCAAAAAGTGCAGGCTGTGAAGTAACAGGTATTACTCTTTCAGAAAATCAATTTAATTATTGTATTAAAAAAGCACAAGAGATGAATCTAGAAAATCAAGTAAAATTTAGATTAATGGACTATCGTGAGTTAAAAGAAAAATTTGATAGAATAGTTAGTGTTGGAATGTTTGAGCATGTTGGACGAAAATTTTATAAAAAGTTTTTTAATCAAGTAGAAAACTTATTAAACAATGACGGTATTTCATTAATACATACTATTGGATCAGTTAATCCCCCTAGAGACCCACATCCATGGATTACAAAATATATTTTTCCTGGTGGATACACGCCTAGTCTTAGTGAGGTAACAACTCCGATAGAGGAGGCTGGTTTAGTCGTTACAGATATTGAAGTTTTGAGGCTTCATTACGCTCATACATTAAGGCATTGGAAGGAAAATTGCATAAAAAATAGAGACAAAATTGTAAAAATGTTTGATGAGAGATTTTTTAGAATGTGGGAGTTTTATCTTGCAGGTTGTGAAATGGCATTTAAGTGGGGAGATCAAGTTGTCTATCAATTTCAACTTACAAAAAATTATAATTCAACTCCGTTGACTAGGGACTATATTTATCAATAAATTGTTGATAGAATTCAGTTTCCTCAATAATGAAAAAAAAAAAAAAATTTTTTAAAAAAAAGAAAAAAATTAAAAAAAATCTTCAATAAATAAAAAAGTAAAAAATCAAAGACAAGTAAAAAAAAAACAAAAAGGAATTACTAAAAAAAATGTAAAAAAAAGTAAATTTAAAAAAATAAGAAAAGCTAAAAAAAAATTTAATACAGTAAAAGCTAAAAAAGATAGCTTAGCCTTAAAAATTGTAAAATGGCAGATGTCATTAAAGCCAGAATTTAATTTTAAAATAAATTTCAATTTAGAAAAATATATTCAAAGATTCTTTGATAAAATCTCTGAAACAATCTCTAATTATAAAATTTTGAAGCTCGATGAAAGAAGAAGACTGAAGTTAGAAAAAATTGAAAATGAAAGAAAATTAAAATTAGCTATTGATAAACAGAAAAAAGAAGAAGCAATATTAAAAGTGAAATTAAAGGAAAAAGCATTAAAAGAAGAAGCGAGATTAGAAAAACAAAGAACAAAAGATATAAAATTATTTTTAAGAAAAGAACAGGCTCTTTTAAGAATAGAACAAGCTGAAAAACAAAGACAATTTTTAAAACAAATAAAATTAGATAAGCAAATAGAAAAATTTAGAATTAGAGAAGTAAAAGAATTAGAGAGACTTGAGAAAATTTCTTTAAGAGAAAAAAGAGAGGATTATAGTGGATTACAAGAAAGAATTGATAAACTTAAAGAAAAATATCGAATAATAAGAGATCAAAAAATTAAAGAAAGAGTAGAAGCGCTTGGAGTAAAACTTCAAGGTGATGAAGATAGAGAAACATTATTGTTTAAAGAGAAAGAGTATACTTTAGCAAGACAAAAAGTTGAATTTGCTTTAGAGAGTTTTTATAGAAGTGCGAGCAGTTTAGTATTTCAGCTAAACAAAAGACATATAACCAGAAATATGTCTATTTTCCGTTGCATTGATAGAAGATTTGAAACAGGTGAAGTATTTATCAAGTGGGATGAGTCTGAAGATGAAGAGTGGCTTTTACTTATTTATATTAAAAATAATTCACCTGATGAAGGAATAGTAATTGAGGACAAAACAAATCCAGAAAAAAATATTTCTCATGAATTCAAAAATGTAGATATATTTAAAGCCTCAGATACAATGGTAGACTCTTTGACACAACTTATTGCAAGAAAAAGAGATAAAAATATTAATTAAAAAACAATTTTTTATCAGGTATTATTTGAAATGATTTTGGGCACTACTTTTCTTACAATTTTATATTTAATTTTACGATATATTCTTGCTTGGATTTCTTATTATAATAATCTTGATCCAAGACTTGGAGATAGCACCTGGAGATTTACTTATGATTATCCTGTATTAGGTGAAAGAGATATATCTGATTTAGATGATAAAGATTTTGTCAGGCTTAGAAGAAAAAAAAATAAGATAATTTTACTTATGTATTCAATAGTTTTAATAATGTTTATAGCCTCAATGTCTTTGCTCAGTCAATTTCTATTATTTTTCTTTAGTTGAGTTTAATTGTTTTCTATTTTTAAGATAAAGGAAAAATGCAATTATTTCATATCCTAAAGAAAAGAGATTAAATATTATTGGCAGTTTAAAAAAATTATATAAGAACTTAAATTTAGGTATTTTTTTCCACAATAAAAGAAATGCCTCGGCTCCTTGTAAAACTCTTTCACCATCTTTTACATGAAGTCTTCTTAAGAGCTCTTTACCATTTTTAGAAGTTTCTTTTTCAGCTAAATTATTATCTGTAATATCGACCCAATCAATCTCTTGAATGTTTTCTTTTTTATATAGGTCAATCTCAGCCTTACAAATTTTACATGAATTGTTAAAATAAACTTTCATAATTGGTAAATAATTACTTATTAACAGTTCATATGTATATGCGTAAAATACTCCAGTTGAAAATTATCTTAAACAAACTATGTATTGGTAATAATGACAAATTTCTTCGAAAAATCTGACTTATCAAGAAATGAAGCAGAAACTATAATTTCAGATACATTAAATAAGTGTGACGATGGGGAGTTATATTTAGAAAACTCAAAGTCAGAGTCTATTATATTGGATGATAATAAAATAAAAAATTCAAGCTACAATTCAGATTTAGGTTATGGATTTAGAGCAATTTCTGGAGAAATAGTTGCTTACTCTCACTCTAATGAAATTTCAAAAAATTCATTAAAACAATCTTCAGAAAGTTTAAAGTCTACGTTAAAATCTGCTAATGGTATTTATAATAGTTCTATTCCAAAATCTAACAAAAGGTATTATGAAAATATTAATCCAATTGAGCAAAAAACACTTAATGAGAAAATTCAAATTTTAAATGAGGTAAATAAATATCTTAGAACTAAAGAAAGCAATGTAAAACAAGTTACAGCTAATTTTAGTGGTGAACAAAAGTCCATTGAAATAATTAGATCTGGAGGTGAAACATTAACAGATGTGCGTCCATTAATTAGATTTAATGTTTCAGTAATGTTAGAAAAAAATGGGCGAAAAGAAACAGGTGTATATGGAGTTGGTGGAAGGCAGTCATACGAGTCATATTTAAAAGAAGATAATTGGAAAAATGTTTGTGATGAAGCTTTAAGAATAGCTTCAGTAAATTTAGAAAGTAAGCCAGCACCAGCAGGTGAAATGAAAGTTGTTTTAGGACCTGGTTGGCCAGCAATTTTAATTCATGAGGCAGTAGGCCATGGATTAGAAGGTGATTTTAATAGAAAAAAAACCTCTGCATTTCACAATTTGATGGGTCAGAAAGTAGCTAACGAGGGAGTTACTATTGTTGATGATGGAACTATAGATAATAGGAGAGGAAGTCTCACAATAGATGATGAAGGAACTCCAACAGAAAAAACTGTTCTAATTGAAAATGGAATTTTAAAAAATTTTATGCAAGATAGGTTAAATGCAAGGTTAATGAAAACAAGGTCTACTGGAAGTGGTAGAAGAGAAAATTTTAGACATATTGTTTTACCACGAATGAGAAATACCATGATGTTAAGTGGCAAACAAACTCAAGATGAAATGATCAAATCTGTAGATAAAGGAATTTTTGCTGTTAGTTTTGGTGGTGGTCAAGTTGACATTACATCTGGAAAATTTGTATTTAACTGTACCGAGGCATATGAGATAATTAATGGTAAAATTGGATCACCTATTAAGGGAGCAACACTTATAGGAGATGGTCCGTCAATTTTAAAAGAAGTTTCAATGGTTGGAAATGATATGATGTTAGATCCAGGTATTGGTACATGTGGGAAGGCTGGCCAGGGTGTTCCAGTTGGAGTTGCTCAACCTTCAATATTAATAGATAAAATGACAGTAGGTGGCACAAAACTATAAATGGTCAAAGATCAAGAATTTTTAGAGAATAAGGCTTCTTATTGTATTGATTTAGCAAAAAAGTTAGGTGCTACAGATATAAGCGTAAATGTGGGAAGTTCTATTTCTGAGACAGTAAATTTTAGGAACAAAAAGCTAGATGAGTCTAATAGGTCAGATAATCTTGGTATAGAAATTACGACTTATATAGGTAAAAAAAAATCATCCATATCTTCTTCAAATATATTAAAAGATAATCTGAATACTTTACTTGAAAAATGTATTGAAACTACAAAAAGTACTCCAGAGGATGAATACAATACACTGCCAGACAAACATTTGCTTGCTAAAGAAGTCAAAGATTTAGATTTATTTGATGATACACATATAGAAAATGATAAAAAAATAGAATATTTATCAATATTAGAAATATCCGCATCGAAAGATAATAAAATAATAAATACCGAATCTAGTTTTGTTGAAGATAAATCAAATTTTATTTTAGCTAACAGCGATGGTTTTTGTCAGGGTTTTAAAACATCATCATTTGTAGCTTCTAGTGTAGCTGTTGCTAAGGATGCAAAAAGTATGGAGAGAGATTATGAATATACTCTCAAATGTCATTTAAAAGATATACAAAATGCAGAAGAATTAGGAAAAATAGCTGCCGAACAAACTATAAGAAAATTAAGTCCAAAAAAAATTAGTAGTGAGAAAATTGCTATAATTTTTGACAAAAGAATTGCCAAAGGAATATTAAGCACTTTTGCTAGTGCAATAGCATCTTCTGTTATTTCAAGAGGAACTTCATTTTTAAAAGATAAAATAAATGAAAAAATATTTTCTGATACGATAAGTGTATTAGATAGACCGGATATTTTAAAAGGTCTAGGCTCTAAAAGTTTTGACTCAGAGGGAGTAAAAATGAATACATTAAAGTTAGTCGATCAAGGCGTTCTGATGCATTATTTAGTAGACACGTATAATGGCAAAAAGTTAAATTTAGAGTCCAATGGAAGATGTGGAGGAACTAGTAATCTTTATTTTGAAAATGGAAAAATTACCTATAAAGATTTATTAAATTCTCATAAAAAATGTCTTTATATCACTGAAACAATAGGTCATGGGAGCAATATAGTAACTGGTGACTATTCTGTTGGTGCCACAGGTTTTTTAATTGAAGATGGTGAATTTAAATACCCTATAAATGAAATTACAATTGCAGGAAACTTTAAAGATATGTTTAAAAACATTACACTAGCTAATGATCTAGAGTTTAAATATGCAACTAATTCTCCAACAATGATGATTGAGGGAATGGTTGTAGCAGGCAAATAATTTTATTATTCAAAATTTTTTAAACGATATTCCCAATTTCCCATTCTAGAATAAGATACTTTTAAGATTTGACCAGTTTTTTGTTCATACCATATGTTAAAATCTAATCTTTTATCTTTTGGTAAAGTCATATCTTTAGATTTAAGTGTAAAACGATTAACATTATAAACTTTACCGTATTGTTTAATTTTTTCTTTACCAACAAAAGTTACAACTTGTTTTTTTATACTTCCAGAAATTGGACTAATTTGACTACTAGTTTGTAAAATTTTATGACTCCACCAATTTCCCACAAAATTATCACTCGATGCCTCTCCTGAATAAGAAGAACCTTTTATTTTAAATTTATTTTTATCTTTATCAAAAACTAAATTAACGAATTTTTCTTTATCATTTTGCAAAGTTTTAGAATTATAAGAAATTAATTGATCTTTAATATATTTTTCCTCTCCATATCCCTCTACTTGAAAAATAGTAGCTCCAAGAAGTTTAACAGAGAACTTTAATTGATTAGTTACTATTGTCTTATCTCCTTTTCTTGAAAAAAAATAATAATTGTATCCTATTAATTTTCCATTTCTAAAAATGTCCATTTCAATTTTATTGTACTTTTTATAATGATCTACATGAGCGAAAACATTTGAGGAAAGTAATACAACAATTATGATTAAAATTTTTTTCATTTAATGAATACAATAATAGACTTTTCTTATAATAGAAGTAGTTTATCAAAAAATGTTTTTAAAAATAAAGAAAATACCAAAAGTTAATTGGACATCAGATAAACCACATAATCTTAAACCAAAGTTTTCAACATTCTTTTTTTTGTGTTTTGGATTAATGTTATTTGGATTAGGGGAAGGCTTATTAATAGTTTCTTTTACAGGAGCCTCTCCCTGGAGTGTTTTAGCTCAAGGTATATCTCTTAAAGTTAATTTAAGTATTGGTACAATTACTTTAATAATCAGTATTGCTGTTTTAATTTTGTGGATTCCTTTAGGTCAAAAACCAGGAATGGGAACAATCTTCAATGCATTGATAATTGCATTAATGATCGATCTTTGTATTAAATTTGTTCCAACTCCATCTAATTTTATTAATCAATTGATTTTAGCAGTCGTATCAGTAATTACAGTTGGAATTGGTGGAGGTATATATTTAGTTTCTAATTTAGGAGCAGGCCCAAGAGATGGATTGATGATTGGTTTACAAAAAGTTACAAACTTTCCTATAGCAGCTGTTAGAGCAACTTTAGAAATTTCAGTTGTGAGTATTGGATGGTATTTGGGTGGAACCGTTGGAGTTGGAACTTTATTGTTTGCTTTTGGAATAGGTCCTTGTGTTGCTTTAGGGCTTTATTTAGTTGATAAAATTTTTGATTAAGCTGCAGCTCCAGCTTTCTCGCTTCTTTTTCTTTCGTGTGGATCTAGAATAGCTTTTCGCAATCTACAAGACTCTGGTGTAATTTCTAAAGCTTCATCGGTATTTAACATACTTAGTTGTTCAGCTATTGACATTTTTCTTACAGGAGTAAGGACAACATTTTCATCTGTACCTTGAGTTCTCATGTTAGTTAATTTTTTACCTTTCATGACATTTATAATCATGTCACCTGGTTTTGGTGCCAGTCCAACAATCATACCAGGATAAACAGGATCATTATGTGTCACAAACATTTCACCTCTAGCCTGTAAATTAAATATTGCAAAAGCAACAGCTTTCCCTTGTTCCATAGAAATTAAAGCACCATTTCTTCTTCCTTCCATTTCACCTTCAAATTTTCCATAATCATGGAAGATCCGATTAATAACACCATTTCCTTTTGTGAGAGTAAGAAATCGACTTGTGTAACCCATTAAACCTCTTGTCGGTGCGTGAAATATTAGTCTTTTTTTATCTTTGCCTGTATCTTTCAGCTCAATTAATTTACCTTTTCTTCTGTTCATTGAGTCAATTATCTTTGAGGAGTGTTCTTCATCAAGATCCATAGTAATTTCCTCAATTGGCTCAAGTTTATTTCCATCCTTATCTTTTCTGAATAAAACTTTTGGTGGACTAACAGTCATTTCAAAACCTTCTCTTCTCATCTGAGTTAGTAAAATTTCTAACATTAATTCTCCTCTACCACTTACTACAAAAGAGTCGTTTCCATCATTTTCTGAGAATGTAATTCCAACATTGTTCTGTGCTTCTGTGATTAATCTGTCTCTTATTTGAGTACTAGTAAGTTTTTTTCCTTCAGTTCCGGCTAATGGAGATGTATTAACTGTAATAGTAATTGACATTGTTGGTGGATCAATAGGAGTAGCAGCGATTGGATCATTAACTTCTAAATCACATATTGTATCAGCAACATTAGCTTTTTCTAGACCAGCAACAACCACAATATCTCCCGCTTCCCCAACTTCAATTGGAACTTTTTTTGTTCCCTCATATCTAAAAATTTTTGTAAGTCTGCCCTCATCAACTTTTTCTCCCTTTAAGTTGATCGCTTTAATTGCTTGGTTAGCTTTAGCTGTCCCTTGCGTAATCCTTCCTACTAAACTTCTTCCTAAAAAACTATCTGCATAAAGTAACGTTGATAACATCGCAAAAGGTTTTGATTTATCAAGATCAGCAGGTATTACATGTTCTATGATTTGGTCTAATAAAGGATTTAAATTTTGTCTAGGACCCTCTACCTCTTTATCAGCCCATCCAGATCTACCACTTGCGTATAAAACTGGAAAATCTAATTGTTCTTCATTTGCATCTAAACTCACAAACAAGTCAAATGTTTCGTCTAAAACCTCATTAGCTCTTTGATCAGTTTTGTCTAATTTATTGATGACAACAATTGGTTTTAAACCTTGCTTTAATGCCTTTGATAGTACAAATTTTGTTTGGGGCATAACACCCTCAGCCGAGTCAATTAATAATAAAGCACCATCAGCCATGCTCAAAACTCTTTCAACTTCTGCAGCGAAATCTCTGTGTCCTGGAGTATCAATAATATTAATTCTAGAATTTTTCCAATTTATTGAAGCAGGCTTAGCTAGAATGGTAATTCCTCTTTCCTTTTCAAGCTCTCCTGAGTCCATCAATCTCTCATCTACAACTTCATTTTCTCTGAATGAACCACTTTGTTTCATTAGATTATCAATTAATGTTGTTTTCCCGTGGTCGACGTGTGCAATGATTGTGATGTTTCTTATATTGTTACTCATAATTTGTGGCTCTTATACATTAAATTTTTTTTTTGAAAACTTTAAAAAAGCTAAATAAATATTAAATTTTGATGAAAAATGTGGTTTTAATTTGTTTTTTTTGTTTTTTCTCTCTTAAGTTTTCTTTTTTCTTTTAAACTTAATTTTGGTTTTTTGTTAACACTTGAGTCTTTAAAGGATTTACCACTATATCTTTTTGACATTCTTGTATTTTACTAGACCCAAAAAAAAAGGCCATCAAAAGATGGCCTTTAAATTTTGTATTTGTAGTGGCTTACATTCCCATGCCACCCATTCCTCCCATGCCGCCCATGCCGCCCATTCCACCAGGCATTGCAGGAGCACCAGCATCTTTTTCATCTGGTTTATCAGCTATCATAGCTTCTGTAGTTACTAATAGTCCAGAAATTGAAGCTGCATCTTGTAAAGCAGTTCTAACAACTTTTACAGGATCAATAATACCTTTAGCGAACATATCACAATACTCTTCGTTTTGTGCATCATATCCATGTGTCTTCTTATTCTGTTCTAAAAGTTTGCCAACAACTACCGATCCATCAACACCAGCATTTTTTGTAATTTGTCTAATAGGTGCCTCCAATGCTCTTCTTACCAAATCAACACCAGCTTTTTGATCTTCACCCTTAGCTTTAACTTTTTCAAGATCTTGAGCAGCATATAACAATGCACAACCACCACCAGTAACAATTCCTTCCTCAACAGCAGCTCTTGTTGCATTTAAAGCATCTTCTACTCTGTCTTTTCTCTCTTTTACTTCAACTTCTGTTGCACCACCAACTTTAATAACCGCAACACCACCAGCTAATTTTGCTAATCTCTCTTGCAGTTTTTCTTTATCGTAGTCTGAAGTTGTTTCATCGATTTGTTGTTTAATTGAAGAACACCTTGCTTCTATATCTGATTTTTTACCAGAACCATTTACTATAGTACTGTTATCTTTATCAACTTTTATTTTTTTACAAGAACCAAGATCGTCAAGTTTAACATTTTCAAGTTTGATTCCTAAATCTTCAGAGATAACCGAACCACCAGTAAGAATTGCTATATCTTCAAGCATAGCTTTTCTTCTATCTCCAAATCCAGGAGCTTTTACAGCCACAACCTTTAGACCACCCCTTAATTTATTTACTACTAAAGTAGCTAATGCTTCGCCCTCAACATCTTCAGAAATAATCATTAATGGCCTTCCAGCTTGAACAACTGCTTCCAAAAGAGGAACCATTGGTTGTAGGTTTGTTAATTTTTTTTCGTGTAATAGAATAAAAGGATTTTCTAATTCAGTGGTCATTTTATCACTATTAGTAATAAAGTAAGGAGATAAATATCCTCTATCAAACTGCATACCCTCAACTACATCTAGTTCAGTTTCGATCCCTTTGTTTTCTTCAACTGTAATAACACCCTCGTTCCCAACTTTTTGCATCGCTTTCGAAATCATTGTACCGATTTCTTTATCACCATTTGCAGAAATTGTTCCAACTTGAGCTATCTCGTCACTATCTTTTACTTTTTTTGCTGAAGATACTAAATTTTGTTTTACAACGTCCACTGCAGCATCAATCCCTCTTTTTACATCCATAGGGTTCATGCCTGCAGTAACATATTTTACACCTTCTTTTACAATAGCTTGTGCAAGAATAGTTGCTGTGGTTGTTCCATCACCAGCCTCATCATTAGTTTTGCTGGCAACCTCTTTAACCATTTGAGCACCCATGTTTTCAAATTTATCCTCAAGATCAATTTCCTTCGCAACAGATACACCGTCCTTTGTAATTCTTGGAGCACCATAAGACTTGTCCATAACTACATTTCTTCCTTTTGGTCCCAATGTAACTTTAACCGTATCAGCCAGGATGTTTACTCCTCTAATCATTGCTGCTCTTGCTTCTGCATCAAATTTTACTATTTTTGCCATTTTATTTTCTCCTTTAAATTAAATTACTTGCTTGAAATACCCATAATGTCTGATTCTTTCATTATGCTGTATTCTTTGCCATCAATTTTCACTTCAGTTCCTGACCATTTGCCAAATAAAACTTTATCTCCAACTTTCACATCCATTGGTATGGTTTTACCGTCTTCAGTTTTAGCACCACCACCAACTGCTACTACTTTACCTTCTTGAGGTTTTTCCTGTGCTGTATCAGGTATGATTATTCCTCCAGCAGTTTTTTCGCTGCTATCTAAAACTTCTATTAAAACTCTATCGTGTAACGGTCTAAATTTCATAAATTCTCCTTATTAATATGATCTTCATATAGAGATTGGCCTTACTATTTCAAGATATAGTTAAAAATTAGTTAGTTAAAAAATAAAGGAATTTGTGGGTTTTATGGTTTATAGATTAATTTGATGACTAAAAATTTAGATAAAGAGGGTCTAAGCTCTATAGCAGACAATTATCAGCTATTTTATGTTGACTTATGGGGGGTGGTCCACAATGGGGTTACTCTACACCTTGAAGCGATAAAAGTTTTGAAAGAAATCAATAAAAAAAGAAAGGACTATATTTTACTCACAAATGCACCCAGACCCAATCATGCAGTTAAATCTTTTTTAGAGAGACTAGGCATGGAAAAAGAGATCAGAGAACATGTTTTTACCTCTGGTGAGGCAGCCCTCATTTATTTAAAGAAAAATTTAATTAATAAAACTTTTTTTCACGTTGGGCCACCAAGAGATTTTGATTTATTTAAAGATTTCGAAAAGATGAAATTAAATAACATAGATAAATCTGATTATATTTTGTGCACAGGATTATTTGATGATCATGATGAAGATTTAAAATATTATAAAAATTTGTTTGAAAAAAATATTAAAAAAAAAATGATTTGCACAAATCCTGACCTGATCGTTGACAGAGGAAACACTAGAGAGTTTTGTGCTGGTTCTGTTGCAATGGTTTTTGAAAAAATGGGTGGAGAAGTTGTTTACTTTGGAAAACCTTATCCCGAGGTTTACAATCAATCTACAGATAATAAGAATAAAAAGATTCTCTCTATAGGTGATAATTTAAACACTGATATAAAAGGTGCAAACCTTTTAAACTATGATTCTTTAATAATTTCAAATGGAATTCATAAAGATGAGATTAAAGAAAAAGGAATTGAAAAAGTTGCAAAATCTTACGAAGCAATTTGTAATTATATTCAATCAGAGTTGAAATGGTAAATTAAAAAAACATATATAAAAATTTTAATATCAATACTAGATACAAAAATTCAATTATCTTAATTGGTAACTTCGATGGAGTTCATAAAGGACATCAAAAATTATTTTCATTAGCTAAGAAATATAAAAAAAAATATTCCTTAAAAATTGGTGTCTTAACTTTTGAGCCGATGCCAAAGATGTTTTTTAATAAAAATCTTAATAATTTTAGAATATCTAGTTTGCAGCAAAAAATTGATAATCTCAAAGATCTTAATGTAGAATTTATGATTGTAAAAAAATTTGATCGAAAATTTTCAAAAATTAAATCTATAACTTTCATTAAAGAAATATTGGGAAAAAAGTTAAAACCAAAATTTATTTTTGTTAGTAATAATTTTAGATTTGGAAACAAGAGAGAAGGTAACGTTAGACAATTAATTAAATTTGAGAGAATATGTGATTATAAGGTAATTAAACCTCAACCATTGTTAACCAATAAGAAAATAGCATCTTCATCATTGGTTAGAAAACTTTTACAAAAAGGAAAATTAGAAAAAGCTAATAAAATTCTGAATAGAAACTGGTCAATAGTAGGAAAGGTTCAAAAGGGAAGACGGCTAGGAAAAAAGATTGGTTTCCCAACTGCAAATATTGATATCAAAGATTATATTTTAGCCTGTCCAGGCGTATATGCAGTAAAAGTAAAATGGAATGGTAAAAACAATTATTTAAAAGGAATTGCTAATTTAGGCTATCGACCAACATTTAATGGAAAAAAAATATTATTAGAGGTTCATCTATTTAATTTTTCTGGAAATCTTTATAATAAGTATTTAACAGTAGAATTTAAAAAATTTATTAGAAAAGAAAAAAAATTTAAAAATGTTGAACAGCTTAGAAGACAAATTAAAACTGATTTATTGATAGCAAAAAAATAAAATGAGCAAATTTCAAATTAATCTTCCTAAAACTGCTTTTTCGATGAAAGCAAATTTGCCATCAAGAGAACCAGAAATTTTGAAACTTTGGCAAAAAATAAATCTTTACGATGAATTAAGAAAATCGAGAAAAGGAGAGGAAAAATTTGTTCTTCACGATGGTCCTCCCTATGCGAATGGTAATATACACATGGGAACAGCCCTTAATAAAATATTAAAAGATATAATTGTAAAATTTCACCAAATGGATGGTAAAGACTCAGTATATGTTCCTGGTTGGGATTGTCATGGTTTACCCATTGAATGGAAAATTGAAGAACAGTATAAAAAAAATAAAAAGAACAAAAATGAAATTCCTGTAGTTGAATTCAGAAAAGAGTGTAGAGCTTTTGCTGAAAAATGGATAAAAGTTCATAAAGATCAATTCAAAAGATTAGGAGTTGTTGGAGATTGGGATAATTACTATTCTACAATGAGTTATGATGCTGAAGCTCAAATTGTCAGAGAATTAGGAAAATTTTTAAAGGAAGGAAGTTTATATAGAGGTTTTAAACCTGTATTGTGGTCGACAGTAGAAAAAACAGCTTTAGCAGATGCAGAGGTAGAATATCAAGATCACAAATCTGACACTATTTATGCATCATTTCAAGTTAAAGCATCAGAAGTTAAAGAATTAAGCGAAAGTGAAATCGTTATTTGGACAACTACACCATGGACAATTCCCGCTAATAAAGCTTTAGCATACAATGAAAGTTTAGAATATTTATTAATAAAAATTTCAGATGATGGTGATTTTAAAAATAAGAAAATTGTCATTGCTAAAGCACTTTTAGAATCTGTATTTAAAGAATGTAATATTATGAAATATGAAATTCTTAAAAATTTTAAAGGCAAAGAATTAAAAGGCACTATTTGTAAACACCCATTTTTTGAATTGGGTTATGACTATGACATTCCCTTACTGGAAGCACGTTTCGTAACCACAGAACAAGGTACTGGTATAGTACATTGTGCTCCAAGTCATGGACCTGATGATTTTAATCTATGTTTGAACAATGGAATCAAAGCTATCGAAACAGTAGATGGAGATGGAAAATATACCAAAAATGTTAATCTATTTGAGGGAATTCATATTTTTAAAGCTAATCCTTTGGTCATAGAAAAACTAAGAGAACAAAAAAAACTATTGTCTAATGGTGAACTTGTTCATTCCTATCCTCACTCCTGGAGATCAAAAGCTCCATTAGTTCATAGGGCAACACCACAATGGTTTATTTCTATGGAAAGTCACAAATTGAGAAGCAAAGCTTTGAAAGCAATTGATGAAACAGCTTTTTATCCAAACAAAGGGAAAGAAAGGTTAAAATCAATGATCGAAACTAGACCTGATTGGTGTGTGTCTAGACAAAGAGTTTGGGGAGTGCCTCTCCCTATTTTTGTAAATAAAAAGAATAATAAAATTTTAGTTGACGATGAAGTATTTGAAAATATAGCAAAAATTTATGAAAAAGAGGGTTCAGATTGTTGGTTCTCAGACGATCCTCAAAAATTTTTAGGAAAAAAATATAAAGCAGATGATTATGAAAAACTGAGTGATATAGTTGAGGTATGGTTTGATAGTGGTTCAACACATTCTTTTGTTTTAGAAAAAAGAGACGATTTAAAATGGCCTGCATCAATGTATCTTGAAGGATCTGACCAGCATAGAGGTTGGTTTCATTCATCATTATTAGAGTCATGTGGGACAAGGGGTAGGGCGCCATTTGAGTCAATCCTATCCCATGGATTTGTTGTTGATGGCAAAGGCTTAAAAATGTCCAAGTCTCTAGGAAATGTAATTGCCCCTGAGGATATTCTAAAAAAATATGGAGCAGATATATTAAGAATTTGGGTGGCGTCTTCAAATTATGCAGAAGATCTAAGAATAGATTATTCTATTTTAGATCAACATTCTGATTCTTATAGAAAAATAAGAAATACATTTAGATTTTTATTAGGAAATTTAAATGATAAATTTGAGGATATAGATCTTGAAAAAATAGAATTACAAAATTTGCCTGAGCTTGAAAAATTTATGTTGAATAAAATGGTTTCTATTAATAACCATTTTAACAGTTGTTTTAAAAATTATGATTTCCACAACCTTTATAAAGAATTATTAAACTTTTGTACTGTTGATTTGTCAGCATTTTATTTCGATATAAGGAAAGACACTTTATATTGTGATCCGGTAAATTCAGAGAAAAGAAAATCCTGCGTTATGATTTTAAATGTTTTACTAAATTCATTGTTGAAATGGTTTGCTCCAATTCTTTCTTTTACCACTGAAGAGATATATCAATTAGTATCTAAAAAAAATAAAAGTATTCATTTAGAAAAATTTTTATCATTTCCAGAAAAATTTAATAATGATAAACTTGCTAAAAAATGGTCTGAACTTATTAAAATTAGAGAAGTTTGCAATGTTAGCATTGAGGCTAAAAGAGCAAGTAAAGAGATTGGCTCAAGTCTTGAAGCTGAACTAATAATAAAACTTAACAATAAATTTAAAGACATTTTAACCAATATTGATTTATCAGAACTTTGTATTGTATCGAAAGCCGATATTGTTTTTGATGACAAATCAGATATCGTGGTTGAGACTAAAAAAGCATTAGGAGACAAATGTCCTATATGCTGGAAAATTAGTGTTGAGCCTTGTGCCAAACATTCTCAATAATGTTAAAATTTTTTAATAAAAATTTTATTATAAATATCATAATAGTTACCTCTATTTTTTTCCTTGATAGAATTTCTAAAATTTATGTTATTTCACAATTTGAAAAAAATTTTTCACCTGAACTATTTACATCTAAATTCTTGAATATTACTTTAATTTGGAATGAAGGTATTGCCTTTGGTTTACTTTCATTTGATAAAAGTTATTTTTATAATTTTTTAACAATGATAATTATGATTATAATCATAGTTATTTTTTTTATGATTTTGAAAAGTTCAGGTTTTAAAAAATATTCACTTTTAATAATATTAGGTGGTGCTTTAGGAAATGTCTATGATCGAATTTTTTTTAAGGCAGTTCCTGATTTTATTGATTTTCATGTCGAAGAGTTTCATTGGTTTATTTTTAATGTTTCAGATATATTTATAACCATTGGAGTAATTTTTGTGATATTAATTGAAATTATTGAAACAAAAAAAAATGAAAAAAATTAACATTCTTTTTATTATATTTATATCTTTAGTGCTTTTTCAAAGTTGTGCGACTATTAAAGAGGGTTTTTCATCACAAAAAAAAAAAAGTACAGATGAATTTTTTAGTTGAAAAAAAATCTCCATTGGTAATGCCCCCAGATTACGACAAGTTACCAGACCCAAAATCTAATGATGTAAAAAATGTAAATGACTCAAATGTCAAATCTTTAATTACAAATAATTCAGGAAATAACGATCTATCTAACGAAAACAATGGTCTTCCTAATTCCACTTTTGAAGGATCAATTATAGAAAAAATTAAAAATAATTAATGATTACGAGAGGTATTAATTTTAAAAACTTTAAGATTAAAAAAAGTTCTCACTTAGTTAAAAAAAATTTAAATGAATTATTAAAAGAAAAAAATGAAATTATTCATTCTTTAAAAAAAAATTATAGAAATTCCTTTGATTCAAATTTTATTAAAAAATATAGAAAATATTCTAATTTAAGACTAATTGGTATTGGCGGATCTTCTTTGGGTTTTAAGTCAATTTATTATTTTCTTTCCCACAAAATAAAAAAAAAAATTATATTTATAGATGATTTAATTCACAATAGACTAAACAAAAAAAATAAGAGAAATTTAAATTTAATTGTTTCAAAATCTGGAAATACAATTGAAACAATAATTAACGCAAATATCATAATAAAAAAAAAGGACAAAAATATTTTTCTTACAGAAAAAAAAAACAAACTATTTAAATTTGTTAGCAAAAAAGCTTAAGGCAGATGTAATTTCCCATAACAATTATATTGGAGGAAGGTTTTCAGTTCTTTCAGAAGTGGGAATGTTACCTGCAGAATTAATGGGCCTAAATTCAAAAAGTTTTAAAAATATGATGAATTAATCAAAAATAAAAAATTTTTGAATTCAGTAATAAGCAACGTTAGCACCACTCTTTACCTAATTAAAAATAAAAAATTTAATTCAGTAATTATTAATTATGATAAAAAATCTGAAAATTTGTTTCTATGGTATCAACAATTAATAGCAGAGAGTTTAGGAAAAGATAATAAAGGAATTTTACCTGTTATATCAAATATGCCAAGAGATAATCATAGTGTTATGCAATTATATTTAGATGGAATTAAAAAAAATTTTTATACAATTTTTTATGTCCATGAAAAAAATTCTGAAAAAATAATAAGTAATAATATATTAAATTCGAAAAATTATTTAAAAAATAAAAATTTGAGTCAAATTTTGTATGCACAAAAAAAGGCTACGGAGAATATATTTGATAAAAAAAATATTCCTTTTAGAAGTTTTGAAATTATTAAGAGAGACGAAAGAACTTTAGGGGAGTTATTTACTTTTTTTATATTAGAAACAATTTTGTTAGCCAAAGCACTCAAAATTAACCCATTTGATCAACCAGCAGTAGAACTAATTAAAAAAGAAACTAAAAAAATTTTAATTTAATTAAATTTTCCAAAAATAATTTTTGAAATACCATACTTTTTTTCCTCAATAATATTAAAATTTAAAGGAAATATATTGTTATCTTTTTTGTGTCTATGAATAATAATAATTCCATTTTCATTTAAAATTTTGTTTTTGTGAATTTCATCGATAATTTTGTTTATATTTTTTTCTGCATATGGTGGGTCTAAAAATATAAGGTCAAACTTATTTTTGAATTTTTTTAAAAAAATTATTTTCAAGTATATCAGAATTTTTAATTTCATAATTTATTTGTTTTTTAAAATTAGCAAGATTTTTTTTCAATAAATTTAACACATTTGGATAATTTTCTACAAAAGTAACATGAAAAGCTTCTCGTGATAGACATTCAATTCCAAATGATCCTACACCTGAAAATAGATCTAAAATATAAGAATTTTTTAAACTGAATAAAAATTTATTTGAATGATTTAAAACATTAAATATTGATTCTTTGGTAAGATCTTTTAGAGGTCTAGTTTTTTTATCTTTTGGTTGCAAAAGAATCTTGCCTTTAAAATTTCCACCTATAATTCTCATTATTCTACAACTTTGAATCCAATATCTTTCCTATAGAATCCACCAGACCAATTTAATTTTTTTAAATTTTTATAAACATTTTTTTTTGATTCTTTAAAATTTTTACTTAATGAAACAAAGTTTAGTACTCTCCCTCCCGTTGCATATATTTTTCCATTTTTTTCATTGGTCCCAGCATGAAATAATTCATCGTTTTCATTAAGTTTAATTTTATCTAAGCCTAAAATTTCTACATCTTTTTCATAACTTTCTGGATAGCCATTTGAGCATAATACTACACATAAACTTTTTTGATCTTTCCATTCAATATTTATTTTTGCTAGACTTTCTGAGCAACATGCTAAAAATATTTGATTTAAATCAGTCTTTAATTTTGGAAGAATTGTTTGGCACTCTGGATCACCCATACGCACATTATATTCAATTAAATATGGATTATTTTTATAGATCATTAAACCCGCATATAAAAAACCTTTATAATTTGTTTTTAGATCTTCAAGGGCCTTTAATGTAGGATTAATAATTTTATATAAAATTTTTTTTTCCAATTCATCGTTAATAAGTTTTGATGGCGAATATGCACCCATACCTCCTGTATTTTTCCCTTTATCTCCTTCCCCAACCCTTTTATGATCTTGTGCTGTACCAAATTTTTTTATCGTAATTCCATCACTTATTATGAAGTAGCTCATTTCTTCTCCCTCAAGAAACTCTTCAATTAAAATGTTTTTTGTTTGACCAAATTTTCCATTAAATATTTCATTTACAGCTATCTTTGCTTCAATTAAATTTTGGGAGATATAAACACCTTTACCAGAAGCTATGTTATCAGCTTTAATAACAATAGGGAAATTTGAATTTTTTAAAAAATCTATTGCGTTATCCTTATTGTTAAAAATTCCAAAATTAGCAGTTGGAATATTATACTTTTTACAAATTTCTTTTGTAAAAATTTTTGAGCCTTCTAATTGAGATGCTATTTTATTAGGACCAAAGGTTTTAATTTTAAATTTTTCTAAATAATCCACCAAACCTTCAACCAAAGGTTTTTCTGGTCCAACTACCACTAAATCAATTTTTTTTTGGATAATAAAATTTTTAAGTTCCTCAAAATTTTCTAGTTTAATATCAACATTCTTAGCAATTTTATTAGTTCCAGCATTACCTGGACAACAATACAACTCTTTTAAATCCTTAGATTTATATAATGTTTTACATATGGCGTGTTCTCTGCCACCACTTCCTATTACACATATTTTCATATATTATAATTATATAGACTATTAATTATGAAAAAATTAGCAAAAATAAAATATTTTCCAAATAATTTTAAGATTATTGAGTCAGGCGACCATGTTATATGTGCCATATCTGGCAAGGAAATTAGTATTGAGAATTTAACTTATTGGAACGTTGAATTACAAGAGCCTTACTATTCTTATAAAGAAGCTTTTCAAAAAAAAGAAAATTTAACTAATTAATTTTTTTATTTCCAGCGATTGTGAGTCCAAATCCATTCATTAGGGTTTTGAAGTATCATATTTTCAAGAACTCTATTCAATTTTTCTGTGATTTTTTCTATAGTATCTTCATCTTCAAAGCTAATAGGTTGGTGAATAAATATTTTGAATTTGATGTTTTCAAATCTCTTTATCGAAATTGGCACAACTTGCATTTTAAACTTTTTTATCAATTGTGCTGGAATTGAAGTTGTGTAAGCTTGTTTTTTAAAAAAATTAGCTTTAATACCTTCTGATACTCGCTGATCTATCATTAAAGCTGTTGAGTAATTTTGTTTAACTAATTTTATTAATTTTTTTAATCCACCAACTCCTTTTTTAATTTGGTTTCTACAAATATGATTTTTTCTAATATTTTCCATTATTTTATTTAAGAAAATATTGTTAAGGGGTCTATAAATAGCAGCTAAATTTATCCCCGATTTTTCAATTTGCATAGCCATTAGTTCAAAATTACTAAAATGACCTGAAATAAAAATTACTTTCTTATTGTCCTTTCTTATTTGATCTAAAATTTCCTCACCTTCAATAAAAATATTATTAAACTTATTTTTTTTGAAGTCTTTAATGAACATATATTCTGCAAATACTCTTCCATAATTATTCCACATTTTTTGAATAATTTTTTGTGTATTTAAATGATCTAATTCTGGATAAACATTTCTCAAATTTGACACTATAATTTTTTTAGATCTAAAGAATGGACCAATGATTTGAAAAAGTTTCCCCCCAATATTTGAAGAAATTTTTAAACCTAATATCTTAAAGATTAAGAAAAAAAATAAAATAATCAAAAATTGAAAAAAATACTTAATGTGTTTCATTATCATTTGATATTGTATCTAGAAATTTTTTTTCGTCAGTTATTTTCAATTCTGACTTAATAAAAAGAATTTTATCATATTTTTTTTTTTCTAATCGTAAATAATCTTTTTCTGTAGTTAATATTTTATAATTATTTTTTTCTGCAATTGAATATATTTGTTTCAATTGATCTTCAGAATATTCATAATGGTCAGGATATTCTAAATTTTCTTTAATATTTAAACCAAATTTTTTTAACATTTCTATAAAAGTTTTATGATTTCCAATTCCAGAAAAGGCTAAATAATTTGAACCTTTATCAAATTGATGAATATTAATAGGAATATATTCTCCAACAAATAAATTTATATTTTCAGCAATTTCATTTATCTGTTTTTTTATCTGCTCAAGATTTTCTAGATTACCTATTATAAAGATATTTTCATAATTTTTAATATTTAAAAAATCTTCCCTTAATGGACCTGATGGTATTGTTTGACCATTACCTATCCAATTAATATTATTAAAACATACAAATGATTTATCAAATTGAATGGTATTATCTTGAAGCCCATCATCAAAAATAGCAATTTCGTAATTTTCTTTTATTGCTGCTTCAATTGCATCTGATCTTTTCTTAAAACAAAATAATTTTCCCTTATTTTGTAAAAGTTTTTGCTCATCTTCTTGGTCCTTGTAAAATTTTTTTATGAAACAACACTTAAATTTTTTTGATAAAATATCGTAAATTTTTAGACATAATGATGTTTTTCCAGTTCCTCCAAGATAAATATTACCTACACAAATTGTTTTAATTTTCTTATATTTTTTTTTAGAAAAACAAAAGTTTTTTAACTTATTTGAATAACCTATTAAAACAGCAAATGGCTTAAGGAGATTTGAATAGATATTTGGTTTTTTTAAGTCCCAAAATTTGGGTTTTTTAAATTTCATCATTAATTTTTTGATTTAATTCATAAATAGTTTTTTTAAAAATTGCATTTCCAAAATTATGAATTTTTTTTGACTTATTACTATTTTTTTTAAAGGTTATATTATTTATAATTTGTTCAATTTTACCAACTTGATTTGAAATTTTAAGAGATTTAAGTAATTTATATATATCTTTGAAATTACCTACATGAGGACCATGTAAAATCTTAGCTCCATACCTAGCTGCTTCCAAAGGATTTTGCCCACCCGTCGCTGTAATAGATTTACCAAGAAATACCGTAGGAGTTTTTCGATAAAATAGTTTAGTTTCTCCGAAAGTATCAACAATATAGATATCAATTTTTTTTAATAACTTATTTTTAGAACTGTGTAAAAAAGTTGAAAGATTTAATCTTTTTATTTGTTTATTTATTTCTCCAACTCTTTCAACATGTCTTGGAATAATAATTGTGACAATATTATCAATCTTCTTTTTTAGTAAAATATGAGTTTTGGCTGCAATAATTTCCTCTCCTGGATGTGTGCTTGCTGCGAGCCATATTTTATTATTTTTGATTATCTTATTTAATTTTTTACTATCATGTTTTTTAAAATTAATTTTACTTTCAATATATTTTAAATTGCCCAAAAGTTTAATTTTATTTACCTGAAACTTTTTTAGATATTTTTTTGTATCCTTGTTTTGTGGGTATGCAATCTTAATACTACTCAAGACTTGTCTTGCAAAACTTTCAAACATACTCCACCTTGCAAAAGTTTTTTTTGTCAATCTAGCATTAAGAAGAATCAGATCTACTTTTTTAGTTTTTAAAATTTTATACATATTAGGCCAAATTTCAGACTCTAAAAATATTGCAATATCAGGTTTCCAATGATCTAAAAATTTACTGACAATAATAGTATGGTCTAGTGGATAAAATTGATGAGTTAATTTTTTGAATTTATATTTTTTAATAACATTGTAAGAACTTATAGTCGTTGTGGTTAAAAGGATATTTTTAATTTTTTTATTTTTTTCATAATAACTGAGTATTGGAATTATGCTCATTGTTTCACCTATACTTGCACAATGAAACCAGATTAAGTTTCCTTTTTTTCTATTTTTTTTGGAGATACTAAATTTTTCTAAAAATCTTTCTTTATCCTCTTTTTTTTTTAATATTCTAATTATTATTAATAGTGGTGAGATTAATATGATTAAGTTAGTAAATAGCTGATAAAGAAAAAACATTATTATTTTTGTATCTGTTTTTCATAAAAGTTTTTATAAACAGATGATTTTTCTAATAATTCCTCATGTTTTCCATCTGCTATAACATTACCTGAGTCGATAACATAAATTTTATTAGAATTTAAAATAGTCGATAATCTATGAGCAATTACTATAGTAGTTTTATTTTTTGTTAATACATCAATAGCATTTTGTATTTTATTCTCCGTTTCAGAATCTAATGAAGAAGTTGCTTCATCTAATAAAATTATTGGGCTTTTTTTCATCATAGCTCTTGCTATTGAAATTCTTTGCTTTTCACCCCCGGATAACCTAACACCGTTTTCACCTATGAGAGTTTCATATTTATTTGGTAATTTTTCAATAAATTCCTCACAAAACGAAAGTTTGGCAACATCTATAATTTCTTGATTTGATGCATTTTCATTAGCGTATTTAATGTTATTCAAAATAGTGTCATCAAACAATGTAGTTTCTTGGCTTACTAATGAAATTTGGTTTCTGAGAGATTTTATCGTTACTTCATTTATGGATTGATCATCAATGGATATTTCTCCTGATTTGATATTATAAAATCTTGGTATCAAATTTAAAATTGTAGATTTTCCTGAACCACTTAAACCTACTAAAGATGTCATTTGATTGCCTTCAAATGTAAGATTAATTGATTTTAGAGTTTTTAATTCTTTTTGATAATAAGAAAAATTTACATCAGAAAATTTTATAAGCCCATTTTTTATGATCAAAGGCTTAGCATTTGTTTTTTCAGCTATTTCATTTTTATTATCGATAATAGGAAGAATTCTTGATGCAGCTGATAAACCTTGGTTTAGAACCATATTAAGCGTAGAAAGAGATCTTACAGGTTGGTAAGCAAGCATCATAGCTGCTAAAAAAGAAAAAAAATTATTAATGTCTAATTCGTTATTTGACATAAGTTTACCAGAGTAAAAAATTAAAATAGCTATCATAAAACCAGTTAAAACTTCCATTACAGGCGAAAGTCTTACAAAGACAGTAGCAATTTTTTGATTTTTATCTTTTAACTGATTTAGATGTTTATCAGCTCTAATTTGTTCGTAATCTTCCCTCTGAAAAATTTTTATTAATTTATGATTCTTAAAAAGTTCAACTAAATAAGTTGTTAGATATCCTGATTTTTCTTGAGCTTGAGTAGTGACTTTACTAATTCTTTTCCCAAGTGTTTTTGCTGATATTCCTGCCAACGGAACCATAATAATAGAAATAAGAGCTAGTTTCCAATTTTGTAAAAACATAACAGTTAGCAAACCTATTAATGTAAGCGAGTCTTTAAAGAGAGTTAAAATTGCGTTACTCAATAAATTTGTAATATGAATTACATCATAAGTTAGATTTGAAATAAAATTTCCTGAATGTTTTTTATCTATAAACTGTGTATCAGCATTAATTAAGGACTTTGTCATATCATATTGGAGTTTCTTTTTTACTTCTTCACCAACACCAATCATTGTTGTTTTTGCTAAATATAGAGAAATTCCTTTAGTTGCAAAAGCAATAATAATCATGAAAGGAATAAAGAAAATTAGGGATTGATCTTTTTCTATAAATAGTTTTTTTATAGCTGGATCAAGAAGCCATGCAATTGATGATGTACTACCAGCAACAAGTATTGAAAAAAAAGCAGATAAGATAATTTTATTAACGTAAATTTTTGTATAGTCATTATATAATCTTTTATATACTTTTTTCTTATCCATTAAATTACTTTTCCTAACAAAATAGTAACTAACAAAATTAAACCAAAAAAATTATTACTTTTAAATAATTTAAGACAAATCTGAGGATTTTCTGATTCAAAATATTTAATTTGATAAACAAATAAATGAAAAATTGGTATTGTTAAAAATAAAAAATACATCCAGTTAAAATCCATTAAATAACCTCCAAAAATTAAACATAGGCTTAAAATTAAATAACATATAGACAAAAATTTTTTTGAATTACCTTTAAATTTAATTGAGGTTGACTTTAATCCTATTATTTCATCATCTTTAATATCTTGATATCCATATACTGTGTCGTATCCGAGTGTCCAAAATATGGCTCCAAAATAAAATATTAATGCAATTAAACTTATTTCTCCAGAAATTGAGGTCCAACCAAGAATTAAACCATAATTAAATGTTATTCCTAAAAATAGTTGAGGCCAGTAAGTATATCGTTTCATCAATGGATAGGTAAATGCTAGAGGCATTGATCCTAAAGCAAGAATGATTGTGAATAAATTAAAATTCAATAAAACAAGAAGAGCCAAAAAACATAAGATACCAGAATAGAATAAAGCAATTTTCCAAGAAATTTTTCCTGAAGCCAAAGGTCTATCTCTAGTTCTTGAAACTTTTTTATCATACTCCTTATCTAAAATGTCATTAACTATACATCCAGCTGATCTCATTAAAACTGATCCAAGAAAAAAAAGAAGTAAATAAAAAAAATAAATATTAAGATTTTCATTAAAATCATAAACCAAAGTCAAACCCCAGGCACAAGGCCAAAATAACAGCATGTAGCCAATTGGCTTTTTGAGTCTTGTAAGTTCTATAAAAACATTTAGTTGGTTCATAAATTTTACTTGTAAATAACAAACACAAGATTGATAATCAAACTGATTCGTATGAATATAGATTATACAGTAACAGCTTTAATGTTTCCTGCCATTCCACTTCTAATGAGTGTTTACAGCAATAGATTTCACTCATTAAGTAAATTAATTAGAGAATTACATGATGAACATGTTTATGAAAAACATATTCCAGCAGAATGGAAAAAACAGTTTATTAACTTAAGTGGAAGAATTACACTTTTAAGATGGACAATCATGTTTGCAGCATTTGGATTTCTATTTAATATGTTAACTGTATTTGCTCTCTATCTAGATACACTGTTTATTGCTAGAGTAATTTTTGGTTCTTGCTGTCTATCTATGATAATTTCAATTTTGTTTTTTATTAGAGAAATTCATATTTCAACAAATGCTTTGAAACTCCATATGTCAGATATGGATGTTAATGTTGATTAAGGAATAATAACTGCAGGTCCCAAAATTTTTCTATTTTCTAAATCTTGGTGAGCTTTAACTATTTCATTTAAAGAATATTTTTTAAAAATATTTAATTTGAATTTTTTAGTTATAAACATTTCAAAAACTTTATTTGCTGCCTCATCCAATTCTTCTCTTGTTGTTGTATAGTGAGCAATACTAGGTCTAGTTAAATATAATCCTTTTGGCGCTAAAGATTTTCCAACATTACATGGCTCTATTGGACCAGATGCATTTCCAAAAGAAACCATCATACCTCTAACTTTTAAACATTCTATTGAAGCATCAAAAGTTTTTTTTCCTACACCATCGTAAACTACTGGGACACCAACTCCATTCGTTATTTCTTTAACTTTTTCTGCAAAGTTTTCTTTTGAATAATTGATTACATGGTCACAACCATTTGCTTTAGCTATTGAAATTTTTTCATCAGATCCAACTGTTCCAATTACAGTACAACCTAAACTTTTAGCCCACTGACAAAATATTTGTCCAACACCTCCAGCAGCTGCATGAAATAAAATAGTTTCACCTGATTTGACTGGATAAGTTTTGTGAAGAAGATAAAAAACAGTGAAACCTTTAGTCATCAAAGTCACAACATTCTCCAATTCAATTTCATTCGGAACTTTTACTAATTTTTTGGTTGGAAAAATTCGATGAGTTGCATAAGAGCCGATTGGCATTGATGCATAAGCAACTTTATCTCCAACATTAAAATCTTTTACATCTGGACCAATTTTTTCAATAATTCCCGCACCTTCAATTCCAATATTTGATGGTAATTCAACAGGGTAGAGGCCTGATCTATGATAGGTGTCAATATAATTTAAACCAATAGCCTCATTCCTAATTAAAACTTCTCCAGATTTTGGTTCAGCCAATTTAATATCTTTTAATTCTAAAACTTCTGGTCCACCGTTTTTTGAAATTATTACTGCTTTCATTTTACAAACGTACCATTATGATAATCTTGAACAGCTTGCAAGATTTCTGCTTTGGTATTCATTACAAAAGGCCCACCTCTTGCGATTTCTTCATTAATTGGTTTACCTGATATAATTAGAAATTTTGCGTTTGTTTTTGCTTTAATTTTTAATTCCTCACCTTTTGTGAGTAGTATTAAAGTACTATTTTTAACATTATCATGCTTTTTAGAACCAATTTCTATTTCACCATCAATTAAATAAACGAAAGTATTATGTGTAGATGGTAAATTAAAATTAAATTCTTTGTCTTTATTTAACTCAACATCAAAATATACAGGCTCAACGTTGTGTTCTTTTACAGGGCCTTCAGCTTTTTCAAATTTACCGGCTATTACTTTTACTTGCTTATTTTCATCTTGATGCACACTCATTTTATCTGCATCAATATAAATATATTCAGGTTTACTCATTTTTAGTTTGGCTGGCATATTAATCCATAACTGAAAACCATGAAGTTTACCTTCTTTCATAGCGGGCATTTCAGAGTGAATTATACCACTTCCAGTTTTCATCCACTGAACATCTCCTGCTGTCATTCTACCTTCACTACCGGTGCTATCTTTATGTTCAAAATCACCTGCCAACATATAAGTAACTGTTTCAATTCCTCTGTGTGGATGTGGAGGAAAACCAGCAATATAATCCTCACTATTTTCTGAACCAAATTCATCTAGCATTAAAAAAGGATCAAAATAATTTGGTTCAACGCCAATACTTCTTTTTAGTTTTACTCCAGCACCGTCAGAAGCAGGGATTGGATCTATAATTTGTTTTACCTCAATATTTTTCATAGCACTCAAATAATAATTTTAATGTTTAGTTCAAGATTACTTTTTATCTAGACAATAACCTTTTGCACCGTTCACTACTAGAAATAAAAAACCACCTGCTAATGCAAGATTTTTCATAAAAGCAATAAATTGCATTTGGTCTGAAAAATCTGTGTGAAAAATAATAGCTGTTGCTAGACAGAATAAACTTAAAGCCCCAGCAGCAATTCTAGTTTGATAACCAATTATGATTAATATCGGCGCAAGTATTTCTAATATGATTGCAGGTATTAATAAAAAACCTGGAAGTCCAAAACCTTCCATCCAGCCCACTGTTCCGTCATAATTACCAATTTTACTGAAACCACTTAATAGAAAAACACCTGAAATAAAAACTCTTCCAATTAAGTCTAATATATTAGTCATAAGTTATTTATTGTGTGAACCATCACAGAATGGCGGATTATTAGTTTGTTTACAAGCACAAAAAAACATTTTTTTTGTCGCTTCAGCTTTATACACAATTGGATTAAATTCTGATCCTTTGTGAGAGCTATCACAAAAAGGTTGTTTAGAACTTTTACCACAACTGCACCAATAATAAGATTTTCCTTCTTCAACATCTACTGCGATTGCTCCATCACCTGCTCTCTGTCCTTTTGTCATGTTCCCTCTAAAATTTAAATTAAGTTTATTAATTCTTTTAAACTCTTAATTTCACTAATAGGTTTATAATCTAAATTGTCAAAGATATTATTATTTCTATTAACCCAAATAGCTTGGTAGCCATAATTTCCACCACCAGAAACATCCCATGTATTTGCACTTAAGAAAGCAATTTCATCATTTTTTATTTTGTATTTTTTTACCGGTATGTCGTAGACCTTAGAGTCTGGTTTATAAACTCCAACTTCTTCAATAGAAAAGATATCATCGAATAAATTATTTAAATTATTACTTTTCACCAATTCCTTTAGTAGAGATGGAGTTCCATTTGAAAGAATAGCTAATTTAAATTTTTTTTCTTTTAGGGCTTTTAAAGTTTCTGGAACTTCTTTGTAGGGTGATAAGATTTTATATAAATTGAGTAATTCATTTTTCATTGAAGGGTTTATATTAAAAGCTTTCATAGATTTATCTAAGCTATCTTCAGTAACTTGCCAAAAATCTTTATGCCTTCCCATTAAACTACGTAGCCAAGTGTATTCTAACTGGGTGGTTCTCCAAAAATTTGCAAAAGGCTCCCATTTATCTCCAATTTTATCTTTGCATTTTTCAGCAGCAGAATTGACATCAAACAATGTTCCGTAAGCATCAAAAATTATTGCTTTAATATTTTTCATAAACTAACTTAACACAAATGAGCAATATTAGATTATTTTTTTCAAACACATTATCTGCAGATATGACCGATAGATTAGATAAGTCTCAATCACATTATTTGGTTAAAGTTATGCGTATTAAAGAAAGTGAAGTTTTTTCAATATTTAATCATAATGGAGAATGGGAAGCAAAAGTTTTGAATATATCCAAAGGTATTGTTGAATTTAAAACAATTAAACAATTGAGAAAAAAAGAAAGCTCAAAAGAATTGTGGCTAGCATTCTCTCCAATTAAATCAAACTATCAAAATTTTATGATTCAAAAAGGAACAGAATTAGGAGTAACAAAATTCTTACCCATTATTTTTGATAGAACAGTTGTGAGAAAAATTAATAACGAGCGTTTAGAAAAAATAGTTATTGAAGCAAGTGAACAATCAAATCGTCTAAATGTGCCGGAACTAGAAAAAGCTCAGAATTTAAAAAATTTTTTAAACTCAAATTCAATGGATTTAATTTTTACTGATTTAAATTCAGATAATAAAAAAATTGATAAATCAAAGTTCACAGATAAACCTATTTGTATTATAATAGGTCCTGAAGGTGATTTTTCAGAGGCTGAAAGAGAGCAGATTCTCTCTTTTAAAGGCGTTCAGCCTCTTAGAATTAATGAGAATATTTTAAGATCAGAAACAGCAGTGATATCTGCTATTTCGATCATAAATTATGTGATTAATTGATAAATTGTCGCGAAAACTAAAGTGTAATTTTTACAAAAGGGCTTTATATAGCTATTAAAAATGAAAAAAATTTTTTACATATTTTTAGGAATTTTTATTCCGCAAAATAGTTTTTCTAATCAACCAGTTGACTGGCAGTTAGGTTTTCAAAAAGCCGCATCAGAGTCTATGAGAGAAATTGTGGCTTTCCACGACAAACTTTTATTACCAATTATTATTGCAATTAGTGTGTTCGTTTTATTTTTAATGCTTTATGCATGTGTAAGATTTAGAGCATCAGCAAATCCAAATCCTTCAAAAAGAACACACAATGTAACGGTGGAAGTTTTATGGACATTAATTCCTTGTCTAATTTTAATCGTAATGGCAGTTCCTTCTTTTAAAATTCTATACAAACAAGACACAATACCAAAAGCAGATTTAACAATTAAGGCTATTGGTTACCAGTGGTACTGGGGATATGAGTATCCAGATGAAAATATAATTTTTGATTCTTACATGATTGAAGAAAAAGATTTAAAAGCAAATCAACCAAGATTATTAGCAGTTGATAATGAAGTAGTAGTTCCAGTTGATAAAGTTGTAAAAGTTTTAATAACTGCAAATGACGTTTTGCATGCTTGGGCTTTGCCATCATTTGGAGTGAAAAGAGATGCGGTGCCTGGAAGAATTAATGAAACATGGTTTAAAGCAGAAAAAGTTGGAACATACTATGGTCAATGTTCAGAACTATGTGGGATTAAACACGCATTCATGCCAATAACTGTTAAGGTAGTAAGTGAAGAAGATTATCAAGAATGGTTATCTGAGGCGCGAGTAAAATTTGCAAAAGAAGAAATTGAAAATGATAAACTTAAATTAGCGAGTAAATAAATATGTACACACAAACAGTATCACACGACGATCATCACACACCAACAGGTTGGAAACGTTGGGCGTACTCTACTAATCATAAAGACATTGGTACAATGTATTTAATTTTTGCAATCGTTGCAGGAGTTATAGGTACGGCTTTTTCAGTTTTAATGAGAATGGAATTGATGCATCCTGGTGATGGTATTTTAGGTGGGAATTATCATTTATATAATGTCTTAGTTACCGGTCATGGTTTAATTATGATTTTCTTCATGGTTATGCCAGCCATGATAGGTGGTTTTGGTAATTGGTTTGTACCAATTATGATTGGTGCACCCGATATGGCATTTCCTAGAATGAATAATATTTCTTTTTGGTTATTACCAGTTTCATTAACTTTATTAATTTTATCAATTTTTGCTGATGGCCCTCCAGGACAAACTGGGGTTGGTGGTGGTTGGACTATTTATCCACCGTTATCATCAAAAGCAGGTCAACCTGGACCAGCAATGGATTTAGCAATTTTGAGTTTACACTTAGCAGGGGCTTCATCGATTTTAGGAGCAGTAAACTTTATAACAACAATTTTAAATATGAGAACTCCAGGTATGACATTACATAAGATGCCTTTGTTTGCATGGTCAATCTTAGTCACAGCTTTCTTATTATTGCTATCGTTACCAGTTCTAGCTGGAGCAATTACAATGTTATTAACAGACAGAAACTTTGGAACCGCCTTTTTTGAAGCGCAGACCGGAGGAGATCCAGTTCTTTTTCAACATTTGTTTTGGTTCTTTGGCCATCCAGAAGTTTATATTTTGATTTTACCAGGATTTGGAATGATTAGTCATATTGTATCGACCTTTTCAAGAAAACCGGTTTTTGGTTATTTAGGAATGGCATATGCTATGGTAGCAATTGGAATAGTTGGTTTCGTTGTATGGGCTCATCATATGTACACAGTTGGATTAAGTACAGATACTAAAGCTTACTTTTTAGCAGCTACGATGATTATCGCTGTTCCAACAGGTATTAAAATTTTCTCATGGATAGCAACTATGTGGGGTGGATCAATTTCATTCAAAACACCTATGATGTGGGCTCTTGGTTTTATATTCATGTTTACAGTTGGAGGTGTGACAGGTGTTGTTTTGGCAAATGCTGGAGTAGATACTGCAATGCATGACACTTATTATGTGGTCGCTCACTTCCATTATGTACTTTCATTAGGTGCAGTTTTTGCAATTTTTGCAGGTTTCTATTATTGGTTTTCAAAAATGTCAGGCTATGAATATTCTGAATGGATGGGCCAATTACATTTTTGGTTAACATTTATTGGTGTTAACTTAATTTTCTTCCCACAGCATTTCTTAGGGCTGGCTGGAATGCCAAGAAGATATGCAGACTATCCAGATGCATTTGCAGGATGGAATTATATTTCTTCAATAGGTTCTTATGTTGCCGTTGCTGGATTAGTAGTATTTTTTGCAAATCTTATTTATGCTTTTGCAAAAAAGAAAGCAGCTGAACAAAATCCTTGGGGAGAAGGGGCTACAACTTTAGAGTGGACTGTACCATCTCCACCAAATTTCCATACATTTGAAGAATTGCCAAAGTTTGTTGATGATCAAGAAACAGAAAAATCACACAGCTAAAATAAAAGCTAAAAAAATTAATGGATAATTCAAAGTTAAAAAAAAGAAGTTTATCACAGGAAGATTTATTTAATTTCTCTGAATTATTTAAATTGATGAAACCAAGAGTTATGTCTTTGGTGATTTTTACATGTGCGGTTGGTTTGTTAACTGCACCAAATCTTGTTTCAACAAAAGATGCTATAATTGGAATTTTATTAGTCTCATTAGGGGCAGGTGCGGCTGGAGCATTGAATATGTGGTACGAATCTGATCTTGATGCTTTGATGACTAGAACTTGTTTAAGACCTATACCAACGGGAAAGGTCAATAGAAATCAGGCTCTTATATTTGGAGTTACTCTATCAATTGTTTCAGTGATAGCATTAGATTATTTTACAAATAGAATTTCGGCAGCAATATTACTTTTAACAATTTTGTTTTATGTTTTCGTTTATACAATCTGGCTTAAAAGAAGAACACCACAAAATATTGTTATTGGTGGAGCTGCTGGGGCATTCCCTCCTGTGATTGGATGGACAATTGCAACTGGTTCGCTTTCAATTGAACCTTTGGCTTTCTTTTTAATTATATTTTTTTGGACTCCTTCGCATTTTTGGGCTTTAAGTTTGTATAAATCTGATGATTATAAAAAAGCAAAAATACCAATGCTTCCTTTAACAAATGGAGTTGAGAGTACAAAAATAAATATATTTATTTATTCTTTGTTAATGTTACCAGTTTTAATTTTTCCATATTTAATAAATTTTGTTGGATTAACTTTTTTAGTTCCATCATTATTATTAACATTTTATTACAATTTTTTATGCTACGAGTTATATAAATACAAAAAAAATAAGTTTAACCCTAAAAAGGCCAAGTCTATATTTGGATATTCAATACTTTATTTATTTTTAATTTTTGTCCTTTTTCTGATAGATAAAATAATATGATAACTCCAGATAAAAAAACAAAAAGAAAAAATATTATTACGGCACTTGCAATTATTGCTTTTATGATTTTTCTTTTCTTTTTTACTTTATATAATACAGGGGTGTTTGATAGAGCTATATGATTGAAAGAAAAAAATTAACCCCAATAGTTTTGGCTGGTATTTTTGTTTTAATGCTAGGTTTGTCTTATGCAGCAGTGCCTTTGTATGATCTTTTTTGTAGAGTTACTGGCTTTGGAGGAACTACCCAAGTATCAAACAATGCACCAAAAATAGTTTTAGATAAAGTTGTTAGTGTAAGATTTGATACTAATGTGAATAACTTACCATGGGATTTTAAAGCTAAATCAAATGTTATCGATGTGAAAGTTGGTCAAGTAAACAAAATAGAGTTTGAGGTAACAAATTACAGCGATGAACCGACAGCTGGAGTAGCAAGCTTCAATGTCTCACCTGCTAGCTTTGGTAAATATTATAGTAAACTGGGCTGTTTTTGTTTTGAAAAACAGGAGTTAAAAGCTGGTGAAAAAGCAACTTACGTGATGACTTTTTATTTAGACCCCGAAATGGTCAATGATCCTACTGTAAAAAACTTAGAAGATGTGACTATGTCGTATACTTTTTTCTCGACAGATTATTATAAACAATCATAATCCAAAAAAATGTCTGCTGAAAAAAAACACGATTATCACCTTGTAGACCCAAGTCCTTGGCCAATTTATACTTCTTTCTCATGCTTAGTTTTAGCTTTGGGAGCAGTTTACTATATGCATTCAGATATATCATGGGGAATGTATTTAGGTTTAGCTCTATTAATTTATGGAGCCTACATGTGGTTTAGAGATGTTGTAATTGAAGCTGAGCATCAAGGACATCATACTCCAGTTGTACAAATACATCATCGTTATGGAATGACATTGTTTATTGCTTCAGAGGTTATGTTCTTTGTTGCATGGTTTTGGGCATATTTTGATGTAAGTTTATTTCCTAATGAGTTCGTTGGAAATGTCTGGCCGCCAAAAGACATTGAAACATTTGATCCTTGGGATATTCCATTAATCAACACATTAATTTTATTACTATCTGGAACAACAGTTACATGGTCTCACCATGCTCTTTTAGAAGATGATAGAAAAAGTTTTATTCAGGGTTTATGGTTGACTGTTATTCTAGGGTTTTGTTTTACTCTTTTACAAATTTATGAGTATCAGCATGCATCATTTTCTTTTTCAAATCATATTTATGGTTCAGTATTTTATATGGCA
>QCHE01000013.1 GCA_003278065.1 Pelagibacteraceae bacterium AG-390-O04
AAACAAAGTTGAATGAAAATATAAGTGGATTTTTAAGAAATCCCGACTTGTTAAGTTCAATTGAGAAAGCTTTTAATGGAGAAAATTCTAATGACCTTGAAATAGAGCTACGAAACCCTTCAGTTCTTAGAATGAATGTAACAATTTACCAAGATAATCATAATTTATTTTTTGATGAGCCATCTTGCTTGCTTTTTATGAGAGATTTAACTGAATTTCATAAATTTCAACAATTAAAATCAGACTTTGTTGCAAATGTTTCCCACGAACTTAGAACCCCACTACAATCTATTAAGATGGGACTAGAAACATTTGAAAATAATACAGATTTACAAAAGAACTCTGAAGTTACTAATTTATTACCAGTAATGAGCTCACAATCTGAAAGAATGGAAAATTTAATAAGAGATTTGTTATCTCTTTCAAAAATTGAGCTGCAAGAACACATAAGACCTACACACGAAATAGATTTAATAGAAGTGCTTAGTTACGTGATTAAAACCTATGAAAACATTGTTAAAAAAAATAACATCAATTTAAATCTGCAAAAAACTGAGAATTTCAAAATTATTGGTGATCGGGATAAATTAATAGAAATTTTTACTAACCTTATTGATAATTCAATTAAATATAGTGAGAAGGGCAAAGAAATTAAAATTGCCACGAAAAAAGAGGATGATTTAAATATTGTCTCTATTTCAGATCAAGGCATAGGAATTCCTAAGGAATTTATTCATAGGATCACTGAAAGATTTTTCACTGTTGATCCTAGTAAAAGTCGGAGTGTTGGTGGAACAGGCTTAGGACTAGCTATTGTCAAACATCTTGTTTCTCAACATAGAGGCGAAATGATTATTAATAGTGAGGAAAATCAAGGAACTACTATAGATTTGAAATTTAATTCAATTTAATTCAACTAAAAAGTTAGCTTTTGTAACAAAACTTTAACTTTCCTTTAATAAAATATTTAAGATTCAGATTTAATTGTTGACGCATAACGAATCTAAAAAGGAGAAATATGAATAGATTAGTAAAAATTTTATTAGGATTTCTTTTAGTACTTAGTTTTACAACAACTAGTTACGCAAGAGATCAAATAAAAATTGTAGGTTCTTCTACTGTTTACCCATATGCTACAGTTGTAGCTGAAAAGTTTGGTAAGGGTGGAAAATTCAAGACGCCAGTAATCGAAAGTACAGGAACTGGTGGAGGAATGAAATTGTTTTGCGCAGGTGTAGGAGCAAATCATCCAGATATAACAAATGCATCAAGAGCAATTAAAACAAAAGAAAAAGCTCTATGTGAGAAAAATGGAGTTGCCGAAATTATTGAAATAGTAGTTGGTAATGATGGTATTTCATTTGCACACTCAGTGAATGCTCCAGATGCAGATTTTACAAAAGAACAACTTTGGAGAGCATTAGCAGCTAAAGTAGATGTCGATGGTAAACTTGTTGAAAATCCTTACAAAAAATGGAGTGATATTGACTCTAGCTTGCCAGGCAAAAAAATTGAGATTTTGATTGCTCCACCAACATCAGGAACTAGAGATGCATGGAATTCTTTAGTTATGGGTAAAGGATGTTCAAAAACAGCAAAATCTCTTTACGATGCTGCAGGTAAAAAAGCTAAAAAAGAATGTGCTAAAATGAGAGAAGATGGTTATGCAGTTGAAGCTGGTGAAAATGACACTTTAATTGTACAAAAACTTTCTTCTAATCCTGATGCATTTGGTTTTTTTGGTTATAGTTACTTAGTTGCTAATAAGGATAAAATCAAAGCATCTTCAATTAATGGTGTACAACCATCTTTAGAAGGTATTCAAGATTATTCTTATCCAATAGCAAGACCATTATTCTTTTATGTGAAGAAAGCACATATTGGAGTAATACCTGGTATTCAAGAATATATGAAAGAATTTACTTCCAAAAAATCTATGGGTAGCAGAGGTTACTTAGCAGAAATAGGATTAGTTCCATTAGCTGCTGATAAATACAAAGTTACTAGAACAGCTGCAGTAGATTTGAATACAATCAAGATAAAATAAGTTTCATTTATCCCCAAAAAAAGGCCAGTAAATACTGGCCTTTTTTTTTAATTCAATCTAAGATTTAAATTGTAATATTTCTGTAACAAAAGAAATATATCAATCTGGGCGAATGAACTTCGTTCTATTATTTTTAATAACAATATTTTCTTTATCTTTGTTCTTTTATGGAAGGTCAAAAACTAAAAGTATTTCAATTGAGAAAAATATAAGACTAAATGCTTTACCAAAATTTTATGGATACTATCTTGTTTTATGGTGTTCAATACCAGCATTAGTATTTTTATTAGTCTGGTCATTATTTGAACCTGTAATTATTAAATCTATAATTATTGAAACAGCTGCAAATCAAGGTGCAATTTTTGGTGATAAAAATGAAGCAAATTTAATATATGAAAAAATTAAAGCTATTCATTTAGGTACTTATTTTGGAGATATGGACAGTATATTGAGAGAAAGTGCTCTTGCGTATGCAAAATTTATAAATCTTTTTACTAATTCAAAAGTAGTTTTAATTTTTGGTATAATTATAGCCTCTGTTATTTACTCTTTAAAAAAAATAAAGAATAACAATAAAGCTAGAGACGATGTGGAAGTTATATTAAAAGGTTTATTGTTTGTATCTTCATTAATAGCTATTTTAACCACTCTCGGAATAATATTTTCACTACTTTTTGAAAGTATAAAGTTTTTTTCAGTCATTAATATTTTTGATTATCTATTTGGTACAAATTGGAGTCCCCAAAGAGCCTTTGTTAGAGATGCTTCATCAATAACTGCAGCTGAATTTGAAGAGTTAAAAGATGCTTTTGGCTTTATTCCATTAATTGCAGGGACATCTTTCATAGCTTTTATTGCAATGTTGGTAGCTGTTCCTATTGGTCTATTTTCAGGAATTTACATGGCTGAATATGCTTCAATTAAAGTAAGAAGAATTTCAAAACCAATTATTGAAATTTTAGCAGGAATACCAACTGTAGTTTATGGTTTCTTTGCTGCATTAACTGTTGGACCTTTTTTTAGACAAGTAGGTGAAAATTTAGGATTAACTGTTTCATCTGAAAGTGCTTTAGCTGCAGGATTAATTATGGGAATAATGATTATTCCTTATGTTTCATCTTTATCTGATGACGTAATTAATTCTGTGCCACAATCATTAAGAGACGGTTCATATGCTGTAGGAGCCACTAAATCAGAAACAATTAAACAAGTCGTGATACCTGCGGCTCTTCCAGGGATAATAGGATCAGTTCTATTAGCAGTATCAAGAGCGATAGGTGAAACAATGATAGTTGTCATGGCAGCTGGCCTTGCTGCAAATCTTACAATTAATCCTTTAGAGTCTACTACAACAATCACAACTCAAATTGTAATGATACTTGTTGGTGACCAAGAATTTGATAGTCCGAAAACTCAATCTGCTTTTGCTTTAGGACTTACATTATTTATAGCAACATTAATATTGAATTATATCGCTCAAAGAGCAGTCAAAAAATATAGAGAGAAGTATGACTAAAGAAGAAAGATTAAAAAAAAGACACCGAGCAGAAAAAAGATTTAGATTTTACGGATTAACATCTATCTTTGTTGCTTTGTTGTTTGTTGTTATTCTAGTTCAAAATATTTTCTCAAAAGGAAGTTCAGCTTTTAAAAAAACAGTAATTACCACTGAAGTTTTCTTTGATCAGGAATTACTAGAAATTCAAAATGGTGCATCCCAAGAAGAAATAATGGAAGCTGATTTTTACGATATAATGATTGAAAATTTAATAAAGGCTTATCCAGCAAAAGATAGAGATGAGGAAGATGAATTATTAAAACTATTTAGTGGTGATGCTGAAATTGAGATTAAAAAAGCTTTTTTAAATGATAATAACTTAATAGGTAAAACAATTACATTAGATTTAACAGCCTCTGATGACATTGATCAATTACATAAAGGTAATTATCCAAGAGATTTACCCGAAGAAAGAAGAAGAATTTCTGACTTTCAATTAGTTATTTACGATTATTTTGTTGAAAATAAAAAGATAAGTAAAAATTTTAACAATTATTTCTTTAACAATGGTGACTCTAGAGATCCAGAATTAGCAGGTATAGGTGGAGCTTTAGTTGGATCATTTTATAGTATTTTAATTTGTTTATTGTTAGCTTTTCCAGTGGCAGTTCTAGCATCGATTTACTTGGAAGAGTTCGCTCCAAAAAATAAAATTACAGATTTTATTGAAATTAACATAAATAATTTAGCAGCAGTGCCATCTATTGTTTACGGTTTGCTTGCTTTACAAATTTTGCTTGCAACTATCCAATTACCGAGATCAACACCATTAGTTGCTGGAATAACTTTAGCGTTAATGACTTTACCAAGAATTATTATTCCATGTAGAGCTTCATTAAAAGCTGTTCCACCTTCAATAAGAGAGGGCGCTCTAGCAGTTGGTGCATCTAAATTTCAATCTGTTTTTCATCATGTAGTGCCGCTAGCACTACCTGGCACTTTATCAGGAACTATAATCGGATTAGCTCAAGCATTAGGTGAAACAGCACCACTTATATTAATTGGAATGGTAGCATTTGTTGTTGACATACCGTCAAGTCCAGTTGATCCATCATCTTCTTTACCTGTCCAAGTGTATTTATGGTCTGAGTCTGCAGAAAGAGGTTTTGTTGAAAAAACCTCAGCAACTATTATGATGCTCTTAAGCTTTTTAATTGTAATGAATTTTATTGCAGTTTATTTAAGACAAAAATTTGAAAAACGATGGAACTAAATGAGCAACATTAAAATAAAATCAAAAAACTTGAATGTTTATTATGGTGATAAACAAGCATTGTTTGATGTTAATTTAGATTTGAATGAAAAAGAGGTAACTGCATTAATTGGTCCATCAGGATGTGGTAAATCAACTTTCATAAGATGCATTAATAGAATGAATGATGTTATTGATATTTGTAAAGTTACTGGAAATATCGAAATGGATGGCATGAATATTAATGATAAAGATTTAGATGTTGTCTCATTGAGAGAAAGAGTTGGAATGGTTTTTCAAAAGCCAAATCCTTTTCCAAAAAGTATATATGATAATATTTCGTATGGTCCTAAAATTCATGGAAAAGGTGAAACCAAAAGCGAATTAGATCAAATTGTTGAAAACAGTTTAAAAAAATCTGCTTTATGGGAAGAAGTTAAAGATAGACTTGATGAACCAGGCACTAGTTTATCTGGAGGACAGCAACAAAGACTTTGCATAGCGAGAGCTATATCTGTTAACCCTGAAGTGATCTTAATGGATGAACCATGCTCAGCATTAGACCCGATTGCTACTGCAAAAATTGAAGAATTAATTGATGAATTAAAAAAAACTTATACGATTGTAATAGTGACACACTCAATGGCTCAGGCTGTGCGTGTTTCACAAAAAACAGGCTTTTTTCACCTAGGAAAGCTAATAGAAGTTGGAAAAACTGAGAAAATTTTTAAAAATCCTGACAATAAAATGACACAAGATTATATTACAGGTAGATTTGGATAAATTATGAGCAATGAACATACAGTAAAGTCTTACGAAGAAGAACTTCAGTTCCTTAAAGACTCGTTAATTAAAATGGGTAGCTTAACCGAGTCACAATTAAGTGATGCAATGGATGCGGTGATTAAAGTTGATAAGGACTCAATTGATAAAATTATTAAAAGTGATGAAGAAATTAACAAATTTAGATCTAAAATAGACACTCAAATAATGAATTTACTAGTTAAAAGAGCACCTATGGCAATTGATTTAAGAGAAACTATAAGTTCATTAAAAATCTCTCAAGATTTGGAAAGAATAGGAGATCTTTCAAAGAGTAATGCGAAAAAAGTTAAACCTTTACCACTAGATTTACCAGATGAATTATTAGGAAATTTGAAAAGACTTGGAGAGCTTGTTATGAAACAATTAAATGATGTTCTTGATAGTTATGTGAACAAAAACTTTGATAAAGCTAAAGAAGTTTGGGAAAAAGATGAACAAGTTGATGATTTAACTTATATAGCAATGGAAAGTGTAATAGATTTTTTATCTAAAGATAAAAAAAACTTAGATTTTTCAACACATTTAATTTTTGCTACAAAAAATTTGGAAAGAGCAGGCGATCATATAACGAATATTGCTGAGACGGTATGCTATTTAGTAAAGGGCGAATATCTAAAAGGTAGTAGACCAAAGGGTAAAGTAATCCAAGAATAATTTGATGAAAGGAAAAATTTTTATTATTGAAGATGAAGCTTCAATAGTTCAATTAGTCCAACATAATCTAGAAAAAGAGGGTTTTGTTGTCTCTTCATCATTAAATGGAAATGAAGGTTTAAAAGAATTAAAAAAATTTGAACCTAATCTACTCTTATTAGATTGGATGCTACCGGATTTATCAGGGATAGATATCTGTAAAAATATTAGAAGAGACAGTAATTTTAAGAGCCTTCCTATCATTATGCTTACAGCTAAAGGTGAAGAGGAAGATAAAATTAAAGGTCTTGAAAGTGGTGTAGATGATTACATTACAAAACCATTTAGTTTTAATGAACTACATGCTCGAATAAAAGCAGTTCTGAGAAGATCTGATCCTAATATTGTTGCTAATGATTTAACATTTGAGGATTTAAAATTAGATAGAATAGAAAAAAGAGTTTTTAGAGCAGATAAAGAAATTCAACTTGGCCCCACAGAATTTAGATTATTAGAGTTTTTCTTAACAAATCCAAAAAGAGTCTATTCAAGAGATCAAATTCTCGAAACTGTTTGGCCGAACAATGTCAATGTCGAAAGTAGAACTATAGATGTTCATATAAGAAGATTAAGACAATCGATAAATATTAAAGACAAAAAAGAATTAATCAGAACAGTTAGATCTTCAGGTTACTCTTTAGTTTAAACTAATTCTTTTCTAAAAATAACTTTTTAACAATAAATACAGCAATTAACATTCCGATAAGTTCAGCTAAAATATAATATGGAGTATTTAAATAACTAATACCAGTAAAAGACTCTGTAAATGTTCTAGCAATTGCAACAGCTGGATTTGCAAATGAAGTTGAGGAAGTAAACCAATAACCAGCAGTAATATAAAGACCAACACTAGCGGCAACAGCAATTTTACCTGACTTCATTGAACCAAAAATTATTATTATAAGCCCTAATGTTGCTATTACCTCAGATGTGAATATGTAAATCCCATCTCTTGACTTAGTAGATAATTCATAAATCTCATGTTCAAAAAAGAAATTAGCTAAACCAACACCAATCAAGCACCCAACTAATTGAGCAATAATATAAAAGGGTAATAGTTTCTTTTTTAATTTACCTGTTATTGTCATTGCGATACTTACAAATGGATTAAAGTGAGCTCCTGATACATCAGCAAATACTGTAATAAGCACAAATAAACCTGCTCCTGTTGCTATTGTGTTTGCAATTAACATCACAGCAATGTCATTAGTTAGGTTTTCAGCCATTAAACCTGAGCCAACAATAATCATTACTAAAAAACAACTGCCTAATAGTTCGGCAAGAAAATAACGACTTTTATTTTTCATTAAGTAGTTCCTTTATATTTTTATTAATATGGTTAAAAACTTTTTCAATTATTTCATCTTTTTTATTTAAGTCATTTGTTTCATTAAGTAATTTAACAGGATCCTCTATATCCCAATGAATTATCTGATCTTTATTTGGCCAAATAGGACAGACTTCATTATTGGCATTATTACAAACTGTAATAACATAATCCATTTTAATTTGACCATTAATAAACTCATTAAAATTTTTAGATCTATAATTTGAAAGATCATAATGTTTCGATAATAAATAATTCTTCACATCTTCATTAATTTTTCCTGTTGGATTACTTCCGGCACTAAAACCCTTAAACATATCTTCATACTCGTTATTTATTATACTTTCAGCAATAATACTTCTTGCTGAATTACCTGTGCATACGAACAATATATTCTTCATTTAAAAAATAACTTTATAAATACCAATTATAAACAATGGAATTTGTAATCCAAAGTTAGTTAAGATTGCTTTATCTTTGCTTATAAATCCTGCAATAGTCCATCCAACAACTCCCAATCCATGAAAATATATATTTAACGGATATATATTTAAATTTGTAAGAAGTATTCCCACTAAAACAAGAAACGTACTGATCCATTTTAGATATTTTTTTATAAACATAAAATTTCCTTTCATTATTATTATTTCAGTTATGTTAAGAATTTATTAAAATAAAGGATTATCTACACTTTTTACATAATCCAAAAAACTCAAGATTGTATTTGCTATATTTCATACCATCTTTGTCTTTGAAATTAGTTAAGTATTTAGAAAGACTTGCACTGCTAATTTCTGTTACTTTTTCACAGATCTCACAGATTGAAAATGCAGTAGCTTTTGATACCTGACAACTTGAATTATGACATGCAATAAAAGCATTTCGACTTTCAATTTTATGAATTTTTCCTATTTCAACTAACTTATCTAACGCTCGATATACTTGTAATGGTGCTTTAATACCTTTTTTCTGAACATTAAAAAGTATTGCGTAAGCTTTCATTGGTTCAGGTGATTTATGAATTAAATCAAAAATGATTTGCTGATTTTTTGAAAGAGTTTGCATTTTATTCATTCTACTGATTCCTTACTAATTTTTCAATTTAATCGATTGCTTTATATTTAATAATGACAAGATAAATAAGAATAAAGAAGCTGCTATAATTGATGGTCCAGAAGCAGTATTAAATTCCAATGAAGAAAATAATCCTAAAATCACAGACAATAATCCACCAATGATTGAATAGATTACCATTTTCTGAGGACTTGATGAAATATTTCTAGCCATTGCAGCAGGTATAATTAACATTCCTGTAATTAATAATAAGCCAACCATCTTAATTGATATTGCAATGATTGCTGCCATTAAGATTGTAAATATAGCCTTTGCTCGATCTGGGTTTAATCCTTCTGCTTCTGCCAATTCATAATTAACTGTTGATGCAAACAAAGGTTTCCAAATTAATTTTAGAACTAAGAGGATTAATGCTCCTCCAATCCATATAATTAAAAGATCATTAACAGTAACAGCCAATATATCTCCAAATAATAGTCCCATAATATCAAATCTGATAAATGATAAAAATCCTATAACAACAAGTCCTACAGCTAACGACGAGTGAGCTAAGAGACCGAGTAAAGCATCACCTGGTAGATTGGTTCTCTTTTGTAATTGTATTAAAGTTAAGGCTATTAAAGATGAGATAATAAATACCGAGAACGCTATGTTGAATTCCATTGAATAAGCTAATGTCACTCCAAGCAAAGCAGAGTGGGCTAGAGTATCTCCAAAATAAGATAATCTTCTCCAAACAACAAAACAACCAAGAGGTCCAGTGACTATGGCAACTCCAATACCTGCTATTAAAGCTCTTATAAAAAAATCATCTAACATTTAGTTTTTCTTTATTTCACCTTCACTTGTATGAACATGATCGTGCCTATGCTCATATCTTGATAATATTTGAGAAGCTTGCTCACCAAATAAAGCTTTATATTCATTATTTTTTGCAACATCCATTGGAGAACCTGAGCAACAAACATGACCGTTTAAACAAACCACATGATCAGTTGCACTCATCACAGTATGTAAGTCGTGAGAAATTAATAAGATACCACAATTCAATTCATCAGAAATTTTCTTAATTAGTTCGTATAAAGCAATCTCACCAGTAAAATCTACTCCTTGTACAGGTTCATCTAGCACTAATAATTCCGGTTTTTTTGAGATAGCTCTTGCAAGTAGCACTCTTTGGAATTCGCCACCAGATAAGTCACCCAAATTTTTATCTTTAAGATGAATGACACCAGTCAAAGATAAAGCTTCATCTATTGATTCTTTATCAAGACTTTCAGTTAGTACCATGAAATCATTTACTCTTAGCGGCAGTGTCCAATCAATTGAAATTTTCTGTGGAACGTATCCAACTTTATTTGTGTATTTTTCAACTGAACCATCAATCTTTTTGTAAATACCCAAAGCAATTTTGGCTGTTGTGCTTTTTCCTGATCCATTTGGACCAATAAGAGTAACTATTTTACCTTTTTCAACTTGAAGTGATACTCCTTTAACAAGCCATTTATTATTTAAACTAAAACCAGCTTTGTTTAACTTCACAAGTATATTTTGATCTGAGCTCATTTTATTCCTTGACTAATAAATGTTATATTATTACATAGTGTTATATTATAACAATTTAAATATACAACATATGAAAAACATTAAAAAATTACCATTTATCTTATCAATACTATCATTCTTAACTATTTTTGTACCAGCAAATGCTGAAATTAAAGTAGTTACTTCAATTAAACCAATTCATTCATTAGCTAGTTATTTAATGGATGGAGTAGCGAAACCAGATTTAATAGTGGATGGATATGCTTCTCCACACGGTTTTGCTTTAAAACCATCTCATGCAAAAATGTTACAAAATGCAGATCTTATATTCTGGGTTGGTGAGGATTTGGAAAATTTTTTAGAAAAACCATTAAAATCTGTTGCGAAAAAAGCTGAGAAAATTGAGTTAATGGAAATCAAAGGTTTAACTAAACTTAAATTTAGAGAAAGAAACATTTTTGAAGAACATGATCATGGCCATAAAGAAGATGACCACGATGATCACGCTAAAAAAGAAGATGATCATGATGACCACGATCACGATAAAAAAGAGAAAGAACATGGTCATGATGACCACGGACATGACGATGAGCATAAAGAAGATGGTCACGATGACCACGGTCATGAAGGACACGCGCATGGTGAATATGATCCACATATTTGGTTAGATCCAATGAATGCAAAAGTGATTTTAAGTGAAATGGCAGAACACCTGATCGAGAATGATCAAGAAAATGAAGCTAAATATAAAGCAAATTTAAAAAAAGCGCATAAAGATTTAGATAAACTTACTAAGAAAGTAAAATCTGAATTAAACAAAGATTTCAAATCAATCGTTTTTCATGATGCATATCAATACTTTGAAAAAAGATTTGGCATTAATATTCTTGGCGCATTCACTGTAAATACAGATGTAATGCCTGGTGCTGAACAATTAGCTGAAATAAGAGAAATAATTGAGCACGATAAAGTAAGCTGTATATTTTCAGAGCCTCAGTTTAACCCTGATATAATCAATGCAGTTGCAAAAGATATGAATATTAGCACAGGCGTTTTAGATCCTTTAGGAGCTAGTCTTGATCCAGGTAAAGATCTTTATTTTGATTTAATTGGCAACATGTCAAAATCTTTTAAAGGTTGTTAAATAAAAATTGATCTTTAGTCATAAATAATATCTAATAATGGGATGAGTACAGTTTCCCTTACATTAGATGAAATATTTGATTTAGCTAAAAAAACTTTACTAGCTAATGGATGTGATGATGAAACAGCGTCTATTCTTTCTGACTTAATCAGAAATGCAGAACGTGATGGGTCTTTATCTCATGGTCTATTCAGATTACCTGCTTATGTAAGTGGTTTAAAAAGTGGGAAAATTAATGGTAAAGGAAAACCAGAGGTAAAAAAGATTTCAGCATCAGTAATTAAAGTTCAAGGAAATAATTGTTTGGCACCGGTTGTTTTAAATAAAGGTTTACCTGAATTAGCTAAAGCTGCAAAAGAAAATGGTGTTGCGGTACTTGCAATAAATAATTCTCATCATATGGCAGCGATGTGGCCTGAGACAGAAAAATTAGCAGAAGAAGGTTTAGTTGCCTTTGCTTGTACTTCATACAAACCTGCAGTAGCACCTGCTGGAGCAATCAAACCATTGTTTGGAACAAATCCAATTTCATTTGCATGGCCTAGACCTGGAAAAACTCCAGTTGTTTATGATATGGCAACTGCATCAATGGCAATGGGTGAAGTTCAAGTTGCTAAAAGAGAAGGGCATAAAGTTCCTTTAGGAACTGGTTTAACCAAAGATGGTAAAGAGACAACTGATCCAGGTGCAATAGCTGATGGAGGTGTCTTACTTCCTTTTGGAGGATATAAAGGTTCAGCAATAGCGATGATGGTCGAGTTAATGGCTGGAGCTTTAGTTGGTGACAATTTTAGTTTTGAGACAGCTGCGAAAGACAATAATGACGGCGGACCCCCTAGTGGAGGAGAATTTATTATTGCAATATCACCAGATAAAACATCAGGAACAAATTGGCAAAAACATGCTGATGAATTTTTTGATAAGATGAAATCTTTTGAGGGAGTTAGACTCCCAGGTGAAAGAAGACACAAAAATAGATTAGACAAAGGTCCACGAAATATTAACGAAGAACTAGTAAATAAAATAAAATCTTTAAGCTAAAGTTATTTCAATCGGTGTATGATCTGATGGTTTTTCCCGACCCCTTGGATCTTTATTAATATTTATACCTTTAACTTGATCAATTAATGAATTTGAAACTAAGAAGTGATCAATTCTCATACCGTTATTTTTTTGCCAAGCACCTCTCATGTAATCCCAAAAAGTATATCCTTCTTTAGTTTCATTAAAATGTCTATAAACATCATTAAACCCTAAATTAATCATCTCTCTTAATTTTTTTCTTATTTCTAATCTAAATAAAGCATCATCCTCAAAGCTTTTTGGATTATAAACATCCTCAGCAGCTGGAATGATATTAAAATCACCTGCAAGAATAATATTTGAATTTTTTTTACTTAATGATTTTAATTGTTTAATTAAATCATCTAGCCATTTTTTTTTATAATCATATTTTTCAGTATCAACAGGATTACCATTAGGTGTATAAATATTTATTAATTGAATATTTTTTTTCTTATACTCAAGTTCTGCTGAAATTATTCTTGATTGTTTTAATTTATCTTTAATTAAATCTGTTCTAATGTTTTTTAATTTTCCCTTTGAAATAATAGCAACACCATTATAGCTTTTTTGACCAAATACATGACTTTCATAATCCATTTCTGAAAAATCGTCATAAGGAAAATTTACATCCTCAGTCTTAATTTCCTGCATCATTACAATGTTTGGCTTATATTTCAAAAGATAGCTTTTGATATTTTCAATTCGAGCCCGAACCGAGTTTACATTCCACGATGAAATAATCATTAAAGAGAGAAAGAAACACCACAACCACAAGAGGATTTAGTTTGTGGGTTTGTGATTTTGAATTGTTCACCAATTAATTCTGATACATAATCAACTTCCGAACCTTTCAAGAGATCTGCAGATGTCTTATCTATTAGTATATTTTCATAATTTAAATCATCTGCTGCTTTTTCTTTGTCAAAAGTAAATTCATATTGGAAACCTGAGCAACCACCACCTTTAATGGCGATTCTAAAAAAAGATCCTTTATCTTTTTTAGACAACATAACATTGATCTGTTTTAGTGCTTTATCAGTAAATTTAATTTCTTTAATCATAATTGATCACTGGTATTACTAATATAATACTTAAATATTTATTTTAAAGGATGAAAAAATACTCAAAGATAGGCTTATTCAAAAGTAAAGGTAGAATATTTAAGGAATCTTTATCAAAATACAGAACACCGTTTCAAAGAGATAGAGATCGTATAATTCACAGTGCCTCATTTAGAAGATTAAAACATAAAACACAGGTATTTGTGAATACAGAAGGTGATCATTACAGAACAAGAATAACTCATTCTATGGAGGTAGCTCAAATAGCAAGATCAATTGCCCGTTATCTCAATTTGAATGAAGATTTGGCTGAAACTTTAAGTCTTGCGCATGATTTGGGTCATACACCTTTTGGACATGCAGGCGAAGATGCCCTAAATGAATGTATGGAAGAATATGGTGGCTTTGATCATAATTTGCAAACATTGAGAGTTGTCATGTTTTTAGAAAATAAATATTTAAAATATAGTGGACTTAATCTTTCAATAGAAACATTAGAAGGTCTATTAAAACATAATGGTCCCGTAGATGATCTAGATTTAGTTGATAGTTTAATTGGGATTAAAAGATTTAAGAATATGATTAATTTTAACACTTATCCATCATTAGAGGCACAAATTTCTGCGATTTCTGATGATATAGCTTATAATAATCATGATATTCAAGATGGAATAAATGCAAACTTATTTAAATTGGAAGAGTTAGTTGAAATTAATTTTTTTAAAGATATTTACAAAAAATATAAAAATACAATTAACAAACAAAATTATAAAATAGCAACCTATCAGATTATACGAGACTCTATTGATTTAATGATAAAAGATATAATTAAAAATACTAAAAATAATTTAAAATTTAACAAAGTTAAAAGTATAAAAGATATTAAAAAAACAAGTTTTTTAATAGTAGATTTTTCTGATAAAGTCAAAAACTCAGAAAATGAAATTAGATATTTTCTAAAGACAAAAATGTATAATAATAAAGAGGTACTTTCAAAAAATAACAAAGGTAAATCAATCATAAAAAAATTGTTTAGTAGAATAAAATTAAATCCTAAAAAATTCATTGCTCAAGAACAACTTACTGGTAATAAATACAGAGCTATTTCTGATTTTATATCAGGAATGACCGATAGATATGCAATTAACTTAAATAATAATTTTAAATGAATATTTTTGAACAATACTTAGATAAAATTAAGCAAACTTTATTAGTTTTTTCAAAAAAAGGGGATTTAGTTTTACCTGACTCTTTAGATGGGATTACAGCAGAAATACCACCCTCAAAATTTAATTGTGATTTATCAACAAACGTTGCAATGGTTTTATCTAAAATAAATAAGAAACCACCAATAGAACTTGCCAATACTTTATCTGAGGAATTAAAAAAAAATGATAAACTGATTGATGAAATATCTGTAGTAAAACCGGGCTTTATAAATATTAAGTTTAAACCAGTCTTTTGGACAAACTTTATTAAAGAAATAATCCAAAATTCAAAATCCTTTGGAATTAATACTAAAGAAAATAAGAAAAATTATCTAATTGAGTTTGTTTCTGCAAACCCCACTGGACCTTTACACGTGGGTCATTGTAGAGGAGCAATCTTAGGTGATGTAATTGCAAACGTATTGCTCTTTAACAAACACAAAGTAACTAAAGAATATTATGTGAATGATTATGGTAATCAGATCATAAATTTTACAAAATCTGTTTATTTTAGAATAAGAGAAATTTCTTTTAACGAACCATTTCCAAATGATAATGAAAATTTATATCCTGGTGACTATTTAATTGATTTTGCAACAAATATTTTAAAACATAATAAAAAATTAGACTTAAAGAATTTTGATAATATATCTGATGAATTAACCTCTTTATCCATCGAGGAAGCATTAAAATTAATAAAAAAAAATCTTAAAAGTCTTGGTATAAATCACGATAATTTTATTAGTGAGAAAAAATTAGTTTTAAATCAAGAAGTTGAAAAAGTAATTGATTTTCTTCAAACAAAAAAATTTGTATATAAAGGAAAAATCAAAGCACCAGCTGGAGAAGATAATAATAACTGGATTGAGCGTGAACAGTTATTATTTAGATCTACGGATTTTGGTGATGATAAAGATAGAGCCTTACAAAAATCTGATGGTGCTTGGACTTATTTTGCTAGCGATGTTGCGTATCATAAGAATAAGCTAGATAGAAAATTCGATCATATGATAAATATTTTGGGCGCTGATCATGCTGGATATATAAAAAGAATTTCTTCTTCAGTAGAGGCCTTATCAAATTCAAAAGAAAAACTTATTTGTAAAGTAAGCCAACTAGTTAAACTTATTAAAGATAAAAAACCTTTTAAAATGTCTAAAAGAAAAGGAGATTATATAACAGTTGATGATTTAATTAATGAAGTAGGAAAAGATGCAACAAGATTTATAATGTTAAATAGAAGTAGCGATGTAGAGCTTGATTTTGATTTTGATAATGTGATAGAAAAATCCAAAGATAATCCTCTTTATTATGTTCAGTATAGTTACGCTAGAATCGCTTCTGTTTTTAGACATTTAGAAAAAGATTTAAAATCTGATATTAAATTGGAAAAATATGACTTTCACTATTCTGATGATGAAATTAATATTTTAAAGAAAATATCCGAATGGCCAAAATGTATTGAAGCTGCCTGTAATAAACTTGAACCTCATAGAATCCCAACTTATTTATATGAACTAGCATCTTTATTTCATTCTTACTGGAATCTAGGAAAAGATAATCCTAATAAAAGATTTATCAATGAACATAAAAAAATTACTGATGATAAGTTAATTTTTTTAAAAGCCATTTCTAATGTTATAAAATCTGGAATGGATATTGTAGGTGTTTCAGTTCCTGAAAAAATGTAATGCTTAAAGAAATAAAATATCTAATTTTTATCCTCATAATTTCTATTTTTCTTTTCTTTACAGTGAAATATTATTTCTCTGATAATAACAAAAAAAAATCATATAGATCATTAAATTCGATTGATGAAAGAGTTGATACTTATGTTTTAAAATTACCTACTTTAGAAGATGATACTAAAGATATTATAGAATATGTTGAACAATCAAATAATAAAAAAAGGAAAAAATTTAATTTTTGGAAATTATTAGGATCAAATGAATAATCGTCGAGCATTTATTATCGGGATTAAATCTACAAAACTCTCTTCAAAAGAAAAAAAATTTTTAAAAAAATATAAGCCTTGGGGTGTAATTTTATTTACTCGAAATATTAAAAGTATTAAACAAACTTTCAAATTAACATCTTCAATAAGGAGAATTTTTAATGATAGAAAATACCCTATATTGATTGATCAAGAAGGTGGTAGGGTTAATAGATTAAAAAATATTATTTCATTTGATAATTTTAGCTCTGAGTTCTTTGGTAAAACATATAAGAAAAATAAAAATGAATTTAGATATATGTATAAATTTTTTGTTGATAAAACTTCATATTTATTAAAATTAATAGGAGCAAATATAAATACCGTCCCAGTTTTAGATTTAAGGGTCAAGGGTTCTTCAAATATAATTGGCGACAGATCATTTTCTAAAGACCCCAAAATAGTGTCAGAAATTGGTGATTTTTGTATTAAGTATTTTCACAATAATGGCATTGGCTCTGTAATTAAGCATATACCTGGTCATGGATTGGCTAAAGTTGATAGTCATCATAATACACCAATTGTAAATAAAAAATATAAATTTTTAGCTAATAATGACTTTTATACTTTTAAAAATAAAAAAGCTTTTTTTGCAATGACAGCACATATTATTTTCAAAGAAATAGATAAACTAGATACTGTTACTCATTCACAAAAATTAATTGAATTAATTAGGCATAAGATAGGTTTTAAAAATATCTTAATATCTGACGACTTATCTATGAAAAGCCTAAAAGGAACACTTAAAGAAAATACAATTAAAACGTTTAATGCAGGGTGCAATTTAGCCCTTCATTGCAATGGAAAATTTAAAGAAATGGAAATAGTTGCAGAAAATTCTCCTTCAATAAGTAAATTTATTTTAAAAAAAACATCACAATTTTATAAAATTTTAAGTTAATATTATCTAATGTTTGAAAATGATTCTGTCTTATTTAAAGTAGATATTGAAAATTATAATGGACCTTTAGACACTTTACTCGATCTTGCTAAAGCTCAAAAAGTTAATTTAGAGGATATATCTATAACAAAATTAGCAGATCAATTTCACAATTTTATAACAAAAGAAAGTGATTTAAATTTAGAAATTGCATCTGAATATCTATTAATGGCAACTTGGTTAGCTTACCTTAAGTCTAAGTTATTACTGCCAGGCTCTCCAGAAGAAGAATTTAAGGTTCAAGAAGTAGCAGAAAAATTAAAATTACAATTAAAGAAATTAGAATTAATTAGATTATTATCTGAGCAAATGCTTAAAAGAAAAAGATTGGGTAGAGAAATTAGAACTAGAGGGAGCAGATCTGGAATAAAGCCGATTTATAATAGTGAGTATAAAATAAATTTATTTGATTTATTAAAAACATATTCAACAATTATAACGACAAAAGATTTTCAAAAAATAAATATTCCTAAATTACCTGTATTTACAACTGAAGAAGGAATAAAAACAATAAAACAATTTTTTGGCAAACTTATAGACTGGAAGAAATTGGATGATTTGATTCCTAAAAATTTTAAGAAAGGATCAACATATAAAAGAACTGGTAAAGCAGGTATTTTTGCGGGTTCATTAGAACTTGTTAAAGAAGGAAATTTAAGGATTAAACAAAATGAACTTTTTGAAGATATTTATGTTAGGGAAAATAAATGATTAAAAAAAAAATAAAAAAAAAAGATAATGTTATAGATTTCCCAGGTAAATTATCTTCATTAGAAAAAGAAATTGAAGCTATAGTGTTTGCGGCAGCAGAACCTTTGGATATAGATACAATTGAAAATAAAATCTCAAAAAAAACCGATGTTCAAAAAATCTTACTTAAATTACAAAAAGAATATTCTGATAGAGGAATAAACTTAGTTTGTATTTCTAAAAAATGGTCTTTTAGAACTTCTCCAAATTTATCAAATTTAATGATACAGGAAAAAACTGTTGAAAAAAAATTATCAAGAGCTGCAATCGAAACTTTGGCAATTATAGTTTATCATCAACCCGTAACGAGAGCTGAAATTGAAGAAATTAGGGGTGTTGCTTTTGGAACAAATACTCTCGAAATATTAATGGAACTTAATTGGGTTAAACCAGGAGGTAGAAAAGATGTTCCTGGTAAACCTATTCTATATATTACTACTGATGAATTTTTAAGTCATTTTAACCTTCAAAAATTATCTGATTTGCCAACAGTAGATGAATTAGGAGCAGCAGGTTTAATTGATAGCACAAATATCGATAATGCAATTTTTGGAACTGGAAAATTCTATAAGGAAAAACAAGACGATAAAAAAGAAGATATTTATTCAAATATTGATGAAATGTTAAATAGCACTCTAGATTCTGAGGATGAAAAATAATTTAATAATTCTGATAAACAAAAAAAGATACTTTTAAAACATTAATAAAAAGGTTATAAGTTTTCTATGAGTATTGGAATTTGGCAAATAGCAATAGTTGTAATTCTTGTTGTATTACTTTTTGGAAGAGGAAAAATATCAAGTTTGATGGGCGATGTTGCTAAAGGGATAAAAAGTTTTAAAAAAGGTATGGCATCAGATGTAACTGATGACACTGAACCTAAAAATATTTCCGACGAAAATCAAGATTCAAATAAAAAAGAATAAATCACATGCCTACTATCGGTTGGTTTGAGATTTTAATTGTAGTAGCAATAGCTATTATTGTACTTGGTCCTAAAGATTTTCCTATTATGTTAAAAAAAGTAGGTTCATGGATTGGCACAGCTAAAAAACATATCAACAATATACAAAATGAAGTTTCGAATATTGAAATTGATGAAAATCACATAGAGAAAAAAGAAGATAAAAAAGATGAGTCTTGATGAAAAAGATAGTGGCTTTGTAAGTCATCTGACAGAACTTAGAAAAAGATTAATTCATAGTTTTATTTTTCTAATAGTTTTATTTGTTGCATGTTATTTCTATGCTGAACATCTGTATGGTTTTTTAGTAGACCCTTTTGCTCAAGCAGTTAAGGAAGATGGTTCTGAAAGAAGATTAATTTTTACAGCACTTCAAGAAACATTTTTAACTTATTTAAAAATATCTTTTTTCACTGCATTTTTTATAACTTGCCCATATATTCTTATGCAAATATGGAAATTTATAGCTCCAGGTCTCTATAAACATGAAAAAATTGCAATCTTACCTTATTTAGTTTTAACACCTATCTTATTTCTTTTAGGAGGTATGTTAGTTTATTATTTGATAATGCCTTTAGCTATTAAGTTTTTTTTATCATTTGAAAGCACTGGTTTATCAACAAATTTACCTATTCAATTAGAGGCTAAAGTAAATGAATACTTATCATTAGTAATGAAACTTATTTTTGCATTTGGAATAAGTTTTCAATTACCTGTTGTTTTAAGTTTATTAGCAAGAGTTGGAATTGTTGATTCTGATTTTCTAAAAAAAAGAAGGAAATATGTTGTTGTAATGATTTTTGCTGCAGCGGCTTTGCTTACTCCACCTGATCCTATCACACAAATTGGTTTAGCTATTCCTCTATTAATTTTATATGAATTATCAATATTATCAGTAAAAATTATAGAAAATAAAAAATTAAAAGATTCTGATGCATAATTTAAAAGAAATTAGAAAAAATTTTGATAGTTTTGAGAAAGAAATTAAAAAAAGATTAATAGATATAGATTTTAGTAAACTTAAAGACTTGGATAAAAAAAATCGAGAATTCATCCAACAAAAAGAATCTTTAGAAAAAGAAAAAAAAGATATTTCAAAATCAAAAGATAAAACTTTATTTATAAAGTCTAAACAAATTACGTCATCTATAAATGATATTACTGAAAAACAAAAATTAGTTAAATTAGAATTGGAAAAAATTTTATCAAATATGCCAAACACTCCTTACAAAGATGTGCCTGTTGGAAAAGATGAAAATGATAACATTGAGGTCGATAAGTCAGGAGAAATTCCAAAATTTGATTTTAAACCAAAATCTCATTATGAATTGGGCGAAAATTTAAAAATGCTTGATTTTGATTTAGCAACTAAAACTACAGGTTCTAGATTTGTTTTTGTTAAAAATAAATTAGCTCTTTTAGAAAGAGCTATTTCTAATTTTATGCTTGATACTCATATTTTAAAAAATGGCTATGAAGAAATTTCACCTCCATTATTAGCATCTGAAAATACAATGTTTGGCACTGGTCAACTTCCTAAATTTGAAAATGATCAATTTGAAGTAAAACTAGATGAAGGAACTGATAGAAAATTTTTAATACCGACTGCAGAAGTAATTTTAACAAATATTGTAAAAGATAAAATTTTAAATCAAAAATCTTTGCCACTGAGATTTGTTGCATCTACACCTTGTTTTAGAAAAGAAGCTGGGAGTTATGGAAAAGACACAAAAGGAATGATTAGACAACATCAATTTTATAAAGTTGAGATGGTCAGTATCGTTGAACAAACAAAATGTTTAGATGAATTGGAAAGAATGACTAATTGTGCGACACAAATTCTAGATCTTTTAGAATTACCTTATAGAAAAATGATTTTATGTACTGGTGATATGGGTTTTAGTGCTGAAAAAACCTATGATTTAGAAGTGTGGCTACCTTCCGAAAATAAATATAGGGAAATTTCATCATGCTCATCTTGTTCTACATTCCAGGCTGTAAGAATGAAAGCAAGATACAAAGATAGCAATATGGAAACTAAGTATGTTGGTACTTTAAATGGAAGTGGTTTAGCTGTAGGAAGAACACTTATTGCTATTTTGGAAAATTACCAACAAAAAGATGGTTCAATATCAATTCCAAAAGTATTAAGACCTTATATGAACAATATGGAAAAAATTTCCATCAATTAAAGTTGTTTTAATTCTTGAGATAGTATAAATATTCATTTTTAATTAAGGAGTTTTATGGAAAGTTCAGGAATAGGTCAATTTATACCTTTAATATTAATATTTGTTATTTTTTATTTTTTTCTTATCAGACCACAGCAAAAAAAGGTTAAAGAACATAAAGCTATGGTAGAAGGTTTAAAAAAAGGGGATAAGATTGTGACATCAGGAGGCATTACTGGAATTATCACAAGAGTGATAGATAATGATAAAGTCGAAGTAGAAATTGCTGAAAATGTTACCGTTGAGATTATTAGAGGAACAGGTGTTCAAAGTTTGATGAATGCTCAAGAAGTTAAAAAATAATTTCATTTAGATAAAGTGTTATACTTTTCAAAATTAAGAATATTTTTTGTTTCACTGATATCTTTATTTTTTATTTTAATTACTTGTTCAAATATTATTAAATTTGATAATGAGATTTTTAATAAAAAGATTAATCTTGGCTTAGATCTACAAGGTGGTTCTTATCTTTTATTAGAAATTAATAACGATCCTGTAATTGAACAAAAACTTCAAAACCTTTCTATTTCAATTAGAAATTATTTTAAAGAAAAAAATATTAGAATAACTAATTTTAAAATTTTTAATCAACAACTTTCTTTTGTTGTAGACGAAAAATCAAAACAAAAAATTTTAGATGAATTTAATAGTGAAGAAAGTAATATAAATCCCTATTATGAAAGATTTAAATCTCATCAACTTGAAATAACAGAAAAAGAAAATATTTTGGTTGTAAACTATTCAAGACAAGGATTAGTAGAACTTAAAACATCATCTCAAGATCAAGCATTAGAAATTATAAGAAGAAGAATTGATGAGATTGGAACTAATGAACCCAATATACTTAAAAGGGGAAATGATCGAATTTTAGTTGAACTTCCAGGTTTGGATGATCCTATGAGAATAAAATCATTACTCGGAAAAACTGCGAACCTAACATTTAGATTTGTTACAAGCAACAATCAAGACTCTTTTGGTTCAGAAATATTGAAATACGAAAATAACAATGAGGAATCAATTGTAAGTAAAAGAATTATTTTAAGTGGTGATAATCTTTTAGATGCTCAGCCTAGAATGAATAGTGAAACAAATGAAACAGTTGTTTCTTTTACTTTGGATAGAGTAGGAGCTAAAAGATTTGGTAAAGCAACATCAAAAGGTATTGGCAAACAATTAGCTATTGTATTAGATGGGAAAATTATTAGTGCACCAGTTATAAGAGATACGATCGCAAGTGGTTCAGGTCAAATTAGTGGTGGTTTTACTTTTCAGTCAGCAACTGATCTTGCTTTACTCTTAAGATCTGGAGCTCTACCAGCACCGTTAGAAATAATTGAAGAGAGAACTGTTGGTCCAGATTTAGGTCAAGATTCAATTAATGCAGGAATATTCGCTTTAATAATAGGTTTTATTCTTGTGATATTATTTATCTTTATCAAATACAAAATTTTTGGATTAATTACAAATCTAACCTTAATAATTAATTTATTTCTTTTAGTTGGAATTCTTACTTTATTTGAAGCAACTTTAACTTTACCAGGAATTGCAGGAATTATTTTAACGGTTGGTATGGCTGTTGATGCAAATGTTTTAATATTTGAAAGAATTAAAGAAGAATTAAAAGATGAAAAAAATAATCTAATTGCTTTTGATAGAGGTTATACTAAATCAAGAACAGCAATTCTCGATGCTAATATAACAACATTACTTGCTGCTATTATTTTGTTTTTTATGGGCTCAGGCCCTATTAAAGGTTTTTCATTAACCCTTGGAATTGGAATTTTTACAACACTATTTTCTGTGTATTTTATAGCTAGATTACTGACTATTTTGTATATTATGAAAAATAAAGATCGAACAAATTTAATTTAAATGATTGCTTTTAATAAATATTATAATCAATTTAATATTCTATCAATTTCTTTGGTAATCATTTCATTATTATTTCTAGTATTTAAAGGATTGAATTTCGGAATAGATTTCAAAGGTGGCACACTAATTGAGTTAAGATCAACTGATAAAAAGATAAATGTTTCATCTTTAAGAGATAATTTAAGTCAAATGAATTTAGGTGATGTTTCTGTTAAAAATTTTGGAAATGAAACCGACTTTTTAATTAAATTCGAAAATGGTGAAGATAAAAATATAATTGAAAAGATTAAATCTAATTTAGAAAATTCTTTTGGTAATAGTTTTAATTTCAGGAGAGTAGAAAATGTAGGACCTAAAGTTAGTTCTGAATTATTAAAATCTGGTATAATAGCAATATCTGTAGCACTAGTATTGATGCTTATTTATATTTGGATTAGATTTGAATGGCAATTTAGTTTAGGTGCTATAGTTGCATTGTTTCATGATGTAATAGTAACTTTAGGTTTATTTTCACTTTTGGGTTTAGAAATAAATTTATCTATAATTGCCGCAGTGTTAACCATTGTTGGTTATTCAATGAATGATACGGTCGTTATTTTTGACAGAGTGAGAGAAAATTTAAGAAAATTTTCAGATATAAAAATTTATGATTTAACAAATATTTCAATTAATGAAACGTTATCAAGAACTTTAATAACTTCAATTACAACTTTACTTGCATTATTATCAATTTTTTTCTTTGGTGGCGAGATTCTAAAAGGTTTTTCCTTAGCAATGATATTCGGTGTTATTTTTGGAACTTATTCATCGATATATATAGCAAATACTATTTTAGTAAGATTGAATGTTTCACAGAAAACAATCCTAAAAGAAGAAGATAATAAAAATTAATATAAATTTTGAGCAGCCACCATTGAAAGTAGCATTGGTAAAGATAATAGTGTGTTAGTTCTTGAAAAAAGCATAGCCGTTTTTGCAGATTTCGCTTTAAGTTCTGGATCACATTCAACAATTCCTAAAGCCCTTTTTTGATTTGGCCATATCACAAACCAAACATTAAAGGCCATAATTAGACCTAACCACATTCCTATTCCTATTGCTGTATGTTTAGGTATTCCTGATCCAATACTTAGGGTCATTGCATCATGTAAATATCCATTTATTCCTGCAAGAATTAAACCAGATAGAATTGTTAGTGCAGCAGCCCATCTAAAATAGAATAGGGCGGCAGGAGCAATAACTTTACCGATTGCTGGTTTTTGCTCATCGGGGATTTTTGACATATTTGGAATTTGAACAAAATTAAAATACCAAAGCAAACCAATCCACATTATAGCAACAATAACATGAAAAAATCTTGTTAACCAACTCCAAAACAATCTATCAAAAGCAAATCCATCATATTGGAAATACAGACCTAAAAATAATAATATTGCTAAAATTGCAGAAGCATGAATTGTTTTAGATAATGATGAGAGTAAGTTAGTCATATTAATCTACTATACTAATTTATCATAAATATGAAACATAAAATGCATTAGTTTAAAAGAGGTTTTAAAAACTTTCCAGTATAACTCTCTTTAATTTTGCTAATTTCTTCTGGTTTACCTTCTGCGATAATTTTACCTCCTTTTATTCCACCTTCAGGTCCCATATCAACTATATAATCAGCCGTTTTAATTACATCTAAATTATGCTCAATTACTACAACTGTATTACCTAAAGATACAAAAGTATGAAGGATTTCTAACAATTTTTTAATGTCATGTTGATGCAAACCAGTTGTTGGTTCATCCAATATATACATTGTTCTTCCAGTTGATCTTTTAGACAATTCTTTAGCTAGTTTTATTCTTTGAGCCTCACCACCTGATAGAGTTGTAGCTTGTTGACCAATTTTTATATATCCAAGACCAACTTTTTTTAAAGTTAATAATTTTGTTTTAATATTTGAAATATTTTCAAAATATTCACATCCTTCGTCAACAGTCATATTTAAAACATCAGCAATACTTTTATCTTTAAATTTAATTTCTAATGTTTCACGATTATATCTTGTTCCTTTACATTCATCACATTGAATATAAACATCAGGCAAAAAGTGCATTTCATATGTAATAACACCATCACCTTCACAAGCTTCACATCTCCCTCCTTTTACATTAAATGAAAATCTTCCAGGTTTGTATCCCCGAGTTTTTGATTCTGGTAAACCAGTAAACCAATCTCTTATAGGACCAAAAGCTCCTGTATAAGTAGCTGGGTTTGATCTTGGTGTCCTACCAATGGGTGATTGATCAATATCAATTATTTTATCTATAAGTTCTGTACCTTTAAAACCTTTAAATGGTTTAGGAATTTTTCTAGACTTGTTATTATTTAAAGTTAAATTTAAAGCGTTGTATAGTGTTTGTAAAACTAAAGTTGATTTACCACTACCGGAGACACCAGTTACGCATGTAAGGCTTCCTAAAGGTATTTTTAGGTTTACATTATCCAAGTTATTTCCAGTGGCACCTGTAATTTCTAAAAATCTCCCATTTTTAGCTAGACGTCTTTTTTTAGGTATATCTATCTTATACTTATTGGAAAGATATTTACCAGTTATGCTATCTTTATTCTGACTTATTTCTTTAAAACTTCCTTGTGCAACGATCTCACCACCTTTATTGCCTGCTTCAGGTCCTAAATCAATTATGTGATCAGCATTTTCCATTGTCTCTGTGTCATGTTCAACTACAATAACAGTATTTCCTAAATCTCTTAATCTTTTAAGCGCATCAATTAATTTTACATTATCTTTTTGATGAAGACCTATGGAAGGTTCATCTAAAACATATAATACACCTGTTAACCCAGAACCTATTTGAGAGGCTAAACGTATTCTTTGAGCCTCACCCCCAGATAAAGTTCCAGACTCTCTTGATAATGTTAAATAATCAAGACCAACATTTAATAAAAAATTTAATCTTTCATTAATTTCTTTTAAAATGTGCTCAGCGATTTTAACCTGTCTTTTATCTAGATTATTTTTAAGTTCATCAAACCATTTTGCAGCATCTAAAATTGATTTTTCAGTGACTTCACTTATATGAAGTCCGTCAATTTTAACACATAAAGCCTCATCTTTTAATCTATGTCCGTTACATCTTTCGCATTTAGTATCAGATTGATATTGAGCAATTTCCTCTCTTTTCCAATCACTATCAGTCTCTAAATATCTTCTTTCGAGATTATTTATTACACCTTCAAAAGTTTTTTTGTGTGAATATTTTTCATAACCATCATCATATGAAAATTTGATTTCCTCATCATCAGAACCATAAAGTATTATATCTTTAATTTTTTTTGTAAGTTTTGACCATTTTTCATCTAATGAAAAACCATAATGTTTTGATAAAGAAGAAAGTGTTTGAGCATAATATAAAGTAGTAGTTTTAGCCCAAGGTTCAATAGCTCCATCAGCAATAGATTTTTTTTCATTTGGAATAACTAAATTTGGATCTACATTTAATTTAATACCAATACCTTCACATTCTTCACAGGCTCCAAAGGGGCTGTTAAAAGAAAATAATCTTGGCTCAATTTCTTCAATTGTAAAACCACTTTCTGGGCAAGCAAACTTTGTTGAAAAGATTAATTTTTCTAATTTTCTAAATTTTTTCGGTAATGTTTCATCTTCATACTCAACAAAGACCAAACCATTAGCTAAATTTACGGATGACTCAATACTTTCAGCTAATCTATTTCCTAGCGATGAATTTAATACAATTCTATCTACTAGAATATAAATATCATGTTTAATTTTTTTGTTTAGCTCCGGAACTTTGTCGATATCATATAAAACATCATCTATTTTAATTTTTCTAAAACCTCTTTTTTTATAACCTAAGATATCTTTTTTATATTCACCCTTACGACCTCTAACAACTGGAGCATAAATATAAATTGTTGCTTTTTTAGGAAGTTCTTTAATCTTATCTACAATTTGAGTTATTGTTTGAGAAGTTATAGGTTTACCAGTAAAAGGTGAGTAAGGTGTGCCAGCTCTTGCATATAATACTCTCATATAATCGTAAATTTCAGTTACTGTGGCAACAGTTGACCTTGGGTTTTTGGACGTATTTTTTTGTTCAATTGATATAGCTGGGCTTAACCCTTCAATTAAATCAACGTTAGGTTTTTTCATTTTGTCCAAAAACTGTCTTGCGTAGGCTGACAAACTTTCTACATATCTACGTTGACCTTCGGCATATACTGTATCAAAAGCTAAAGACGATTTTCCTGATCCAGACAAGCCTGTAATTACAACAAATTTATCTTTAGGAATCTCTAAGGAAATATTCTTTAAATTATGTTCTTTAGCGCCCTTAATAACTATCTTTTTAATCATAATTTTTGTTGCTTTGACTTAATAAAATTAATATTCAGTGTAAATTGTGATATAATTCTAATTAATAAATTTAACAAATAATAAAATATTATGGCTGGAAGTTTAAATAAAGTACTTTTAATTGGTCGTTTGGGCGCAGATCCAGAGATTAAACAAATGGTTAACGGCAAAAATGTTGCTAGATTAAGTCTTGCGACAAGCCAATCTTGGAAAGATAAAAATACAGGTGAAAAAAAAGAAAAAACAGAATGGCACCGTATAGTTGTATTTAATGAAGGTTTAGTAAATGTAGTTCAGCAATATCTTAAAAAAGGAGCTCAAATCTATGTAGAGGGACAACTAACAACAAGAAAATGGAAAGACGAACAATCTGGTCAAGATAAGTATTCAACAGAAATAGTTATTCAAGGTTATAACTCTTCATTAACAATGTTGGGTGGAGGAAATTCTGGTGGCGGAATTCAATATGATAATAATCAATCATCAACTAATAATTCAGACGACACTTCTCAAATATCTAATGAAATGGATGATGAAATTCCATTTTAGATTTTATGCAAAAAACTGAAGTTATAAAAGATAAAAACATAAAATTAATCTCTATGCATGATGAGATGAGTTCATCTTATTTGTCTTATGCAATGAGTGTTATTGTGAGCAGGGCATTACCAGATGTGAGAGATGGTTTGAAACCTGTCCATCGTAGAATTCTATATGCCATGTATAAAGGAGGATATGATTGGTCTAAACAATTTAGAAAATCTGCAAGAATAGTTGGAGATGTTATAGGTAAATATCATCCTCATGGTGATCAATCTGTTTATGATGCCTTAGTTAGAATGGTGCAAGACTTTTCTATGAGTTTACCTTTAGTTGATGGACAAGGAAATTTTGGATCTATAGATGGTGATCCCGCGGCGGCAATGAGATATACAGAAACAAGATTATCTAAAGTTGCACAATTTTTAATTGATGACATCGAAAAAAATACAATTGATTTTAAAAATAATTATGATGAAACTGAAAAAGAGCCAAGTGTATTACCAGCACAATACCCAAATTTGTTAGTCAATGGAGCAGGTGGAATCGCTGTTGGTATGGCTACAAGTATTCCACCTCATAATTTAGGTGAAATAATTAATGGCACATTAGCTTTAATTGATAACAAAGATATTAAGATTAAAGAATTGATGAAACATATACCTGGTCCAGATTTCCCAACAGGTGGCGTCATTATTGGTAAAGATATAATTAAACAGGGTTATAATAAAGGTAGAGGTTCATTTAAAATAAGAGGTGAAATTTTAATTGAGTCTCTTAAAAATGGAAAAGAAAGATTAGTAATTAATTCCATACCTTATCAGGTTAACAAATCAGTTTTAAACGAAAGAATAGCTCAATTAGTAAGAGAAAAAAAAATAGAAGGAATACGAGATATTCGAGATGAGTCTAATAGAGAGGGAATAAGAGTATCAATAGATCTTAGAAATGGTGTTGAACCAGAGACAATTAAAAGACAGCTTTATAAAAACACTCAAATAGAAAGTTCTTTTGGATTTAACACATTGGCAATAGTTGATGGAAAACCAAAAACTTGTAATTTAAAGGAATTTTTAGAAAATTTCTTAAATTTTAGAGAAGATGTTGTAATTAAGAAAACTAAACATGATTTAAAAAAAGCTGAAGAGAGAGCACACATATTAATTGGCCTTTCAGTTTCAGTAGAAAATTTAGACAAAGTTATTAAGATTATTAGATCTTCTAAAAATCCTGATGAAGCTAAGAAGAGCTTATTGAATACAAAATGGAAAATAAATAAATCGCAAAAAATGATTTCTTTAGTAGAAAATAAAAAAGTGAAAAATATTTATAATCTATCTGACAATCAAGTAAATGCTATTTTAGAATTAAGATTACAAAAACTTACAGCTCTCGGAATAAATGAAATTGAAGTAGAAATAAAAAAACTTGCTAATTTAATATCACATTTTAAAAAGATAATTTCCTCTAAAAAAGAATTATTAAAAGTTATTAGTAATGAATTAAAAGATATAAAAGAAAAATTTTCAGTACCTAGAAGAACTAAGATTATCGATGCTGTTTTAAATTATGATATTGAAGAAACAATTCAAAAAGAAGCAGTTTTAATAACAATTACGCTACAGGGCTATATTAAAAGAGGTTCATTAAATAATGTTAAAACTCAAAAAAGAGGTGGTAAAGGTAAAACTGGTATAACAACAAGAAATGAAGACTCTGTTGTTCAAACATTATCTGTGGACACTCATACATCAGTTTTATTTTTTTCAACAGAAGGTTTAGTTTATAGGATAAAAGCATGGAAAATACCTGAAGGTTCTGCATCTTCTAAAGGCAAATCTTTATTTAATATTTTACCATTAAAAAATCACCAATCAATTAGTTCAATAATGCCTTTTCCTGAAAATGATTCTAATTTAACTGATTATCAAATTATTTTTGCAACATCTCGAGGAAAAATAAGAAAAAATATTCTCGAAGATTTTGTATCAATTAACTCATCTGGAAAAATAGCCATGAAACTTGATAATAATGATAAAATTGTTGGTGTTAAGATTTGCAAAAATGATCAAGATATAATGTTAAGCACAAAGTTTGGTAAATGTATAAGATTTGAGTCAAAGAAATTAAGAATTTTTAAAGGAAGATCCTCTAAAGGTATAAAAGGAATTGAATTGGCTCCTAATGATGAAATAGTATCTTTATCAATAATTAATAATGATAAGATCAAAACTAATGGAAAAAGATCCAAAGATGATAAGATTGAACTAAAAGCCAGCGAAAAATTTATTCTATCAATAACAGAAAATGGATTTGGTAAAAAAACATCACATTATGATTATCGAGTGACAAATAGAGGAGGTAAAGGTATTATAGGAATAATTAATTCTCCTCGAAATGGAAATATTTCATCATCATTCCCTGTTTTTGAAGGAGATGAAATTATGATTTCAACAAATAAAGGAAGAGTAATTAGAGTTGCTGTAAAAGAAATTAGAACAGCAGGTAGAAACACTCAAGGGGTCAGGATTATAAAATTATCTGGAGATGAAAAAGTAGTATCAGCAATTAAAGTAGAAGATAATTTAAATTAATGTCTAAAATAGCAATTTATCCTGGAACGTTTGATCCTATTACATTTGGTCATATTGATGTGATAAAAAAATCATTAAAATTATTTGACAAAATCGTTGTAGGTGTTTCGGATGTAGAAAATAAGAATTACTTGTTCAATTCTTACGAAAGAATAGAAATAGTTAAAAAAGCTCTTTTTAAAGATTTAAGGTTCAATAAAAAAAAAATTATAGTTGTATCTTTCACATCTTTGACTACTGATTTATGTAAAAAATATCAATCTAATATTATTTTAAGAGGATTAAGAGCTGTATCTGATTTTGAATATGAGTTTCAATTAGCAGGTATGAATAGAAAATTGAACAATAATATAGAAACACTTTTTTTGATGTCAGATGTTGAAAATCAAATTATTTCATCAAAATTTGTTAAAGAAATAGTAAAATTAGGTGGAGATATAAAAAAATTTACTACTAAAAGTACTATTAAGTCTTTAAAAGAAAAATATGAATAAAATTTTAATTAAATTTGTAATTTTTTTTTTATTATTTATTAATCAATCAATTTCAGAGGAGAATATTATGATATTAAAATTAAAAGATGGAGATGTAAAAATCGAGTTGTTTCCTGATGTAGCACCTAATCATGTAAAAAGAATTAAAGAATTAGCTGATAATGGAAAATACGATAATGTGGTTTTTCATAGAGTTATAGATGGCTTTATGGCTCAAACTGGTGATGTAAAATTTGGAAATTCAAATAATAATGATTTTGATTTAAGAAGAGCTGGTATGGGTGGATCGGATTTACCTGATCTAAATCAAGAATTTAATAATTTACCTCATGAAAGAGGAACTTTATCAATGGCAAGGTCCTCAGATCCAAATAGTGCAAACAGTCAGTTTTTTATTTGTTTTAAACCTGCACCATTTTTAGATAAACAATATACTGTTTTTGGAAAAGTAATTGAGGGAATGGAAAATGTTGATAAGATCAAAAGGGGAGATGAGAACAATAATGGAGCAGTCTCAGAGCCTGATAAAATTATTAGTTTTAAATCTTTATAGATCTTTTTAATGGCATTAAAAGATTTTGCCTTTAAAATATTAAAAAAAGATAAATTTGCTCGATGTGGTTTAATCGAGACTCATAGAGGTAATATTAATACGCCAGCTTTTATGCCTGTAGGCACACAAGCAACAGTCAAAGCTTGTACTATTAATGATGTTATAAAAACTGGAGCTGAAATAATTCTCTCAAACACTTATCATTTAATGATAAGACCTGGTGTTGATAGAGTAAGAGATGCAGGTGGTTTGCATACATTTATGAACTGTAAATTACCTATATTAACTGACTCTGGTGGTTTCCAAGTTATGTCATTGTCCAAGTTTAATAAAATTGATAGAGAAAAAGGAGCTATATTCAATTCTCATATTGATGGAAAAAAATTTTATTTAAGTCCTGAAGAAAGTATAAAAATTCAATTAGGCTTAAACTCAGATATTTTAATGATAATGGATGAGTGTCCTAAAAATACAGATGATTATGATTTAATAAAAAAATCAATGAATTTATCATTATATTGGGCAGAAAGATCAAAAAAAGCTTTTGGAAAAAATTCACACAAAGCATTATTTGGAATTGTACAAGGTGGACTTTTTAGAGATTTACGAGAAAAATCTTTGACAGAATTAAAGAAGATTGATTTTGATGGATATGCTTTAGGTGGATTAGCGGTGGGTGAGAGTCAGAATGAAATGTTTAGTGTTATAGATGATATTAAAGAACATTTACCATCAAATAAACCTCGTTATTTAATGGGAGTAGGAACACCATCAGATATATTAGGAGCAGTAAAAAGAGGTATTGATATGTTTGATTGTGTTTTACCAACCAGATCAGGCAGAACTGGTTTAGCTTTTACATGGAATGGAAGAATAAATATCAGAAACAACAAATATCAAAAAGACAATGCTCCCTTAGATTCAAATTGTTTTAATTTTGATTTAAATAAATATTCAAAGAATTATTTAAATCATTTATTTAATACAAATGAAATATTAGCTTCAATGCTGTTAACTCTTCATAATATTAACTTTTATCAAGAATTAATGACTGCAATTCGTGAAAATATCAAAAATAATACTTTTGATCAATTTCATGATAAATACATAGATAAGTTGTAAATCTGTGACTTTTTTTATGAAATTCGTATTTGAATTCTTAAAATAATTCTATATATAAAACTCATTCGATAATTAATGGGCCGTTAGCTCAGTTGGTAGAGCAATTCCCTTTTAAGGAATGGGTCGATGGTTCGAGTCCATCACGGCTCACCATTAACTAAATGTTTATTAAACTTTAAATGGTGGATAATCTAATATTATCTCATCTGTCCATTTATTAATATTTTTAATTCTATTATCAGCAGATGGATGTGTGCTCATAAATTCTGGTTGTTGTTTTCCTTTATTAAATTCTTTCATTCTTTCCCAAATTTTTACCGTTTCCCTAATGTCATATCCAGATAAAGAAGAAAAAATCATACCAAGATAATCTGCTTCGCTTTCTTGTTTTCTATTAAAAGGATTCATTATTCCAAGTTGTGACAGTAAACCAACAGCATCCATTCCAGTATTTCTATTGATGGTTGATAAGGCCCCGCCACTAGCAACATCAATTATTTGTGTTCCAATGTTTAATAAAGTTCCTCTACTAGCTCTTTCCACGGAGTGTTTTGCTACTGCATGAGCAATTTCATGACCCATTACTGCAGCCAAACCATTTGTATTTTTTGTAACATCTAGTATGCCTGTATAAACAGCAATTTTACCTCCTGGCATACACCATGCATTTCTTACATTTTTTTTATCAATCAATATATACTCCCAATCAAAATTTGTAGTTGGATCATTAAGATTTTTTCTATAGAAATATTCACTGATAGAATTTTCCATTTTTTTACCTATTTCTTTAATCTCATTTAATGTTTTTGTATCAGTGCTAATTTTTTCTTTCTCTTTTACTTTTTCATAAATTTGGGCTGCTTGGGCATTAAGCTTTGCCTCAGGAATAATCTTTAATTGACGCCTTTTGGTAATTGGTGCAGTAGAGCATGAGTTGAGGACAAAACCACAACAACCACAACTAACATATGTCAAAAATTTTCTTCTATCCATTTTTAATTAACATTGATATTATATTTATTAATGAATCTAAATAATAAAATTTTATTAATATTATTTATAATTGCAATTTCTTTTGTGGTATATTCAAGTTTTAATTAAATGGCTAAAAATACAAAAAAACGATCAATACCTCTAATACTTAGGAATTATTTTATTACTGGTGTTGTTGTATTAATACCAATAGGCTTTACGTTGTATTTGAGCAAAATATTAATTGGCTTATCATCTAATCTAATACCACAAAATATTAATCCAAACAGTTATTTACCTTTTGCAATACCTGGAATAGAAATAATTATTTCAGTTGTTTTTATAACAATTGTCGGAGGCTTATCTTTATCCTTTTTAGGTAAACGAATTCTAAAACTTATTGATGACTTATTTAAGAGAATTCCAGTTTTAAGAACTATTTATTCAGCAATAGTTCAAATGACAGAAACGTTTTCTAATAAAGATGACAAGGATAAAAAAAGTGTTGTCTTAATAGAATATCCAAGAAAAGGTGTTTGGGCTGTTGGATTTGCAACAAAAGAAAATAAAGGAGAAATGGCTGAAAAAACAAACAAAAAATTAATTAATGTTTTTGTTCCAACAACACCAAATCCTACAAGTGGTTTTTTACTAATGTTTCCATTAGATGAAGTTATATATCTGAATATGACATTTGAAGAGGCATCTAAATTTATTGTTTCTGCAGGTACATCTTCTGGTAAGAATTAAGCTATATCATTAATTATATCTGCCCGATCATACAATTTAATCAATGGTTTAAATTTACCTATGTCTTCTTTTTCATTTTCAATTCTTTTGATTTCTTTTTCAGCTAAAATAAAAAGATTATGATTATGTATTGGATCTGCCAATTTAAAGTTTTTAATTCCACTTTGTTTAAAACCAAGAATATCTCCAAAACCTCTTAATTTCATATCTTCCTCAGATATTTCAAATCCATCATTAGTGTCTTTTAATATGTTAATTCTTTTTTTCGCATTCTCGCTTAAATTTGACTTAAACATTAATATACATGAAGACTCTTTGTTACCTCTTCCAACTCTACCTCTAAGTTGATGTAATTGAGATAAACCAAATTTATTTGCATTTTCTATTACTATTATATTTGCATTGGGAAAATCTATACCTACTTCGATGATAGTAGTCGAAACTAAAATCTTAAATTCATTTCTTAAAAATCTATTAAGGATTTTTTCTTTTTCCTCGATTGTTGTTTTTCCATGGAGTAGATAAACCTGATTGGGAAATAATTTTTTTAAATATTCAGACTTTTTAACTGCTGAAGTATGATCAATTTTTTTAGATTCTTCTATTAAAGGGCATACCCAAAAAATTTGATTTCCAAGTCGTATTTCTTTTTTAATAAATTTTAATACATCTTCAATTTTACTTTCAAGTTTACTATAAGTTTTAATAGGTTTTCGATTATTTGGTTTTTCTCTTATAATTGAAAGATCCATATCTCCATAAATAGTCATTGTTAAAGTACGTGGAATTGGTGTTGCAGTCATTAAAAGAACATCACAATCTTTTCCAGCTTTATCAGATAATTTTTTTCTTTGACTTACTCCAAATTTATGTTGTTCGTCAATTATTATTAAGCCTAGTTTTTTAAATTCTACTTTTTTTTGAAATAAAACATGTGTTCCAAAAATAATATCAATTTCCTTTTTTAATAATTTATCTAAAATATTTTTTTTTTCTTTATAAGTTGATTTTCCAGAGAGTAATTCAATTTGGATATTTTTAGGGAATATTTTCTTAGCTAATAAAAAATGTTGTCTAGCTAATATTTCAGTAGGTGCCATTACTGCTACTTGAAAATCAGAACTAATGGTGTTGATTGCAGATAACAACGATACTATTGTTTTACCACTACCAACATCTCCCTGAAGTAATCTGAACATTTTTTTATCTGAGCA
>QCHE01000014.1 GCA_003278065.1 Pelagibacteraceae bacterium AG-390-O04
CCAAACGGAATAATTACAACCTTTTCTTTAAAATTAAATTTGTTATCAATTCCAAGAAACCCATTTTTGTTTGATAAATATTGCAATTTTTTACCCAAAAATTTTTGAAAAGTTTTTTCTATCTCTATTTTTCCATTCACCTTTATGATAAGCATCACTTGCAATCAAAGGTAATACGGTTGTAGCTTCTGCAAAAACCATCTGTTCTTTTGTAACGTCAACTTTTCCCCATGAACTTGCTTCTTTTAAAGTTGAACTACTGCAAGCCCCATCTCTTGAGTCAGCTACTGTGATTTGCACTGCGTATTTATGCATATCAACATCTTTACCTAAAAGTTCAGCACATATTACAGTATCTTGAATAAAATTTTTAGGCACACCTCCGCCAATCATGAACAATCCTGATCTTTTAGATTTTATTTTTATTTCGGTCAACTCTCTGAATTCTCTTATTGAATCTAATGTTAAATGTTTTTTTGGATTTTTTTCTTGGTGTATTACTAAACCAAATCCAGCACTAGAATCTGTAAAGGCGGGGCAAAAAATTGGAACATTATTGTCATATGCAGTCTCAATAAGAGAATCTTTTTTTATCGAATTTTTTTTTAAATATTTCCCAATCTCGTGAATAAATTCTCTTGAGGTATAACTTTTTGGTTCTAAATTGTCAGCTATTTCACATATTTTTTTATCACAAATTTGTAATTCTTCTTCATCAATATAAGTGTCATAAATTCTATCTATATAATTTTTTCTTAATTCATTATCATTTTGAAATTGAGATCCTTGATAGTGTTTAAATCCTAAAGCTTCAAAAAAATCCATATCAATTATTGAAGCTCCTGTGGCAACAATTGCATCTACCATATTATATTTCACCATATCTTTATAAATACTCATACAGCCAGCTGCAGATGTAGAACCTGCTAAGGTTAAAAAAATTGTGCATTCTTTATCTTTTAACATTTCATTATAGATATTTGATGCATTGGCTGTTTCTCGTGAAACAAAGGACATTTTTTCCATAGAGGAAATAATTTTTCTTGAATCAAAAGAAGTTATATCGATATGCTCAACAGGATTTTTTAAAAAATCTTTTTTACTGTTATGACCTAAGTTTTTATTATCAGACATTAAGCCACCAAAGTAGCTTTATTATCATCTTTGTCATAGAGGCTCATTATTGGTTTATCCTCAACTTCGTAAATTTCATTTGAATAAAAACCATTAAATTGAGTTCTAAATGTTAAACCATACGAACCTAGTTGACCAAGTTCAATATAGTCATTTTCTTTAATATTATTTGGAAGAAGAAATGGGCCCTTCATATAATCCATACTATCACAAGTAGGACCATAGAAATCAAATGCTGTTAATTTTTTTGAAATAATTTTATTTGAACTATCTTTTATCATTTTAGATGGAAAAACTATATTAGGAGTGCCAGCATCAAAAAGCGTACCATATGTCCCATCATTTATATAAAGTTTTTGTTTTTTTCTTAAATTAACCCTTACTATTGTTGAACCACTCTCAGCTACAAGCGCTCTTCCTGGTTCGCAAATAATTTCAGGTAAAGATTCAATTTTTAAATTCTCTAAACTTCTTTTTATCTCATCAAAATAACTCTCTAATGATTGTGGTACTAAATCAGGATAAATAGTTGGAAAGCCACCACCTACATTAATGTAATCTGGAATAATTTTTGTCTTTTTTATTATGTTTCCTATTTCGGTAATACCTTTGGAATAAGAAATCGGATGCATGCATTGAGAACCAACATGAAAACTTAAACCAATTTTTTTTGCGTATTGTTTTACAAGTCTCAAAAGTCCAACAGATTCAGAGTTTAAAGCACCAAATTTTTTAGATAAATCAATTTCAGCATGTTCATTTGACACAGATACTCTTACAAATAATTCTAGATCATTAGCATTACTAGTACTTTCTATAATTTTTATAAGTTCATCCCTTGTATCTAAAGCAAATGTTTTAATTCCATATTTAAAATAAGCTTCACTTATACTTTCTCTACTTTTTACAGTATGCATATAAGAGCATTTTGCAGTCTTGCTAAATTTTCTTACGGCTTTTATTTCTTCTATCGAGGCAATATCAAATTGTTCAATACCACCTTTTATTAAAGTTTTAATAACTTCAGGATTAGGATTTGTTTTCACTGCATATAAAACTCTTCCAGGAAATTTTTTTAAGAATAATTTAGTTGCTGAAAGAATAGAATTCTTTCTAATACAATAAATCGGTTTATCAGGTTTCAGTTGATTTACTAAATATTCAACTGACTTAAATTTTTGCATTTTTAATGCCCCCTAAAAAAAATTTAACAAAAAAAAAATTTTCTAACTATTAAAAAACCTTTTATAAAATGTGCAATTAAGCCAATAATATATGGATGTAAAGCAAATAATTACCTATTGAAATTTGAAATTAAACGTCCATATTAGGTTCATGAAAAACGAGGGAATACTTCAAAACCTAGATAATTTTGATAATAAATCCCTTATTATCGTTGATGATGACAATCCTTTTAGAGATAGACTTTCTAGAGCGATGGAGAAAAAAGGTTTTGAAGTTGTACAAGCTGAGAGTGTAAAAAAAGGTATAGACGAAGTTAGATCAAAAAAACCTGGATTCGCTGTTGTTGATCTTAGACTTTCAGATGGAAATGGACTGGAAGTTGTTAAAGAGATTCAATTAACAAACCCAAAAAGTAGAATTATAATGTTAACAGGTTATGGTAACATCCCCACAGCTGTTGCAGCAATTAAAGAAGGTGCCATAGATTATCTTGCAAAACCTGCAGATGCTGATGATGTCGAAAAAGCATTGTTAGCTGATCCATCAAAAAAAGCAGCTCCTCCTGAAAATCCAATGTCTGCAGACAGAGTAAAATGGGAGCATATTCATCGTGTATTTGAATTATGTAATAGAAATGTTTCAGAAACAGCTAGAAGACTTAAAATGCACAGAAGAACTTTACAAAGAATATTATCTAAAAGGTCCCCTAGATAAATTTTCTAAATTTAATTATTTTTTTTGTTAAAAAAGCTAATAACAATATTTTAAATAATTCTGCTAAAAGGAATGGTGCAACGCCAAAATTAAATAAAGGTTTATCCCATCCAATTAGAATTCCCAACCACAAAACTCCTAAAATATATATAGTAGAAACAGCAAAAGTAAGTTTTGCAATAATCTTAACCAAATGATCTTTGTTATTAATTTTACTCGCTAAATAGGTTGCTGATAAAAATCCTATTAGATAGCCCATTGTTGGCCCAGTAAAGTAGATTATACCAACGCCCCTTTCAGGTGAATTTGAAAAAACTGGTAGGCCAGCGATACCCTCTAAAAGATATAAACCTACAGTTGCTAAACCAATTTTATATCCAAAACTTATTCCAATGAACATAACTACAAATGTTTGCATTGTCATAGGTACTGGATAAAAAGGTATTTTAATTTTAGAGGAAACAGCAAGAATCAAGGTACCCAAGAAAATTAAAATTAATGACTTAATTATTCTTATTTGAGAATTTTGCTTTATAAGTTCCATAAAAAATAATACTCTTATTTTAATTGATAATCTATATTAATCTATAATGAGTAAAATTCAAAAGACTGATCATTTTTATTTAATTGATGGATCAGGCTATATATTTAGAGCTTATTATGCTTTACCACAATTGACTAGAAAAAGTGATGGGCTTCCAACTGGTGCAGTAAGTGGATTTTGCAGTATGTTATTCAAATTACTTGAAGACTCTAAATCTAATGAAAACAAACAAAGACCTAGTCATTTTGCAGTAATTTTTGATTCAGCTAGAAAAACATTTAGGAATGAAATTTATAGCGAATATAAAGCTAACCGTTCTGAGGCCCCAGATGATTTAGCACCACAATTTGAGTATATCAGAAAATCAGTTTTAGCATTTAATTTACCCTCAGTAGAACTTATTAATTATGAAGCAGATGATCTAATCGCAACATATGTAGATCAAATTTTAAAAAAAGGAGCAAAAGTTACTATTGTATCGTCAGATAAAGATTTGATGCAATTATTTAAAAAAGATGTTCGAATTTTTGATCCAATGAAAAACAAATTTATTACAGATGAAGATGTTCAAAAAAAATTTGGAGTAAATTCATCAAAAGTCATCGATGTTCAGTCTTTAGCAGGTGATAGTAGCGATAATGTTCCTGGTGTGCCAGGAATTGGTGTCAAAACAGCTGCTGAACTAATTAATAAATATGGAACTTTAGAAAATCTATTGAAATCAGCAAATGAAATCAAACAAAACAAAAGAAGAGAAACATTGATTGAAAACAAAGATAAGGCGTTGATTAGTAAAAAATTAGTAACTCTTAAACATGATGCTCCAGTTGATAGAGACTTAAATGAATTTAAATTAAAAGAGATTGATAAAGATAAACTTTATAAATTTTTAAGGGAAATGGAGTTTAACAGATTGTTAAGTTCAGCAATATCAGCTTATGGTGAACCAGGTTTTGATGGTGATAAGTTTTTATCAAAACCTAGAGAAACACATAATAAAATTGATAAAAAAAATTATCACTTAATTACAGACCCAAAAGAAATAGATTTTTGGATAAAAGAAGCAGAGGAAGCTGGCGAGGTCGCAGTAGATACTGAAACCAGTTCATTAGATCCTCATCAAGCGGATCTGATTGGAGTTTCCTTAAGTACTAAAATTGGTAAAGCTTGTTATATTCCTATTGGCCATAATTCAAAAAAATCAATTGATAAAGATGTGGTATTAAAAAAACTTAAACCTTTATTGGAAGATTCAAGTGTAAAAAAAATAGGTCAAAATATTAAATTTGATTTTATTGTATTATATAAACACGGCATAAATATTTCCTCAATGGAAGATACGATGTTAATGTCTTATGTTCTTGATGCTGGAAAAAATAGACATAACATGGATACGTTGTCAGAAATTCACTTAGGTCACAAAACGATTGCTTTCAAAGATTTAGTGGGAACAGGAAAAAAAGAAATAAATTTTAGTGAAGTTGATATTGAAAAAGCAAAAGATTATGCAGCAGAGGATGCAGATATAACATTTAGATTATATAAAAAATTCTCCAAAAGTTTAAAAGAAGAAAAGATTTTCAATATCTATCAAATTTTTGAGAAGCCAATGATTAAAATCTTAGCTTTTATGGAAATTGAAGGTATAAAAGTTGATAATGAATTTCTAAAACTTTTATCATCAAAGTTTGAAAAAAAAATACAAAAAATTCAAAAAGAAGTTTTTAAGATATCTAAAAAGGAATTTAATATTGCTTCTCCAAAACAACTTGGAGAAATTTTATACAATGATCTTAAAATAGCAGATCTTAAAAAAACTAAAAAAGGAAGTTTTGCCACAAGTGCTTCAGTCCTAGAAGATCTTGCCTTTAAAGGACATGAATTTCCACAATTAGTTTTAGATTGGAGACAAGTTTCAAAATTGAAAAATACTTACTCAGACTCCTTGCCAGAACATATCAATTCTATGTCTAAAAGAGTTCATACATCATTTTTACTTGCTGCGACAACTACTGGAAGATTAGCCTCCAGTGATCCTAATTTACAAAATATTCCTATTAAATCTGATGATGGAAAAGATATTAGAAAAGCTTTTATTGCAAAAAAAGATCATCTTTTAATTTCTGCAGATTACAACCAAATTGAAATGAGAATTTTAGCGGACTTGGCTGATGTTAAAGAATTAAAAAAAGCTTTTAAAAACAATGAAGATATTCATTCACTCACAGCTAGCCAAATATTCAATATAGACATCAAGAAAATTAACCAGGATCAAAGAAGAAAAGCAAAAGCAATAAATTTTGGAATTATTTATGGGATTTCACAATATGGATTAGCAAAACAAATAAATGTATCCAATCATGAAGCTGAAGAATTTTTGAATGCTTATTTTTCTAAGTTTCCAGAAATTAAGGTTTATATGGATCAAACAATAAAATTTTGTAGAAAAAGTGGCTTTGTTAATAATATTTTTGGAAGAAGGTCTCATTTCATAAACATTAATGATAAGAATTATAATATAAGAAATTTTCAGGAGCGTGCTGCAATTAATGCACCTATCCAAGGGTCTGCGTCAGAAATAATGAGGTTAGCAATGATCAGATTAGATAAAAAATTAAATGAGCAAAAAAATCAAAAGACAAAGATGTTACTTCAAATTCATGATGAATTAATCTTTGAAACCCCGAAAGAAGAGGCAAAAAGAATCAGTAAAATTATTATTGAAGAAATGGCCAGTGTAGCTGAAAGTAATCATCATTCATTTTCAATACCTTTGACTGTAGATTTGAATTTAGGTGATAACTGGGGTGCTCTCCATTAATTTTAATTTGATTGCCCAAATTAGAACAATTTAGTATTTTTATATTTAATTATGCATAAACAAACTATTGCTTTAATTGATGATGATAGAAATATTTTGACAAGCCTAAGTATAGCTTTGGAAAAAGAAGGTTTTAAGGTTCAAACCTATATTGATGGAGAAAGCGCACTAATAGGTTTGACGAGAACTCCTCCAGATTTAGCAATAGTCGATATAAAAATGCCAAAAATGGATGGAGAAGAATTATTAAAGAAATTAAGAAAAAAAACTTCCTTACCTGTTATATTTTTAACTTCAAAAGATGATGAAATAGATGAATTGCTTGGTTTAAAATTAGGTGCAGATGATTTTATAAAAAAATCTGGGGGTTTTTCAATCAAGGTATTAATTGAAAGAATAAGGGTACAATTAAGAAAAAAAGATACAAAAGACTCAATAGAAGAAAATAAAAGTATAATTTCTCATGGAAAATTAAAATTAGATCCCTCACAGTTAGAGTGTGAATGGAATGGAAAACAGTTACCAGATAAATTAACAACAACAGAATTTTTGTTAGTGAAAGAATTAGCAAAAAGACCCGGAATTATCAAAGAGAGAGCTCAATTAATGGATATAGCCTATAGAGAAGATACTGACATAGAAGATAGAACAATCGATAGTCATGTTAAAAGAATTAGAAAAAAATTTAAAAAGGTCGATCCAGAATTTTCGGCTATAGAAACAAGATATGGGAGTGGTTATAGGTGGAATGTTAGCTAATGTTAAGCAATCTTCTAAAAAATTTATCAATTCTTAAAAAGTTTTTATTCATAAATTTAATATTTTTTACAATTATTGGTTTATTAACATTTATTTATCTAAAAAATATCCAACCAAATTTAATAAAAAAAAAATCATCTAATCACATTGAGGTAATCAATAATACTATTGATAATTTAATTAGACTTAATGTAAAATTCGTGGAAGAAGATATAAGAAAATTTTTATTCTCAACAAGATTTCTTTTTCAAAATCTAGATAGAGTAATTTTCTTTGATAATGAACTTAATTTAGTTGGAGATACAGATACTCTAGATCTTGATCCTAGATCTTTTACAACAAGACTTGATACTATTGAATTAGAAATATTAAATGATGAAAAAACAAAAGAAATTACTGAAAAAAAAAATATAGATATTGGAACTGATCATTCAGTTTCATTAAAAGATATATTATTTAATTATGCTTCATCTAAAAATTATGGAATTCCTTTCACATTCACTCAAGATGAATTTAACAAATTTAAATTAACAACAATTAAAAATGTAATGCAAAGTGGTAAAAATATCGGTTATTTAGCAATCACTGAAAATGCGAATGACATCAAAGCCGCTATCGACGAACGAAAGACATTTATAATTCGTACCGCTATTGCTGTAGGAATAGTAATTTTGATCTTCTCATTTGTATTAAATAGATATTTTCTTAAGCCAATAAAAAATTTAGTTACCTACACAAAAACAATTAAGAATAAAAACGTTAAGGGAGCTAATATTGATACATTAAAATTAAGAAATGATGAATTAGGATTGTTATCAAATTCATTAGATGACATGACTTTAGAATTACAAAAAAGAATCTCACATGCTGAAAATTTTTCAACTGATCTTGTTCACGAAATTAGAAATCCTCTTGCTTCATTAAAAAGTGCCTCTGAAATCTTACACGATACAAATGATGTTGATCAAAGAATAAAATTAATTGATATTTTAAGTCATGACGTTCAAAGGATTGAAAGATTAATTACAGATTATTCTCAAATATTAAAAGATGAGGTTGCTTTAAGTAAAGAAAAAATTAAAAAATTAGATATAGAGCCAATCGTAAAATCTGTTGTTGATGATTTTAATAATATCTATAAATTAAAAAGAGGGATCAAGATTGTTTACGAAAATGATAAAAAGAATAAATACTTTATAAATGGTATAGAAAATAGAATAGAACAAATAATTGCAAATCTACTAGACAATGCAATTTCATTTAGTGAAGATAATAAAAAAGTTGTTGTCAAAGTGTTAAAATTAGATGACAATAAAGTATCAATTAATATTTTGGATGAAGGACAAGGCTTTAAGGAAAAAGATACAAGCAAAATATTTAAAAGATTTTATAGTAATAGACCAGATAAATTTGGTCAACATTCTGGACTTGGTTTAAATATCGTAAAAAATTTAGCCGATTTACACAATGCTAAAATTAAAGCAACCAATAGATTAGATCAAAATGGTGCAAGTATGGAAATTATATTTCCTAAAGCTTGAAGAGACCTATTGATTAATTAATTCTTTATTGCTAGAAGACCCACCATGGAAGATTTCAAAGTAAAAGATATATCCCAAGCAGATTTTGGTCGTAAAGAAATTTCAATTGCAGAAAGTGAGATGCCAGGTTTAATGGCTTTAAGAGAAGAATATTCTGGAAAATCACCTTTAAAGGGCGCAAAAATAATTGGTTGTTTACATATGACAATTCAAACTGCTGTATTGATAGAAACACTAGTAGATTTAGGTGCAGAAGTAAGATGGTCATCTTGTAATATTTTTTCAACACAAGACCATGCGGCTGCTGCAATCGCAAAAGCAGGTATACCTGTATATGCATGGAAAGGTGAAACAGAAGAAGAATATCTTTGGTGCATCAAACAAACAATTGTAGGAAAAAAAGATTGGAAACCCAATATGCTTTTAGATGACGGAGGTGATTTGACAGCAATTATGCATAATGAATATAAAGATTTGCTAAATGATGTAAAAGGTGTTTCTGAGGAGACAACAACAGGTATTAAAGCTTTAAATAAGATGGAAAAAGATAATTCTCTTTTAGTTCCAGCAATAAATGTCAATGATTCTGTAACAAAATCTAAATTTGATAATCTTTATGGATGTAGAGAAAGTTTAGTTGATGGAATTAGAAGAGCAACTGATGTGATGATGTCAGGAAAAATTGCTATTGTAGCTGGATTTGGTGATGTTGGAAAAGGGAGTGCTGCATCATTAAGACAAAGTGGAGCACGTGTTTTAATTACAGAAGCTGACCCAATTTGTGCATTACAAGCTGCAATGGAGGGTTATGAGGTAGTTTTAATGGATGAAGCGATAAGCAAAGCTGATATTGTAGTAACTGCAACAGGTAATAAAGATATTGTTACAGCAGATCATATGAGAAACATGAAAGACAGAGCTATTTTATGTAATATAGGTCATTTTGATAATGAAATTCAAGTTGAAGCATTAAAAAATTATAAATGGACTGAAGTTAAGCCACAAGTTCACGAAATTGAACTCCCGAGTAAAAAAAGAATAATTCTTTTGGCTGAAGGAAGATTAGTAAATTTAGGATGTGCAACTGGTCACCCTAGTTTTGTAATGAGTGCTTCATTTACAAATCAAGTTATTGCTCAAATAGAACTTTGGAATAACTCTAAAAATTATGAAAATAAAGTTTATGTTTTACCAAAACACTTAGATGAAAAAGTAGCAACTCTTCACCTTAAAAAAGTTGGTGCTAAACTTACAAAATTATCTAAAGAACAAGCAGACTATATAAGTGTTGGAGTAGAAGGTCCATTTAAACCTAATGCCTATCGCTATTAACAGTGATAAAATAGTTTTATCATCTGAAAAAAATACTGAAGAATTAGCAAATAAACTTTTAAAAAAACTTAAGCTTGGAAATATAATATTTTTATATGGCGAAATGGGAGTGGGTAAGACTACTTTTGTAAGATATCTAATTAATGGTCTTCAAAAAATTAATAAAGTAGCAATAACCGAGATTACCAGCCCTACATTTAATTTACTTAATGAATATAAAATTGGTCAAATTAAGATCAATCATTATGATTTATTTAGAATTAAATCAGCAGAAGAATTAAAAAATTTAAACTTATTTGAAGATATTTCTAAAACTGTTACTTTAATTGAATGGCCTCAAATAATTGCGGAAAAACCTGAAAATTTGATAGAATTGATTTTTGAATATGAAAAGAACCATCAAACAAGATTTATACAAATCAAAGGTTTGAAGTTGTAATTTTTAAGATGAAAAATTTGATTAAAATCAAAGGTGACGCATCTTTTAGAAATTTTTTCAGAAAAAAAAAAAATAATAATACTTCAATTATAGTTTTTGCAAAAAAAGAGAAATTTCAAAATTTATTAGTATACGATGCAATTAATAAAATCTTTAATAAGAACAAAATTTTAGCACCAAAGATGTATACTGAAAATTATCATCAAAATTATATCGAAATTCAAGATTTTGGAAAAGAAACCATTTTTAGTAAACTAAATAAAAAAAATAATAATAAATTCAACTATTATAAAAAAGTAATTAAGTTATTAAATCGAATTCAATCTATCAAAACTAAAAAAATTAAGAACTTTAAAAATAAAAACTATATAATTCCAAAATACGATCATAAGATATTAGTAAAAGAGGCAAGTTTATTTTGTGACTGGTATGTAAAAGATAATCTTTCAAAGCTACAAAAACAAAAATTTTCAAAACAATTCAAAAAAATAATTAAACAATTAACTTTTAATTTGAAATTAAAAAATAATATTTTTGTACACAGAGATTTTCACGTCTCTAATTTAATGATGTTTAATAACCAAATAGGTGTAATAGACAGTCAAGATGCTTTAATAGGAAACAAAACATATGACCTAGCCTCATTGATAGATGATGTAAGATTTAAAACATCTAAATCGTTTAAGAAAAAAATCTTTAATCTTTATTTAAAAACTCAAAAAAAATCAGAATTTATTAAGATTAAAAATGATTTTGAAATATTATCAATTTTAAGAAATCTTAAAATTATTGGTATATTTACACGTCTCGCTATTAGAGATGGTAAACGTAATTACTTGAAATTAATTCCATATACATGGAAATTAATTAATATGAGGATTAATGAAAATAAAGTATTTCAAGATCTATCTAAATTATTAAATCAAAATTTTAAAAAAAAATTAAATGGAAATTAATACAGCATTAATATTATGTGCAGGATTAGGCAAGAGATTAAATCCTATAACATTAAAAACTCCAAAACCACTTATTGAAATAAATGATATCACAATATTAGAAAGATGTATTAACTTAATTATAAGTTTGGGAGCAAAAAAAATTTTTATTAATACATTTCATTTAGGCAATCAAATTTCTAATTTCATAAAAATAAAAAAATTTCAAATAGATATAGAAATTATAGAAGATGGGAATAAAATTTTAGATACCGGCGGTGGTATTCTAAATATGATTGAACATTCACAAGAAAATAATTTTATGATTTTTAATCCCGATACATTATGGCACGAAGATTATGTTAATGATCTTATAGATATGAAGAATTTTTATTTTTTAAATAAGTTAGATAATATTCTTTTACTTGTAAATAAAAAACTAAGTTTTGATAAGAATTTAAAAGGGGATTTTTCATTTGAAAAAAATTTATTAAATAAAAATAATAATAATGATTTTATATATATTGGCTGTCAAATTCTTAATAAAAGTATATTTAAAAAATATAAAGTTAGTTCTTTTTCAATTTTAGAAGTTTGGAATGAATTATTAAAAGAAAATAAATTGAATGGCTTTGAAAGCCATAATAAATTTTATCATTTAACAAATTTGGAAATTTTTAAAAAACTACAAGATCTTTAGCTCTTTCTTTATCAAGATATTTACAATTAGATATTTTTAAATTCTCATTTAACTCAATTATTAAAGGATTTCCTGTAGGTATTTCTAGATTAGAAATTTGCTTATTATCCAAGTTAAATAAATATTTACATAATGCTCTGATAGAGTTTCCGTGGGCAGATATCAATACGTTTTTATTAATTAATTTTTCTTTTATTTCTTTTTCAAAATATTTTAAAACTCTTTCGTAAGTATCTTTTAATGACTCAGTATCTGGTAGTAATTCTTTTGGTATTTTTTTATATGTCTCTATATTGATTGGGTGGAAGGGACTTTCTACATTTAAAGCCTCTGGTCTTATATCCCAAGATCTCCGAAATTCGTATACTTTATCTTCTCCAATTTTTTTGCTTACCTCAGCCTTATTTAAACCTGTTAGTGCTCCATAATGTCTCTCATTAAGTTGCCAGGCTCTGGTAAAATTTCTTTTATCGTTCAAGGCCTTTAGTATAATCTTAAGAGTGTTATTTGCTCGTAATTGTAGTGATGAATAATAAAAATCAATTTTAATGTTTTCTTTTTTTATTAATAAACCAGCTTTTTCTGCTTCAGATTTACCTTTTTTTGTAAGATCAATATCAACCCATCCAGTAAATTTTTTTTCTAAATTCCAAATACTTTGACCATGCCTAACTAATATTAAAAAACTCATATTGTTATTTCTAAAATATATTTATAAATAAAACTATACAATTAAATGAAAAAATTTTTTTTTAATAACAAAATAATTTTTTACCTAATAAACTCTATTCTAATTATTATATATCTTTTTCCAGGAAGCTTACCAGGTTTGTTAATTTATGGTGATAAAAATATACAACCTCAAATAACATCAGATTTTATGATTTCATCGAATCATTTTTATGTGTTTTTTTTAATTTCAACAATTGGTTTTTTATCATTTATTGAATTAAGACAAATAAAAGTTCTCACAATTTATCTAATATTGTTATCAATAGTTCTGGAAATTTTTCATCTAATTATACCTTTAAGAAGTTTTGAATGGCCAGACTTATTTGGAAATTTATTTGGGGTGTGTGTTGTAATTTTAATAAAGAATCTTATAAATAAATATGAGATATTTAAAAAATAAATTAATTATTTCATTTTTTTTTTTATTAATAGGGTGTTCCTCAATTCCTTCTAATACTGCTAATAGTTGTTTAATATTTGACGAGAGATATCTTTGGTACAAACATTCAAAAAAAGTTGAACAAAAATGGGGCACACCTATTTATATTCAATTAGCCATAATAAAGATGGAGTCTGATTTTGACTGGTTAGCAAAACCAGCACGGCAAAAAATTTTTAAAGTTATTCCATTCAAGAGACCCTCAAGTTCGTTTGGTTACTCTCAAGCAGTGAAAGGTACTTGGGAACAATATAAAAAAGAAACAGGAAATAAATTAGCTACAAGAGCAAGATATAAAGATAGTGTGGATTTTATTGGCTGGTATACAAATAAAACAGAGAATATTTTAAAAATTTCAAAAAAAAATGCATTTAAACAATACATCGCATATCACGAGGGGTGGGGAAATTTCAAATATTATAAAAAAAATAAAAAGGTGATTGAATTAGCGAAGAAAGTAGAAAAACAATCTCATGTTTACAAAAAACAATTATTAAAATGTAAAAATTCTCTTAATAAAAATAAATATATTATTTTTTAGATAATTCCTTTTTTAGTTCTAAATCGACAAAATCTATTCTTTTAGTTTTTTTTGCTAAAGCCAAGTACATTGATGGAGTAACATATAAAGTAAAAAATGTTGAAATAATCATTCCTCCCAAAATAGTTGAACCCACAGCCAATCTAGAGCCCTCACCAGCTCCGGGACCAATATTTCCAATTACCAAAGGAAGCATTGCAATCATTGTGCTTAGTGATGTCATTATAATTGGTCTAAATCTTACAGCACAAGCATCTTTAACAGCAGATTCTATATTTTTTCCAGTAGTTCTAATTTGATTTGCATAATCTACAATTAAAATACTGTTTTTTGTCGAAATACCTATGAGTATAATCAGTGCAATTTGAGAAAAAATATTTACTGAGCTATTGAGAAATAAAATAAATACTAATCCTCCAAAAATTGCCAATGGCACTGTTAAAATAATTATAAATGGGTGAATAAAAGAGTTAAATGTTGCTGCCATTACCAAATATGCAGTGAGCAACGCTAAAGCAAAAATTATAAATAATTCATTACTTGTCTCTTTAATTTCTTCAGATTTTCCCTTCCAAGTAATTTGGTTTTCTGGGGCTAAATTAGTCATTACTTCTTCAAGATATTTTATTGCTTCAGTCAAAGTATATCCCTCATTTATATTCGCTGATATTGTTACTGCTGGTTGCCTGTTATATCTAGCAAGTTCTTTTGCTGAACCCTCTTCCTCAAAACTAACTAGATTTGCTAAAGAAATTAATTTTCCATTCGTTTCTGAACGAACAAATATTTTTGAAACACCTTCTTTGTTTCTTCTATCAGATAAATATTGTTGAACAATTATAGGATACTCTTTACCTAATTTGTTAAAAGTTGTTATTTTTTTTCCTCCATAAAGAGTTTCAAGTGTTTCACCAATTGATCTTGTTGAAACACCTAAATCTTTAGCTTTATTCTTATTAATAATTAATTTTACTTCTGGTTTATTTCGATTGTAATCAGACTCTATTCTTGAAAGGTTTTTATTAGACCTTAGTTCCTTAATCACTTTTTTTTGTATTTCTTCAAGTCCTTCATATGTACTTCCATAAACGACCATTTGCACAGGTTTATTATAATTAGATACTCTTATTGATTGAGGAGAAATAGGAAAAGCTACTGCTTGCGGTAAAGTTACTATTTTTCCTATCGCTTCCCTCAAAATAACTTCTTGTCCCTTTTTTCGATTTTTCCAATCATCTAATAAAGCAATTATTATAAAACTATTATATGAGTTAGCTGAATTTCCAAACCCAGGAACCCTCATTATAAATCTTGAATATGGACTATCCTCAGCTTGAAGAAGTGGAAGAAGCCTAGCTTCTACTTTCTGAGCTTGTTCTTGGGTATATTCGAACGAAGTTCCTTCATCTGTGAATCCAATAATTAAGTATGCTCCACGATCTTCCATAGGCAATAATTCTTTTTTTGAAAAATTAAATAATAATACTGATGCGATAACTATTAAGATTATAAAAAAAATTACTGCTTTTGTTTTATTAACAATTGCATCTAAACTCTCCTTATAAAAGTTAGCAAAACTTATGAAAAATTTTTCAAATCTTTGTATAAAAACCTTTTTAGAAGTTTTTTTATATAAAAATTTACTCGCAAGCATTGGAGACAATGTTAACGCTACAAAAGAAGACACAACTATTGAAAAAGATAGGGCAATCGCTGTTTCTCTAAATAAAGTTCCAGAAATTCCTTTGATAAAAATTAATGGTAGAAAAACTGCAACTAGAATTAATGTGGTAGCTACAATTGCAAAAGAAATTTGCTTAGAGCCTTTGTAAGCAGCAACTAATGGAGTTTCACCATTTTCTATTCTTCTATATATTGCATCTGTCATTATAACAGAGTCGTCAGTTATTATTCCTATCGCTAAAATAAAACTTAAAAGAACAAAAATATTTATGGATAATCCAAATAAATACAAACCTAAAAAAGAGGCTATAAGGCTTACAGGGAGCGCTATAGCAGGTACTATCACTGCCTTTAAATTACCCAGAAATAGATAAATTATTAAAACAACTAAAACAAATGCTATTAACAAGGTTTTATATACCTCTTCAATAGCAGCCTCTACATAGTTTGCTCTATTGAAAGAAACTCTCAAATCTAACTCTTCTGGTAAAGATTTTTTAACTTGAATAATTTTTTTCTTTATATCTTTTGAAAGCTCAACTGTTGAGGCGCCACTTCTAGCATAAATACCAATTCCAACAGTTTTTAAATTAATTTGATCTTTAGTTTGGGCTTTAAAAAGAGTTTTTTCTGAAACAGGACCAAATTCTATGGTAGCAACATCAGATAATAAAATAACTTTATTACCTGTTTTTTTTATTGGTAACTGTTTGATTGAATTAATATCATTATATGATTTATCTAAATTTAGAGTTAAATCAATATTATCTGCCTCAAGTGTCCCAGCTGGAAGACTTATATTTTCTCCACGCATTGCAGATTCAACTTCTTTAATTGTTAAATCATTAGCTGCAAGTCTAATAGGATCTATCCAAACCCTAATACTTAACTCTCTTAATCCACCAACTCTTATCCTTCCAACATTTTTTACACTTGAAAATTGATCAACCAAATATCTTTCCGCATAATCTCCTAACTCAAGATCACTCCATGTCGATGATGATAGAGATAACCACATAGTTGTAGTAAAACCAGCTGCTCTTTTTAGTATTTGTGGAGGATCTGACTCTGAAGGCAAATTATCAACGACTCTAGCAACTCTTTCTCTAATGTCGTTTGCAGCATTATCTAGGTCTATTCTTGTATCAAATTCAACATTAATTGTACTTCTTCCATTTTCAGATTTTGAGTCAATATTTTTTATTCCTTCAGCTCCTCCGATAACATCCTCAACAACTTGGGTTACTTCTTGATCTACTATTGAAGCTGCAGCAGATTTATAGTCTACTTGAATCTGTACAACAGGTGGCTGTATGCCATTCGGTAATTCTCTTACAGGCAATTTCCAAAAAACAAATAAACCAAAAACAATTAAAATAAGAGACATGACCCACGATACTGTTGGTCTTTTTATGCTTAATTCTGTTATAAACATTTATTTATTGATAGGTTTTATTTTTCCACGAGGTCTAACTTTTTTTAGGCCTTCAGCCACAATAATATCTCCTTTGGTTAAACCAGAGATTATTTCAATATTTTTATCACTTCTAAGGCCTATTTTTACCTCAGTTTTATTTGCAATATTTTCATTATTAATTTTATAAACATAAGATTTGTCTCCCTCGACCATTACACTTGTATCCGGGACACTCAAAGAGTTTCTCAAATTAAATTTAACCCCAACTTCTAATAATGATCCAGATATTAATTCTTGGTTTTTATTATCTATTTTAATTCTAGATAATAAACTTCTTGTATCAGCATTAATCCTACTAGAGACAAAGTCCACTTCACCCTCAAATGTTTTATCTTTATAGCTAGTAATTTTAGCTTCTATTGGTAGTCCTTTTTTTATAAATGCAGAATAATTTTCAGGAATTTTGATATCAGAATAAATAGTAGAATTGTCGTCAAGCGTAATTATGATTATGTTATTTGAAACAAGTATATCTTCAGTGAGACCCGTATATCCTAAAACCCCACTGAACGGTGCCAGTATATTTCCACTCTTTAATTTAATTATGATTTCTCCTTTTTTAACAAAACTTTTTAATTTTAAGTCTTCAAAAAGATCATCTTTTTTTATTTTAAAAGTTTTAGAATTTTTTGAGATAGCTGTTCCAAAAGTTTCTATTTTTTCTGAAAATTCTTTCTCAATTACCTCTGTTACTATTATCCCTGGGGGTGGTCTTTTACTAAATTTTTTTTTAAAATGATTTCCCATCATTGTTCTTCCAACTATCACAATTGCTATGATCAGAAAAAACACTAATATTATCGAAATAGTTTTTGTAGATTTTTTCATATTTTATTTAAATTAAGCCGTATTCGGCCCAAGAGCCATCATAAATACAAGGATGATATTTATCATTTATTAAAGAATAAGCTAGTGCCAAAACACACGCAGTAACACCAGAACCGCATGAAAAAACTATATTTTTTTCATTTATATTTTTTAAACAAGTTCCGAAAATAAGCTTAAGGTCTTCTTTACTTTTAAACGTTTTGTCTTCTCTCAAACAAAGATTAAAAGGTATACAAAAAGAATTTTTTATACTACCACTTCTTAAACCTTTTCTAGGCTCTGAAATCTTACCATCAAATCTTTCTTTGCTTCTAGCATCTATCACTTTAAAATACTGTTCTTCAATATTTAGATTAACTTGATCTTTATTCTTAACAAGCTCTTTTTTTTCAAAACCTTTATAGTCAGTTGTTTCAACAATTGTAATATCATTTGTAACTTCTTTATTTTCTTTTATCCATTTTTTAAGACCCCCATTTAAAACATGAACTAACTTAGGATTATGACCAAAATAAATAAAATTAAACCAACATCTACATGAGCTAATAACATCTGAATTATCATAGATGACTATTTCATCTTCATTTTGTATTCCCATTCTTGATACAATTTGTTCCCAATCATTTTGGTCAACTAACATGTGTGGTAAATTAATTTCTTTTTTGGAATTACTATCTAAGTCGAAAAAAATAGAACTAGGTATATGTTGATTTTTATATTCTTCTAATCCACTTCTTTTAGTTTGTGGCATATGCCATGAGCAATCTATAATTTTTACAGAATTAATATTTTTTTCTAACCAATCAGTTTCTACTAATGACATTTTATCTTTTTTCTAAATATTTTTGATGATATTCTTCAGCAGGACAATAATTTTTTAATAATGAAATTTTAGTAACAACCTTACCTGATAATCTTTCATTAATGTCATTTAAAACTTTTTCAGCAATTTTTCTTTGGTTATCGTTAAGATAAAATATTTCACTTCTATATTGAGTTCCAAAATCTGGTCCTTGAGAATTTAGAGTAGTTGGATCATGAATTTGAAAGAAAGTTTTTAATATTTTTTCATATGATATGATTTTTTCGTCAAAATCAAGTTTCACAACTTCTGCATGATTTGTATCACCCGTACAAACTTCCTTGTAAGTTGTGGTAGGGCTATTACCTCCACAATAACCAACTTCTGTTTTAATTATACCTTCAATTTTACTAAATTTAATTTCTGGCCCCCAAAAACATCCAAGTGCTAAAACTGCTATTTCCATTGATTATAAGTTAAATTAATTTACAAATTATTCATATGCTGAGTAAAAATCAATTGGGATTTTTGTACATGTTTATGTCCATTTGTGCATTTTCATTAATGGATGTAATTGTTAAATGGTCAGTAGACTATCCTATTGGCCAAGTTTTATTTTTCAGAGGTTTTTTTGGAATAGTTTTTTATTTTTTTGTAATCCCAAAAGAAAGACTACATAATTTTTACCAAACAAAAAGACCAGGCCTTCATATGCTGAGGTGTACATCTGGATTAATAGCACTAGTATCAATATTCATAGCTTTGAGAGAATTACCATTAGCAACCGTTGTAAGTATTTCTTTTGCAGCACCAATATTTACAACTATTTTTTCAATTTTTCTTTTAAGCGAAAAAGTAGGAATTTTTAGATGGTTAGCTGTTTTGGTGGGCTTTATTGGTATCCTAATAATTACAGAACCTGGCATCAGTGAATTAAATATTTATTATATTTTTCCAATTATATTTTGTTTAGGACTTTCTTATGTTGCTATAACAATTAGACAATTATCCTCAACAGAGCCTGTATGGTTAATTTCTTTCTATTTTTCTCTTTCAATAACTTTTTTAAGTTTTTTTACAATCCCACAAGGATGGGTAATGCCAAGTTTAAATCATTTAGTTTTATTATCATTGATAGGAATTTTTGGAGGAGTTGCTAATTTATGGCTAAGTCAGTCTTATAAATATTCAGAAGTATCTCTTGTAACTCCTTTAAAATATTTAGCTTTGGTTTTTGCAATAATTTTCGGATACTTCATTTGGGACGAGATACCAACAATTAAGACTTTAATAGGTGCTTTTTTAGTAATTATTTCAACTTTGATAATTTTTCGAAGAGAAATTTATAAAAAGAAAACTATTACTTCAGAAACATTAAATGACTAAAACTCCAAAATACTGGAGTGAAGCAAAAAAATATCTATCAAAAAAAGATAAAACAATGGCTAAATTAATTAAAAATTATCAAAGTCCATCAGAAACTATCTTAACCTCAAGGAGAGATATTTTTTTTTCATTGTGTAAAAGTATAATTGGACAACAAATCAGTGTTGTGGCTGCAAATTCAGTTTTTTTAAAATTTAGAAAAAAATGTAATAATAAAATTAATGCAAAAGTAGTTTCAAAACTTTCTTTCCTTCAATTGAAAAAATGTGGTCTTAGTCGACAAAAGGTTTTGGGAATACAAAGTTTAGCAAAACAGATAATTAATAAGTCTTTCAACCCTAAACTAATTAATAAAATGAATGATGAAGAGGCTATAAATTATTTGTCTAATTTAAGACAAATTGGGAGATGGTCCGCAGAAATGATATTGCTATTTACTTATAACAGATCTAACATTTGGCCTATTCAAGATATTGGATTATTAAGAGCAATTTCTAAAAACTATAAAAAAAAATATTTACCTCCAGAAAATTTTGTAAATCTACTTAAAAAAAAATTTTCACCTTATTGCTCAGTAGCCACATGGTATCTCTGGAGAAGCATAGACCCAGAACCTATTCAGTATTAAATCCTTCAATTACCTGCATGTGTCTTGTTGTGGTATCTTTAGCTAAATTCCAACCTGTTTGGTATTCTTTTGAGTTATGACACTTTAATGCTTGTTCGTAACTTGGAAACTCCCAAACTACTGTTCTTACAAAATCATCACCATCAAATGTTTTATGATCACCCCCTCTAATAAGGGGCACTCCCCCAAAACCTTTTATAATAGGTGTTACAGCTTCTGCATATTTTTTTAAATTTTCTTGATTATCTACTTTTAAATATAAACTTATCCAGTAACCTTTTTTCATTTGTTATTAACTATTTTTAAATTTGTTTTAATTTAAATTAATTATATCTAAATTTGGAAAATAATTATATGAAATTATTAATTTATACAGCTGTACTTATTAAGATATTTTTTTGCAAATAGTAATAGCTGATGAACTTTTTTTGAAAGGTAAAGATATCTTTTTAAATGCAGTAAATTGTTCTACATGCCATTTATTGAAAGATGCAAATTCAAACACGAATATAGGTCCTAATTTAAATGAAATAAGACCAGTATTTGAGCGTGTTTATACTGTAGTTTTGAATGGGGCAGGAGTAATGCCATCTTATCAAGGAATTTTAGCCGAAGAAGAAATGAAAGCAGTTTCTTTCTACGTATCTGAAAGTGCAAATAATTAATTTATTTCTAATATCTCTTCTAATCGCATTAATGCAATTTTCTTAACTTGAATTTTTGCTTCATCAAACTCAATTTTAGAACTATTTTTGATCCTCTGTCTAAAGTTATTCAAAATTTCATCCTTATTCTTACCTTTAACAGCTATTAAAAAAGGAAATCCAAACTTTTTCTGATAATCTGAATTTAATTTTTCAAATTCTTCTAACTCTTCCTTTGTACAAGTATTTAATTTTGCTCCAGCTTGCTCTTTAGAGGAAAAAGTTGTTAATTTTTTTTCTATTGCTAATTTTGGGTGCAAATTGAAGATATTGATTATTTTTTCATTAGAGCTATTTTCATAAATATTCATCATTTTAATAACAAAATCTTTTGAGTTTTCAAAAGGTTTTAGGTCAAAAGCTTTATCTGCAATCCAATCTGATTTTTCAAATACATTTCCAAAAATGGATAAGAATTCTTTTTTTGACAGTAGATTAATATTCTTTGTTAATTTCATTACTGTTTGAATATAAGATTTAATATATTTATTATGTATTTTTTGTATAGTATATAACTATTTATATGACTAAACTAACAACACATGTTCTTGATGTATATTCTGGAAAGCCAGGAAAAGGAATTAAAGTAGATTTATTCTTCATTTCAGAAAAAAGTAGAAATAAAATTAAAAGTATAGTGTTAAATAATGATGGTCGTGCTGATCAACCTCTAGTCGAAAATGATGAATTTAAAATAGGTAAATATGAATTAATATTTTATGTAGGGGATTATTTTAAAGATATTACCAAAAATAATAACTTAAAATTTTTAGATGATGTTGTTATCAGATTTGGTGTATCAAATAATAAAGAACATTATCATGTTCCATTGTTAGTTACACCTTGGAGTTATTCAACTTACAGAGGAAGCTAATGGCTTCCAATACTATCCAATTTTTGTTCAGTGATAAGATTTATAAAATAAAAAATCCTGATCCCAATAAAACGATTTTAAATTATATTCGTAATGATTTAAAAATGACTGGTACAAAAGAAGGTTGTGCCGAAGGTGGTTGCGGAGCATGCACAATCGTTCTAGGTGAATTAGACAAAGGTAAAATAATTTATAAATCAATAAATGCATGTATTGGTTTTTTACCAACTTTAAATGGAAAACAATTAATTTTAATTGAAGACTTAATTCATAAAAACAAACCTCATGTAGTGCAGGAAGCTATGGTTAAATTTCATGGATCTCAATGTGGATTTTGTACTCCTGGTTTTACGATGTCTCTATTCTCAATGCATAAAAATAAAAAATTAATTAATAAAGAGATTGTTGAAGAAGCTTTATCTGGAAATTTATGTAGATGCACTGGATATAGACCTATTATAGATGCTGCAAAAAGTTTAAATAATAAAAAAGATCAAGATCATTTTAAAAAAAAAGAAAATAAAACAATTCGCTTATTAAGAAAAATAAAAGATATTGATATCGAAATAAATTATCAAGGGAAAAAATATTTTGCACCAAAAACAATCACAAATTTAAAAAAAATATTAAAAACAAATCCTAACGCAAAAATCTTAAGTGGAGGAACAGATCTTTCCCTTGAAGTAACTAAATTTAGAAAAGATATTAATACTATTGTATCACTTAATTCTATTAATAAATTAAATTTTATAAAAAAAAGTAATACCTTATTAGAAATTGGAGCTACAACTTCACTTTTTGATTTTCAAAATTTAATTAAAAAATATTTCGTAGACTTTTATGATGTGCTCAAAAGATACGGATCACTTCAAATAAGAAATGTAGGAACTATAGCTGGAAATATTGCTACAGCTTCACCTATTGGAGATGCACTTCCTCTACTATTATCATTAGATGCAAAGATTGTAATTCAAGGAATAAATCAAAAAAAAATTTACTCTCTTAACAAATTTTTCATATCTTATAGAAAAACAAAGTTAAAAAAGGGAGAATTTATTTACTCAATAAAAATACCTTTAAACAAAGAAAATATTTTTAAAGCTTATAAAATTTCAAAAAGGTTTGATGACGATATCTCATCAGTTTGTGGCTCATTCAATTTTTTAATAAAAAAAAATAAAATTACAAAAGCAGCAATTGCTTATGGTGGAATGTCTGAAATACCAAAAAGAGCGTCAATAATAGAAAAAAATTTAGTAAATTCAGAATTTTCCGAGAATACGTTTAACAGAGCAGTGAGTCTTATAAATAAAGATTTTTCTCCTTTAGATGATATGCGAGCCAGTAGGAATTATAGATTAGCTATTGCAAAGAATTTATTACTAAAAGCTTTTTATGAAATTAAATATAAAAAAAATATCAGATTACATACATGAGAAGTGAAGAACTATTAAAAGGGCAAAGTATTCCACATGATAGTGCAAATAAACACGTATCTGGATTAGCTCAATATACAGATGATATTAGTGAGCCATTAAATACTTTACATGGTGCCATTGGATGGAGCAAAAAAGCCCACGCAAAAATAAAAAAAATTGATTTAAATGATGTAAAAAAAAGTGAAGGTGTAATATCAGTTATTACTTATAAAGATATTCCTGGTAGAAATGACGTGGGCCCAGTATTTGATGGTGACCCAATATTTCCAAGAACAAAAGTTGAATATTTTGGTCAGCCTTTATTTGCTGTAGCAGCAACCTCAACTGAGTTAGCAAGGAAAGCAGTTTTGAAAGCTAAAATTACTTATCAGGAAATTAAACCAATAATTACTATAGAAGATGCTTTAAAAAAAAATAATCTTTTATTTAAACCTAGAATAATAAAAAAAGGTGATCCTCAAAAAAAAATAATTAAATCAAAAAATAAAATTAAGGGTAAATTTAACACTGGAAGCCAAGAACATTTTTATTTAGAAGGTCAAGTTTGTCTAGTCATTCCACAAGAGGATAATAACTTAACTGTTTACAGTTCTACACAACACCCATCTGAAACACAACAGATTGTAGCTAAGATGTTAAAACAAAAAAGTAATTCAATAACAGTTATGGTGAGAAGAATTGGAGGTGGATTTGGTGGTAAAGAGACAAATTTTATGACAGCTGCAATTTGTGCATTATTATCTTATAAAACAGGTCGACCAACAAAACTAAGATTAGATAGAGATGATGATATTATAATTACTGGTAAGAGACATGATTTTTATTCTGAATATGAAGTAGGTTTTAATGACAATGGTAAAATAGAGGGCTTAAAGTTGAAACTTGCATCCAGATGTGGAATGTCACCAGATTTATCATATGCTATTAATGAAAGAGCGTTGTTACATATAGATAATGCTTATTATTTATCAGATTTAGAAATTAAAAATTATCTTTGTAAAACTAATACATCATCCTCAACAGCGTTTAGAGGTTTTGGTGGCAATCAAGGAATGATGGCTATCGAAAATGTTATTGATAACATATCAAGATTTTTGAAAAAGGATCCTAGTGAAATAAGAAAAAATAATTTTTACGGTCAAAACGAAAGAAATATTACCCATTATGGCATGAAAATTAATGACAATGTAATACACGATATTTTTAGAAATCTATTAGACAAATCAAATTATAAAAAAAGATACCAAGAAATTAGAAGTTTCAATTTAAAAAATAAATTTAAAAAAAAGGGGATAGCATTGACGCCTGTTAAATTTGGTATTTCTTTCACAACGATTCATCTAAATCAGGCCGGTGCATTGGTCCATATATACACAGATGGGAGTGTTTACTTAAATCATGGAGGCATTGAAATGGGCCAGGGAACACATACCAAAATTGCTCAACTAGTTGCTAATACATTTGGATTACCGTTTAAAAAAGTAAAAATTTCCTCAACAAATACTTCTAAAGTCCCCAATACATCTGCTAGCGCAGCATCCTCTACTACTGATTTAAATGGTGCCGCAACTTTAAATGCTGCAGGAAAAATTAAAAAAAATTTAAATAATTTTATAAGAGATAAATATAAAATTTTTTCCAAAATTGAACCCGTTTATAAGAATGAGAATATTTATTTTGGTAATAGATCATTTAATTTTAAAAAGATAATTGAAGAAGCTTATCTAAACAGAATATCTCTATCTTCATCAGGCTTTTATTCAACACCTAAAATTAATTTTGATAAAAATAAATTTAAGGGGAGACCATTTTATTACTTTTGTTATGGTGCAGCAGTAACAGAGGTTACAATTGATACACTCACTGGTGAGAATAAAATTGATAGAGTCGACATAGTTCATGATGCAGGAAATGCAATTAATCCTGCACTGGAGCTTGGACAAATAGAAGGTGGTTTTGTTCAGGGACAAGGATGGCTGACAATGGAGGAAGTTGTTTGGGATAAGTTCGGCAAATTAAAAACTTATTCACCATCAACTTATAAAATTCCAGCGATTAGTGACACACCAAAAAAATTTAATGTAGAGATTTTTAAAAGAGGATTTAATGTTGAAAATGTAATTAATAAACAAAAAACTACTGGTGAACCACCCTTAATGCTTGCTATGAGTGTTTTTTTTGCAATTAAAGATGCAATTGCATCTTTATCTAATTATAAAAAAATACCAGAGTTAGATGCACCAGCAACACCTGAAAAAATATTAATGAGTATAAATAAACTGAAAGATAAAACCTAATTTTATGGTAGACAGATCAAAATTTATGTTAAGAGCTATTGAACTATCAGTTCAAAGTGCAAAAACTATGGGAGGACCTTTTGGTTGCGTAATTGTGAAAGATGATAAAATTATTGCAGAAGGTTTTAATCAGGTAACTTCAAACAATGACCCAACTGCTCATGCAGAAATTGTTGCAATAAGAAATGCATGTAAAAATCAAAAGAATTTTTTTTTAAAAGGATGTGATCTATATTCTACCTGTGAACCTTGCCCCATGTGTCTATCAGCAATATATTGGGCTCATATTGATAACATCTTTTATGCTAACACCAGATTGGATGCTAAGAATATAGACTTTGATGATTCATTTATTTATTCCGAAATAAGTAAAGAAATTGAAAATAGAAGAATTAAAATGCATCAAATTCATCGAGATGAAGCTTTAGAGGCATTTAAGATTTGGGATAATAAAAAAGATAAAATAAAATATTAAATGGAAATTGTAACCTATACACTTAAATGGTCCGAAGTTATTTTGAGGTGGGGACATGTCTTATTTGCAATTTTGTGGGTTGGAAATAGTTTTTTATTTAATTACTTAGATAATAAACTTAATAAAAAAATTACAAGTAAGGATATAGATGGTGAAGGTTATTTAATGCATTCAGGTTTTTTTTATAAACTTACCAGACTTAAAAAATCTCCTGAAAGAATGTATCTCAAACAGCTAGTCATATTTAAGTGGCAAAGTTATCTCACATTTATCACTGGAATTTTACTTCTATTTGTAATTTATTATTATAATGCGGGTGTATTAATTGTGGATAAAAGAGTACTTTTAATTTCTCCAACTACTGCAATTACATACTCTGTATTTTCTATGATCTTGTCTTGGTTGATATATGACTATTTATGTAAATCAGAATTGATTAAAAATGACTTTTTGTTTGTTTTTACAATGTTAATTTTATTAACCATTTTATCTTATGGTTTGACTAAAATTTTTGGTCCTAAATTCGCATTTTTAAGTGTTGGTTTAATAATTGGATCAAATATGTTTGCCAATGTTTTTACAGTAATTATTCCAAATCAGATGAATATTATTAATAGCAGTAAAAGATATAAACAATTTGATATGAGTCTTTCTTTAGCAGCTAAACAAAGATCTATACATAATAATTACTCAACTTTTTTAGTCTTATTCATTATGCTCTCCGGGCATTTTAGTTTTTTGGTATATCATAAATACAATTGGGCAATTCTCGTACTTATTGGAATAATTTCTGGTTTAGCAAGACATTACTTTAATTTGAGGGGTAGAAATATCCACAAGATAGGCTTTTTATATATTTCAATAATTGCTTTAATAATACTTGCTGGTATTATTTTTATATTCAAAACATAATCTATAAAAATGTCTGAAAAATTAATTGTTAACTGGGAAGATTATAACAAGACAGTAGAAAAACTTGCTATTATGATTGATCAGAGTGGTTATAAGCCTGATATATTAATTGGGATCATGAGAGGAGCTGCTCCTATGATAGATGTTCTAAGCAGAATATTTAAATTAAAATGTGCATATTTAGCCGTTGAGTCCTACAGTGGAAAAGGTGTAGAGGACGAACAGGGTGACATAGTTTTTTCAAGAGAGATGAGCTCAATCGCACCTAATATGGGTGGAAAAATATTACTTTGTGATGATTTATCTGATACTGGAATTACTTTTAATAAAAGTATTGATTGGTTAAAAAAGTATGAGCCGATAAAAGGTAAAATAGAAAATATTAAAACTGCTACTCTTTGGAAGAAAAAAAAATCTACATTTGAACCAGATTTTTGTGCTGTAAAATTAAATGCTGATCCTTGGATTGTTCAACCATTTGAGATTTACGAAGAAATTAGAATAGAAGATATCAAGAAAAAACATAAAGAATAAAAAAAAGGGCGGCTTTGAAGCCGCCCTTTATATCTAAATTAAATTTTAAGCTACCAAGAAACTTACAACACTAAGAGCAGCAATTACCCAAATTGCTGGACTAGTACTATCAAATTTACCTGTACATAGTTTTACAGCTGCATAAGCAACAAAAGCTAAAGCAATTCCATTAGAAATAGAATATGTAAACGGCATAGCAATCATGGCTAACACTGCTGGACCAGATTCTGCAATATCATCCCACTCAATATCTGTAATATTTCTTACAAATAAAGTAGCAATGTATATTAAAGCCGCTCCATCAATCTCTTTAGGTAATGAGGTAGCTAAAGGACTAAAGAATAAACAAGCTAAAAATAGTACACCTATGACTAGCGATGTCATTCCTGTTCTTCCCCCAGCTTTTACTCCAGCCGCACTTTCAACATAGGTTGTTACTGTTGACGTTCCTAAAACAGATCCAACTACTGTAGAAGCACTATCTGATAACATTGCTTTATTAATATCTTTTATTTTTCCATCAGGACCAATTTTACCAGACACATTTGCAACACTAGTAAGTGTTCCTGCAGTATCAAAAAAGTCGATAAAAAATAAAGTAAAAATTACAGTCACCATTGAGGCACTCAAAGCTGCACCTAAATCAAAAGTCATTAAGTGTGTCATTGGTGGTGGAGAAGAAACAACTCCATTGAATTTTCCTAAACCAGTAACCCAAGCAATTGCACTGAATACAATTATTCCAATAATTATGTTTCCTTTGATATTCATTTTTTCCATAACTATCATTGAAACAAATGCACCCGCACCTAAAAGTAATAGTGGATTAGAAAGATCACCAAGCTGTACTAAAACCACTGGATTATCTGTAGTAAGTCCCATAATTTGAAAACCAATGATTGCTAAAAATAATCCTATACCAGCTCCAATACCTAGTTTTAAGCTTTTTGGAATTGAATTTATCAACCAAGCCCTTAAAGGGGTTAACGAAATTATTAAGAAGACTACACCAGCGACCAAAACAGCACCAAGTGCTTCAGCAGGCGTATATTCCATTCCTAAACAAACACCGTAGGCGATAAAAGCATTTATCCCCATTCCTGGTGCAAGCCCGACCGGCCACGTCTTAGCGTAAAATGCAGCAATGAAACAAGCTAATGCTGCTGCAAGAGCCGTTGCTGTAAAAACACCGCCAAAATCAAAACCACCGTCAGAAAGTATAACAGGATTTAAAAACATGATATAAGCCATTGTCAAAAAGGTCGACACTCCTGCAATGACTTCAGTTTTAAAATCTGTCTTATGTTTTTTGTAGTTAAAGTAGTTATCTAACATTAGACCTCCATTTTTTTGATAACACTAATTGATTCGAATCAAAAAATCTTTTTCGAGTTTGTCGAAATACCTGTAATTATTAATAATTTGATTAAATTTACAACTTTGAGGTTAATTATTCATTAATAATTCATGATATAATATTGTATGAAATTTAAAAACTTTTTAATTATATTTTCAGTTTTTTTATTTTTTTCTGGATGTCAAACTATAAAAGAAAAAACAGATTTAGTTGTTGAAAAAGAAAATCAAAAATTTGGATTATTTGTTGGAAAAAAAGTTAATGAATTAAAAATGGAGTTGGGTACACCTACAGAAGACTATATAAATGAAACAGGTAATAAAGTTTTAGTTTATAAGACTAAGAAATACGGAATACCTTGTGAAAGAAAATTTGAAATAAATAAAAAAGATATAATTGAAAGTTTTTCATCAAGTGGATGCATCTAAATTATTTATTTAAAACTTGTGGGGAGAAATCCCCACAAGCAAGGTTTAATACTTATTTAATTTCAATAAGTCTTTTTTTCTTATGATCTGGTAGAATTCTCTCACAAGATACCGTCAAGAGACCATCTCTCAATTCAGCACCATTTACTTTCACATCATCTGCGATTGAAAATGATCTAGCAAATTGTCTTTGAGAAATACCTCTGTGAATTACTTCACCATCCTCATTTTTGTTATCAGATTTATTAACTTGTTTAGTTCTCACAGTTAATAAATTATCCTCAAACTCAACTTCAACGTCATCTTTATTAAAACCAGCAAGAGCAACTTCAATAGCGTAGTTGTCCTTACCTGTTTTTCTTATGTTATATGGTGGATAATTTGACTGCATAGTCAAACCCCCATTACCTAACATATTTTCGAATTGGTCAAACATATCGTCAAAACCAATTGAAAAGGGTCTTAGAGAGTTGAATATTGATAGATCCTTACTTGTCATTGTTTCCTCCTTTGTTAGCAAGGTTAATTTATGCAAGCCCCAATAAGGCGACTTACTCAATTTATATGGGTATTAATTTTATTTTTTCAAGAAATTTGATTTGTAATTTTTAAAGCAAAAGCATAATCAAGCGCAATTTCTTCTATAGCACCATCTCTTCCAGACTTTCCACCGTGACCTGCATTCATTTCAGTTTTTAATAATAATAAATTATTATCGGTTTTATAATCTCTTAATTTTGCTGTAAATTTTGCAGGTTCGTCAAATAAAACACGATTATCACTTAAACTTGTAGTAATTAACATATGAGGATAATCCATTTTTTTAATATTGTTATAGGGCGCATATGAATAAATATAATCAAAGTGCTCTTTGTTATCTTTAGCATTACCAAATTCATCAAATTCCCCAACAGTTAATGGTAAAGAGTGATCTAAATTTGTGGTCAAAGAATCAAGGAAAGGAACAGCCATTATCATTCCTAAAAATAATTCAGGTGATTGATTAACTACCGCGCCCATTAACAATCCACCCGCAGACCCTCCCATTCCAATTATCTTTCCTTTAGAGGTATATTTTTTTTTAATCAAATATTTGGCAGCAGCAATGTAGTCTTCAAAGGTGTTTTTTTTTTTTAAAAGCTTTCCTTCTTTCCACCATTTCATCCCTCTTTCCATGCCACCTCTTATATGTGCTGTTACCCAAATAATATCCCTGTCAATTAAACTTAATCTTGTTGTTGAAAAATTAGGGAGCATCGAGCTACCATATGATCCATAACCATATAAAAGTAGGTTTGCATTACCATCTAACTTTGTTTTTTTGTGACGAGTAATTGTAATTGGAACTAATCTCCCATCATATGAAAGACATTCCAATCTTTCAACAATATAATTATCTGGATTGTGACCTGAGGGGATTTCTTGTTCTTTAACAAGTTTTTTATCTTTTGTTTTTAAATTATATAAATATGTTTTACTTGGAGTTTTTGGAGAGGAATATGAAAGATAAACCTCATCTGTATTTTTATCTCTTTGTTTTAATGATATCCCAGGAATAATTACCTTTTCATTGACAAAGTTTAAATCGTTTTCTTCATCTGTTTTTGGATTTCTTACAATTAATTTGCTTAAAGCATTTGAAGTTTCATATCTAATAATCCAATCTTTTAAAAATACTAATCCACCTATTAATACCTCTTCTTTAGCTGGGATAAAAGTTTTCCAATTTTGATTAGATAGATCATCAC
>QCHE01000015.1 GCA_003278065.1 Pelagibacteraceae bacterium AG-390-O04
ATAATAGATTTTTCAAAAAATAATAAATTTAAAAAAGATAAAAATTGTTACAGAATTAGTATTGGTAAATTTGGTCAAATAATAAATTTGATTAAAGAAAAAAAATCAAAGACAGTTTTATTTGCAGGGAAAATTGCAAAACCAAAATTCTCTTCACTAAGATTAGATTTTAAAGGAATTTATTATATGCCAAGTGTGATTAGAGCTTCAAAATTAGGTGATGCAGCAATTATTAAATCCATAATAAAAATTCTCGATAGTGAAAAAATTAAAGTTATAAGTTCAATTTTTTTTAATCCTGAATTAACAGCAAAAAAAGGTAATTATACTAAATTAAAACCATCAATTATTGATAATAAATCAATAAATCGAGGTATTCAATTTTTTGATAAATTAAAAAGCTTAGATCATATACAAGCTTTAGTTGTAAATAATGATAAAATTATAGCAAAAGAGGACAATCAAGGAACAAAAAAGATGATGTCTAAATTGAAGAAAAATTCACAAGGTATATTAATAAAATTTCCAAAAAAAAAACAAGATTTAAGAATGGATTTACCTACCATAGGACTTGAAACACTAAAAGATTGTAAAAAATTTGGACTTAAGGGAATAGTGTTAAAATCAAAAAAAAATATTTTCTTAGATAAATCTAAATGTATAAAATTTGCAAATAATAATAATATTTTCATTACTATAAGATGAAAAAAATATTTATTTTAACAGGAGAACCATCTGGAGATAAGTTAGCATCTATGGTTATTTCAAAACTTAAAAAAAATTTTAATGAAATAGAATATCTATCAGTTGGAGGCTCCAATTTAAAAAAAATTGGTATTAAATCTATTTTTGATTTAAAAGAAATTACTTTTCTAGGTTTTACAAGTGTATTATTCAACATATTTAAGATTAACAGAAAGATTAATAAAACAGTTGATGAAATTATTCAATTTAATCCAGACATTTTATTTAGTGTAGATAGTCCAGATTTCACCTTAAGAGTTGCTGAAAAAGTTAAAAAAAGAAATAATAAGATTAAAACAATTCACTACGTAGCTCCGCAAGTTTGGATTTGGAGAAAAGGGAGAGTTAAAAAGATTAAAAAATTTATAGATCATATTCTTTTATTATTTAATTTTGAAAAAAAGTATTTTGATGAAGAAAATATTAATAATACTTTTGTTGGACATCCACTAATTGAAAATTTAAGTACTAACAAAATTGACATAAATAATTTGGTTTCCAAAAACAAAAAAATTATATCGATATTTCCAGGAAGTCGTAAATCTGAAACAAATACTCTTTTACCAATATTGATAGATTTTATAAAAATGATGAATAAAAATTATTCAGAATATGATTTTGTTTTTCATGCAACTGATGAAAATAAAAAATATATGGTTGATTATATCAATAATCTAAATTTACAGAATATAAATATTATCTCTGATGAAGATATGAAAAGAGAAATATTATCTTCCTCTGTATTTGCAGTTTGTAAATCTGGCACAGTATCTTTACAAGTTTGTAATGCAAAAATTCCATCAATTATAATTTATAAACTAAGTTTTATAAATTTTATGATCTTTAAGTTATTAATTAATGTAAAATTTGCAAATATCATTAATATCATAAACAATAAAGAAATTATCCCCGAATTATTACAAGGCGAATGTAACGCTAAAGAAATTTATAATTCTGTTGTTTATTTTTTAAAAAATCCTGAATTAATGAAAAATCAAATCAACGATTGTGAAAAAACTTTAACCCAGATTAGATCTAAAACTTCTTCATCCGATGAGGCTTCATCTTTATTAACTAAGTTTCTTACTACTTAATCTTTTTGTTACTTCCTCTTTTCCAAGAGAAATAATTATATCATATATGCCAGGCCCAAATTTAGAACCTGTTAAAGCTATTCTTAAAGGCTGCCCAACTCCTTTAAAATTAGTATCATTTGATTTAATTAATTCGTTTACAATTGGTTCCAATGTTTCTTTGCTTAATTTATCAACATTAGTAAGTTGAGAATTGAAATCAGAAATAACTTTTTTAGCTTTGTCATCTATTAATTTAATGTCATTTTGATCAAAATTAACTTCTTCCACTATTATATATTGACCATTTTTAAATATATCTTCTAAGGTTTTAGCTTTATTTTTTAGAAAAGTTAGAGATTTCCTTATCTTATCTTTCTTATCTGATTTAATTTCACTTTTATATAATTTGGAATACTCAGTTAGTTGATCAAATAAATCATTTTCATCGATATTTTTAATATAGTGCTCATTCATTGATAAAATTCTACTCATATCTAACTTAGAAGGTGATTTACCAATTCCTTCGAGATTAAAATGTTTAATACTTTCATCAAGAGTGAATATTTCCTTATCTTTATAAGACCATCCTAATCTTAAAAGATAATTTCTAAGAGCATCTGGCATTATACCGATTTTGGAATAATCATCTAATGTAGAAGCTTTATCTCTTTTTGACAGTTTCTTTCCTTCTATTGTGTGTATTAAAGGTATATGTGCAAAAGATGGTAACTCCCATTTCATAGCTTCATAAATTTGAATTTGTTTGAAAGTATTTATTTTATGGTCATCACCTCTAATTATGTGTGTCATATTCATTTGATGATCATCAACCGAAGCTGATAAATTGTATGTTGGTGTACCATCGTTTCTTAAAATAATAAAATCCTCAATAGTATCATTATCTATTTCAACATCACCTTGCACTAAATCTTTTAATACAGACGTTCCATCTATTTTACTTTTAAATCTTATAACAGGTTTTATATCTTTTGGAGCATCAGTTTCTTTTTTGTCTCTCCATTTTCTATTATAAATGTAAGGAATTTTTTTTTGTCTTGCCCTTTTTTTTTGTTCTTCTATTTCTTCACTTGAACAATAACACTTATATGCATGACCTTTTTTAAGTAATTCATTTGCAATTTTTATGTGATCTTCAATCTTTTTTGATTGTATGTATTCTTCTCCATCATGATTTATACCAATCCATTTAAGAGATTTAATTATTTGATTTTTATATTCATCTTTTGATCTTTCTTTATCTGTATCTTCTATTCTTAAATAAAAATCACCTTGTTGGTTTTTAGAATATAACCAATTAAATAAAGCTGTTCTAACTCCACCAATATGCAAAGCACCAGTAGGTGATGGAGCAAATCTTGTTGCTACTTTTTTCATTAAAAATGTTTAGACTATTTTACTAGAAGTTTCTATATAAAGATACTAATACGCCTTGTACTTTAACCCTATCTGGGCCAAAAATTTTAGTTTCGTAGTTTTTGTTTGCACTTTCAAGTGCTACCACTTTACCTTTTTTTCTAATTCTTTTAAGCATGGCTTCATGTTCATCAATTAAAGCTACTACTATTTTTCCATTATCAGCAGTGTCTGTTCGTTTAATAATAACAGTATCACCTTCATTAATTCCAGCCTCAATCATTGAATCACCTTGGACTTTTAATCCAAAATAATCACCATTTTTTTCTAAATTACTAGGTAGAGGTATTCTTGACACTTCGTTTTGAATTGCTTCCACAGGAGTTCCTGCAGCTATTTTTCCTAAAACAGGCACTTCTACATCATCAGACATAGGCTTTTCAACATCTAAGCCACCTTTAATAACACTAGGAGAAAAACTGTTGTAAATATCATTGGCTGATGCTGTTTCTGGTAATTTAATTACTTCTAATGCTCTTGCTTTATGAGCAAGTCTTTTGATAAATCCTCTTTCTTCTAAAGCACTTATTAATCTATGAATTCCTGATTTAGACTTTAGATTTAATGATTCTTTCATTTCCTCGTAAGAAGGAGATACGCCAGAGCTTCTCAACTTCTTGTTGATAAATAAAAGCAAATTTTTTTGTTTTTTTGTTAGCATAAGAACAAATATCGTACAAAATCTGTTCTACAAAAGTTCTCTACAATTCACAATAGTAAAAAAAGCTAATAAAATAGGGGATTATTTGACTAAAGAACTGAAAAAATAGAATTATTTTCTAAGTTTTTCAAAAGTGATTCACCAATTAAAAAAGTTTTAATAGATGTTTTGTTTGAGAGCTCCAATAGTTCATCTTTTGTTTTAATTCCACTCTCAGAAATTAATGGACCAGGGTGGTTAACTAAAACATCATGAATATCAAAAGTTGTATTTATGTCAGTTTTCAAAGTTTTTAGATTTCTATTATTAATCCCTATCAAAGCATTTTTGAATTTAAGAGCTTGTTTAGCTTCTTCGATGGTGTGTACCTCGACTATAACAGACATATTTAATCTTAATGCCTCTTCATACAAATCATTTGCGAGGCTTTCACTAACACCGGCTAAGATAATTAATATAGCATCAGCTCCGTAACTTTTTGCTAAAGGTACCTGAAATTTATCTACAAAAAAGTCTTTACATAGAATTGGTAAATTAATTTTTTGTTTAATCTTACTAATATGTATTAGGTTTCCTAAAAAAAAATCTTCTTCAGTTAAAACCGACAAGCAAGTGGCTTTATTCATATTATATATGCCAGCTATTTGAACAGGATCATAATCTTTAATAATTACGCCCGCAGAAGGACTGGCTTTTTTAATTTCAGCAATAATTGAAAATTTACTTTCTTTTATATTATTTTCAATTTTTTCTTTAAAATTAATAAATGTTTTATTTGTATCAATTAATTTATCTAATGAGTCTTGTGAAATAGTTTTTTTTAAGTTTTCTAATTTTTCACTTTTCTTTTGAATGATTTTTTCAAGAACATTTTCAGGCATTTTGAATTTTTTCTAAATGTTTAATAACTTTATTTGATAAAATATGTTCTCTTGCATCTTTATATGCATCAGCAAAACTTTGATGAGTTTCATTGACTATTAAGCCTGCCGCAGTATTTAAACAAACAGCTTTAGAAAAATCATTATCCTCACCTTTGAATATATTAATCATCTTATCTGCATTAAATTTTGCATCATCACCAATAAGATTATCAAATTTATCTGCATTTACATTTAAATCTTTAGGGTCAATAACAAATTCGGAAATTTTTTTATCCTTTAATTGAACAATATTTGTTTTTGCATAAGGTGAAATTTCATCCAAACCATCTTCACTATTTACAATCCATGCAAATTTAATATCTAAATTATTTAAAGCATTTGCAAATATTTTTAATAATTTCTTATCAAAGACTCCAACTACTTGTCTCTTTACTAGGGCAGGGCTACTTAATGGTCCAATCATATTAAATATAGTTCTTTTTCCAATTTTTTTTCTGATTGGTCCAACAAATCTCATTGCACTATGATAATTCGGTGCGAACATAAAACCAAAATTATTTTTATCAATTTGACTTTCAATATCATTTGGTTCTAGATTTATTTTGATATTTAAAGCCTCTAAAACATCACCTGACCCACACTTAGAAGATACAGCTTTATTACCGTGCTTCGCTACTTTAACATTCATACTTGAAAGTAATAATGCTGAGGCCGTTGATATATTAAGTGTATTCATGCCATCTCCACCAGTTCCACACGTATCAACACAGTTTTCTACACTTACTCTTTTGGACTTATTTCTTAGTACAAAAACACCACCAGCTATTTCATCTGAGGCTTCACCCTTTGCTGATAAAAGTGTTAAAAAATCAAATATTTCTTGGTCATCTGCTTTACCTTCCATTAACAATTCAAATGCGGCCTTACTTTCCTCGAATGATAAATTTTCTTTGTTTTTGATTTTTTCTATAAATTTTTTCATTAATTTTAAATTCTAATAAAGTTTTTTAAAATTTTTATACCTAACTTAGTTTTAATACTTTCAGGATGAAATTGCACTCCATGAACATGATATTTTTTGTGACGTATACCCATTATTAACCCATCTTTAGTTTCAGCGGTAATTTCAAGATCTTTGGATAATGATTTCTTATCAATTATTAAGCTATGATAACGAGTTGCCTCAAAAGATTTAGGAAGACTTTTTAATATACCAGTTTTTTTAGACATAATTTTACTAGTTTTTCCGTGCATTAGTATCCTTGCTTGTACAATTTTAGATCCAAAAACCTGTCCAATAATTTGATGACCTAAACAAACACCAAGTATAGGTATTTTTTTATATAAAGATTTTACAATTTTAAGACAATTACCAGATTGATCAGGATTACCTGGTCCAGGTGAGATTACAATTTTATTATATTTTTTTTTTAATATTTCTTTTGAAGTAATTTGGTCATTTCTAATTACATCAACATTTACTCCTAATGAGGATAAATAATGATAAAGATTAAAAGTAAAACTATCGTAATTGTCTATTAAAATTATTTTTTTCATTTTAATGCATTAATTAAAGCTTTCGCTTTGTTCACTGTTTCCTCATATTCTTTTAATGGCTTGCTATCTGCAACAATACCAGCTCCAGCCTGAACATAGAATTTATTATTTTTTGACACAGCAGTTCTCAAAGCAATGCAAGTGTCAAATTCACCATTTGCAGAAAAATATCCAATTCCCCCAGCATAAACTTTTCTTTTAGTTGTTTCCAATTCATCAATAATTTCCATAGCCCTTATTTTTGGAGCACCTGAAACGGTTCCTGCAGGAAATCCTGCTAAGAGGGATTTAAATTTTGAAAATTTTTTATTATATTTTCCAACCACATTTGAAACTATATGCATAACATGTGAATATCGTTCTATTAGGAAACTTTCTGTAACTTTAACTGTATCAATTTTAGAGACTTTACCAGCATCATTTCTTCCTAGGTCTAAAAGCATTAAATGTTCTGAAAGTTCCTTTTTATCATTAAGCAGATCTTTTTCGAAATAAATATCTTCTTTTTTAGTTTTGCCACGTGGTCTAGTTCCAGCTATAGGTCTTACAGTAATTTTTTCATCTCTTAATCTTACTAATATTTCAGGACTAGCACCAATAATTTGAAAATCACTAAAATTAAAGAAAAACATAAATGGTGAGGGATTAGTAATTCTAAGTTTTTTATAAATATCTATAGGTTTTTTTGTAAGTGTTGCTTCAAATCTTTGACTCAAAACAACTTGAAAAACATCACCTAGTTTGATGTATTTTTTAGCTTTATCTACCATTTGAAGAAATTTGTTTTTAGTTGTATTGGATTTAACTTTTATATTTTTAGTTTTAACACTAACTCTATTACCAATATCTTTAATTGATGATTGTATAAGCAGTTTAAAAAGGTTTGATCTAATTTCATCAAATTTTTTTTGATAATTATTTATTTTTTCATCTTTAAAAATATTGATTATATAAAATATTTCTTTTTTTAAATTATCATGAATAACTAGTGTCCTTGGACGTAAAAGTCTTACATCAGGCAAACCAAGATCATCCTTGCAACTGTTTGGAATTTTTTCGACATATCTAATAGCGTCATAAGAAAAATAACCAGAAATTAGAGAGCATATTTTAGGTAAATTATTGGGTGTTTCAAATTTGAACTCTTCTATAATTTTTTCAATTATATTTTCAGGTTTGTCTTTTAATTTAATTTTTTTATTATTATTTATTACATAAGATTTTTTATTTCTAAATTCCCAAATTTTATCAGGGTTTTTACCAAATATTGTATATCTCCCTTTAATTTTACCTTTTTCTACAGACTCAAATATGAAACTATTTTTTTCATTTAAAAAATTATCAATTAAATTTAAGATTTCTTCATCATTTTTAACTTTTTTAGATGTATAGATAATTTGATTTTTTTTGCTTCTATGTCGAAACTTAAAATCTTTGAAGCTTCGATTAATTATCATTGAAAGTAATTTTTAACTCGTTCTATTGTTTTTTGATTTAAAACTACTTTATATTTTTCATTTAAATATAAATCGTAAGATTTTAACATACCATTTTTAATATTGGAATTCTGTTTATTACTGTATTTTTTAATTAAATCATCTTTTTTAATTTCTTCATCTTGAAATGCTACTATTTTAGCAAGATATATATTATTTTGATCATCGTTAATTAAAGTAAAAGAATTTATTGGAAGTGAGTATAAAATTTCAACTGCATTAATTTCAAATTTTTTATTGTCTCTAATCGAATTTAATTTAGTAGTTTGGATTTGATCTTTTCCCATTTTTAAAAAATCATTATTATTAAATTTTTTATCATTTATTTTTTTTAATAATTTTGTATTAAAATCAAATTTATTTTTTTGAAAAAATAATTTTAATATCTCTTCTTTAGTCTGTTTATCATTTAAATCGGGCGATCTATTGTCTCTACTTTTAATTTTAAAAAGTACAAAATCATCACCAATCTCAAATAAATCAAAATCATTATTTTTTAATTCAAATATTTTTTTTTCTATTTCATTAGTATCAGGTGAAATCTTAAAATTTGAAACATTTATTGATTTAATATTAAGATTTCCTATTACGGAATTAAATTCAATTCCATTTGCAATATCTATTTCTATTTGATCTATTTTATCAAAAAATGATTGATTAAATTCATTTACGCCAATCAAATTTTGAGGATTTAATATTGCATAATCAAAATTAAGATATTCAACTTTTAATTGTTCCTCATTTTCCTTTATAAAATCAATTAATTCTTGGTTCGTAAAATTTTCTTTTTTTTTATAAAACTTTTGAAGATTAATAAAATCTATTTCAACTTTTTTATTTTCTTCTCTGTAATATTTTTTTATTAAAAATTTAGGAGAAACAGTTCCTGCTCCAATATAATCAAATAAATTTTTTTGTAATTCACGACCTCTTAATCTTAATTCAAAAGCTGGTGCAGATTGATTATTTTCAAGTAAAAATTTTTCATATTTTAATCTTTGGAAAACTCCATTTTCATCCAAAAAATTTTTATTTTCTTTAATCTTTTTAAGTAAAGTATTTTCTGAAATAATTATATTAAAATCCTTTACCTCGAGTTCGAGTAAAGTTGTAGAAATTAAACTAGATAGAAGCTCTTCAATAATATTATTATTTATATTTTTTTTAATCGTTTCTTGTGGGATTCCAGATTTATTTAGATATTCTATAAATTCCTCAGTTGAAATATTTGTTTTATTAATTTTTGCAATGGTATTTGTATTTCCACTGCTAAACATACTGCCCATACCCCAGAAAACAAAAGGGATTATCATTATAAAAACTAATATTCCTGCAAATTTAGTTTTGGCAAAATTTCTAAAACTTCCTATCATTACTTTATAAATTTATTGATCTATAAAAAGCAAAGCTATAGATTAAATTAATGCAGATGACAAATAAATATATGTATTTTATTGCAAATTGGAAAATGTTTGGAGGTTTAAATTCTTTGAATTCAGTGCATAAAGTCGCAAAATTTTTTAAGAATTTTAAAAAGAATAAATTTGTTAAGATAATTTATTGCCCACCCTCTACATTAATTCGTCCAATGTCCAAAAAACTCAAAAATACTAAAATTTTAGTTGGAGCTCAAAATTGTCATGAAAATGAAAACTTTGGTCCCTATACCGGATTTATTAATTCAAGAATGTTAAAAAATGTGGGTGCGAAATATGTTATTATTGGCCATTCAGAAAATAGACAAGCTGGTGAAACAAATAAATTGATTAATAAAAAAATTAAAAGTGCAATAAAATCTGGTCTTAAAGTAATTTTTTGTATTGGTGAAACATTACAAGAAAAGAAAAAAAAAATTACTAAAAAAATTTTAAATAAACAAATTAATCTTGGTTTAAATAAGATAAAGAATAAAGACAGTATTATAATTGCTTATGAGCCAGTTTGGTCGATTGGAACAGGCTTTATTCCAAAATCAAAAGATTTGTTTAGCACAATAGATTTTATAAAAAAAAAAATTAGAAACAAAAAAGTTTTATATGGCGGTTCAGTAAATCCAAAAAATATTAAAGAATTAAAATCAATCAATAATATTGATGGTTTTTTAATAGGTGGAGCATCACAAAATTCAAAAAAATTTATTGATATAATCAAAAAAACATATAATTAACCCACAATGGAAAATATTTTATTAGTCCTAAACATTGTATTTGCAATTATTTTAGTTTTATTAGTTTTAATGCAAAAATCAGAGGGTGGTGCTTTAGGAATAGGTGTTTCTCAAGAAAACCTCATGTTTTCAAAGACAGCGGGTAATTTTATGACAAAAGCAACTGCTATAGTAGCTACACTTTTTATAATTTGTAGCCTAGGATTAACTATTATATCTAGAGGTGAATTAGCTCCAACATCATCAGTTTTAGATACAGTTGAAGAAAAAACTGAGGATACACCTACAATTCCAGAAAATAATAATTAATACTTTTCAATTACTTTTTTATTAGTTATAAGATACTTCCATGGCGCGATTTATTTTTGTCACGGGCGGCGTGGTATCATCACTAGGAAAAGGTCTCTCTTCAGCTTCGTTAGCTTATTTACTTCAATCGAGAGGATATAAGGTAAGATTGAGAAAATTAGATCCATATTTAAATGTTGATCCAGGTACAATGAGCCCATTTCAACATGGAGAAGTTTTTGTAACAGAAGATGGAGCCGAAACAGACCTTGATCTTGGACACTACGAAAGATTTTCAGGAGTTTCAGCAAAAAAATCTGATAATATTACAACTGGCAAAATATATAATGATGTTTTAAAAAAAGAACGTAAAGGTCAATATCTAGGAAAAACTGTTCAGGTCATTCCCCACATTACAGATCGTATAAAAGAATTCATAAAGAATGATTCATCTAAAGAAGATTTTGTTATTTGTGAAATTGGAGGAATAGTAGGAGATATTGAAAGTTTACCTTTTGTTGAAGCGATAAGACAATTTGCAAATGATATTGGTAAAAAAAATACATTATTTATACATTTAACACTTGTGCCATATTTAAAATCTTCTGATGAAATAAAAACTAAACCCACACAACATTCTGTAAAAGAACTTAGAAGCATAGGTATTCAACCAGATATAATTATTTGTAGATCTGAAAGATCAATCCCATTAGAACATAGAAAAAAAATATCTTTGTTTTGCAATGTTGATATAAAAAATGTAATTGAAACAGTTGATGTAAGAACTATTTATGAAGCGCCTATTAGTTTTTATAAAGAAAAACTAGATATACAGGTTTTAAATTATTTTAAACTAAAATCAAAAAAACCAGTTAATTTAAATTCTTGGAAAAAAATAACTAAAATTATTCTAAAAACAAAAAAGCAGGTAAATATTGCAATTATTGGTAAATATGTTGAATTAAAAGATGCTTATAAATCTATTGATGAGGCACTTACACATGGTGGTATTGAAAATAATGTAAAAGTTAATTTATTAAGAATTGATTCTGAAAAATTAAAAGTATCAGAAATATCAAAAAAACTTAAAAATATTTCTGGTATCTTGATTCCAGGAGGTTTTGGTAAAAGAGGAACTGACGGAAAAATTGCAGCAATAAAATATGCGAGAAATAATAAGATACCATTTCTTGGTATTTGTTATGGGATGCAAATGGCCATCATTGAATTTGCAAGAAATAAACTGAAAATAAAAAAAGCTACATCTAGTGAATTTGATAAAAAAGGAGTAGCTATTATTGGATTAATTAATGAATGGATTAAAGACGGTAAAAGAATTAAAGGAACAGACAAAAATTTAGGTGGTACGATGAGGCTAGGTTCTTATGAAGCTAAATTAAAAGAAAATTCTTTAATTAAAAAGATTTATGGAAAAACAGTAATCAAAGAAAGACATCGCCATAGATATGAAGTAAACATCAATTATAAAGATAAATTTGAGAAAAAAGGAATGTTTTTTTCGGGGTTATCTCCAAATGGTTTATTGCCTGAGATAATTGAGCTCAAAAATCATCCATGGTTCATAGGAGTTCAATTTCATCCTGAATTTAAATCTAGACCTTTTGCTCCGCATCCATTATTCTCATCATTTATCAAAGCATCAAAAAATCATAAATGAGTAGTATTAAAGTAAATTGTGGAAAAATAGAAATTTCAAATGATAATAAGATTTGTATTATTGCCGGACCTTGCCAACTCGAATCTGAACAACATGCAATGGATATGGCTGGAAAAATACAGGAAATTTCAAAGAAATTTGGCCTAGGTTTTATATACAAAACATCATTTGATAAAGCTAATAGAACTAGTCTTAAAGGTAAGCGTGGCGCCGGTTTAGATGCTTCACTTCCGATATTTGATAAGATTAAGAAAGAATTAAATGTTCCAATATTAACTGACATACACAACATTGAGCAATGCTCTATTGTTGCAAACCATGTCGATGTTTTACAAATCCCTGCTTTTTTATGTAGACAAACAGACTTATTAGTAGCTGCAGCAAAAACTAATAAAATTATTAATGTAAAAAAAGGACAATTTTTAGCACCATGGGATATGGTGAATGTGACTAAAAAAATTTCTGAATCAGGAAACAAAAATATTTTAGTAACAGAGAGAGGAGCAAGTTTTGGTTACAACACTTTAGTATCTGACATGAGAGCATTACCAATAATGGCAAAAGATGGTTATCCAGTGATTTTTGACGCAACTCATTCAGTTCAACAACCTGGAGGACTAGGAGAAAAAAGTGGGGGTCAAAGAGAATTTGTAGAATATTTATCTAGAGCAGCAGTAGCAGTTGGTGTAGCAGGGGTATTTATTGAAACACACCAAGATCCAGATAATGCTCCATCAGATGGACCAAATATGATTCCATTAGATAAGTTAGAAAATTTATTAAAACAACTAACTGATATAGATAGCTTAATAAAAAATTAGTGAGTAAAATTGTAAAAGTAAAAGCTCGTCAAGTTTATGATAGTAGGGGTAATCCAACTGTTGAAGCAGAAGTCTATGTAAAAAATAATAGTGCAAAAGCTATTTGTCCATCTGGGGCTTCGACTGGAACATATGAAGCTTTCGAAAAAAGAGATAAAAAAAATAAAAAATATCTAGGGAAAAGTGTTCTTGGAGCTATCAGATTAGTAAACATAAAAATATCAAATAGTTTAAAAGGTCAAAATGTTCATAATCAAGAAAGAATAGATGCTTTAATGATAAATTTAGATGGTACTAAACAAAAAACAAAATTAGGTGCCAATTCAATTTTGGCTGTTTCAATGGCTGTAAAAAAACTTTCAGCCAAAGTAAAAAAAATACCATTATATAAAACTTTTTTAATTAAAAAAAATTTTAGACTACCTTATCCTTTGATGAATATAATCAATGGGGGAGTACATGCTAACAATGGATTAAGAATACAAGAGTTTATGATCAGGCCTGATAGAGCAAAAAGTTTTTCAGATGCGATGAGAATATGTTTTTTAATTATAAAAAATTTAAGTAAATTAATTAAAAATAAAGGCTTATCCACATCAGTAGGTGATGAAGGCGGCTTTGCACCAATGATAAATAGTAATAATCAGGCACTAGATTTGATACAATCTGCTATTACAAAATCAGGATTTATTAATGGAAAAGACGTTTCTATATGTTTGGATGTAGCTGCAAACGAGCTTGTTAAAAAAAATAAATATTCAATTCACTCAAAAAATTTATTGTCTGTAGATAAATCAATTGAAGAATATAAAAAGATTATTAAAAAGTATAAAATAAAATCAATTGAAGACCCATTTGCAGAAAATGATTGGATTTCTTGGAATAAATTGATGAAATCAACTAATGATATACAAATTGTTGGTGATGATCTTTATGTCACAAATTTGGAAAGACTTAAAAAAGGTTTTTTAAATTTATCCTCTAATGCAATTTTAATAAAACTCAATCAAATAGGCACTGTTTCAGAAACACTTGAAGTGATTAAATTTGCTCAAATAATTGGATTTAAAACAATAATTTCCCACAGATCAGGAGATAGTGAGGATACATTCATTGCTGATTTAGCAGTTGGAACTAATTCAAATCAGATAAAAACAGGATCTTTATCTAGGTCCGAAAGAGTAGCAAAATATAATCAATTAATACGTATAGAAGAAGAACTTGGAAAACAAGCTAGAATGAATAAGATTCATTAATGCTTAAAAGAATAAAAAATAACTATTTTTTACTCATATCCACTTTTTTAGTTATATATATCACTTTCAATCTTTTATCTGGTGAAAGAGGATTAATTTCCTATTTTGAAAAAAAAAATTTTTTAAAAACTCTTAAAATTGAGGAGCTTCAATTAATAAATCAAATTAAGGACTTGGATTATAGAAATTCATTATTAAGTGACAATCTTGACCTTGATTATATCGAAACTTTAATTAGAGAGAGATTTATTTTTGCAAATGAAAATGAAAAAATTTATATAATACAAAATAATGACACACAAAATTAGACCTCGACACCCAGAAAAAGTAAAAAATCCAATTAGTCCAATAAAAAAAAAACCTAATTGGATTAGATCAAAACTTATTAATAGCAGAGAGTTTTTTCTTACAAAAACTGTTGTCAACAAAAGTAATTTAGTTACTGTATGCCAAGAAGCGAACTGTCCAAATATTACAGAGTGTTGGAGTAAAAGACATGCAACATTTATGATTATGGGTGATACATGCACAAGAGCTTGTGCTTTTTGTGATGTAAAAACTGGAAAACCTGAAAAATTAGATCCTTATGAGGATATTAAAATTGCAAATGCAGTAAATAAACTTTCATTAAAACATGTAGTTATAACTTCTGTTGATAGAGATGATTTGATTGATGGTGGTTCAAATCATTTTAAAAAAGTAATAGAGACCACAAGAAGAAAAAATCCAAATACTACGATTGAAGTTTTAACCCCAGATTTTTTGAGAAAAGGTGACTCTTATAAAAAAATTTTAGAAGCTAATCCAGATGTGTTTAATCATAATATAGAAACTGTCCCACGACTTTACGTAAAAGTAAGACCAGGAGCACGATATTTTGCTTCACTTGAATTATTAAAGAAAGCAAAAGAAAATAACAAAAAAATTTTTACGAAATCTGGTATAATGGTTGGTTTAGGAGAAGAACATGATGAAATCATTCAAGTAATGGATGACTTAAGGTCTGCTAATGTTGATTTTTTAACAATTGGTCAATATCTTCAGCCTTCTGTAAAACATCATCCACTTGAAAGATATTATCATCCAGATGAATTTAAAGAATTAGAACTTATTTCTAAATCAAAAGGTTTTCTTTTGGTTTCATCATCACCATTAACAAGATCTTCATATCATGCAGATGAAGATTTTGCTAAGCTTCAAAAAAATAGATTAAATATAAATTAATGCCAAAAGCTTCTGTAAAGAGGTTAATTAAATGTAAAAAAGAGGATTTAATTAATTTAGTCCTTGATATCGAAAAATATCCTGAATTTGTTCCTTTTTGCTATAATGCAAAAATTTATAAAGTTAATGACGAAAATAATTTAAAAAAGATAATAGCCGATCTAACGATTGGCAAAGGTCCTTTTAAAGATACTTATAAAAGTGATGTGGTTTTTAACAAAAAAAATGACACTATTAATGTAAAAAACATAGATGGCCCTTTAAATCATTTATCAAATAATTGGATATTTTCTGATAAAAAAAAAGGTATTACCGAAGTAACTTTTGATATTGATTTTGAAATCAAGAATAAATTTTTAAATTCATTAATGATTGTATCTTTTCAATTTGGATTAGAAAAAATAGCTGATGCTTTTCAAAAAAGAGCTGAAGAGTTATTTGGCAACTTTAAGAACTAAATCTAACGCTTTTTTAACAGCAGCTTTTTGTATTGAAGATCTTTTTTTATTTTTGAATAAACACTTATTTATTTGTGTTTTATTACCTTTTTTTACTCCAATATAAACTAAACCAACTGGCTTATTTTTAGATCCACCTTTTGGACCTGCAATACCAGTTATTGAAACATTAATGTTAGCCTTTGAAATTTTAGATAGATTATTTACCATCGCAAAACAACATTCATGACTTACAGCACCATATTTCCTAATGATGCTTTTATTTATTTTCAAAATTTTAATTTTTGCTTGATTAGAATATGTGATTAATCCTAAATTAAATATTTTTGATGCACCACTAATTGAAGTAACAGTACTGGTTAATAATCCTCCTGTGCAGGACTCAACAAATGAAATTTTAAGTTTTTTCTTAGTTAATAATATTATTAAAGATTTCATTATATTAAATAACTACTTAAAACCATAAAACAAATTAAAGATAAAACAACATAAAATCCTGCACAAATATCATCCATAATTACACCAAAACTATTTTTGAAGTTTTTATCAAAAAAACTTACAGGGAATGGTTTTGCGATATCAAAAAATCTAAATAAAACAAAGCAAACACCATAAAAAATTATTGCCTCATCTGGTAGTTTTTCTGAACCATGTGAAATCTCATATAAATATATGGGTATAGATTGACCAATCAATTCATCAATAACTATTTCTTTTGGATCTTTATTTTCATTATCTTTAATATGTAAAGCAACTGCAGAAAATGAAAAAACAAAAATTATTATTAGACCCAATAAAATGACATTTGAAGATAAATCTAACACATGAAAAAAAATATAAAGTATAATTACGGTAGCTAAAGAACCAATAGTACCTGGAATTTTTGGAATTTTTCCTAAGCCAAACATAGTAACAAACAATGTATTTAAAGTTTTAATCATATTTTGTAATTGAAATTATTACTTCACAAGCTATTGCTTTTTCTTTACCTATTAAACCTAATTTTTCTACTGTTTTCCCTTTAAGATTAATTTTATCTTTATTTAAATTCATTAATTTAGATATTGAATTGATTATTTTTTCTCGATATTTTGAAACTCTAGGCTGTTCACAAATTAGATTTATATCGAGATTATTAATAGAAAAATTAGATCTATTTAAATTGTCTATAATAGGTTTTAATATTTTGGATGATTTTATATTCTTAAATTTTTTTGTGTTTGGAAAATAAGTACCAATATCTTTTTTTCTAGTTGCTCCTAAAATTGCATCAGTAATAGCATGTAAAATTACATCACCATCGGAATGTCCTTCAAGACCTGAATGAAAAGGGATCTTAATTCCTCCAAGATAAAGTTTTTTATTTATAACCAATTTATGAATGTCGAATCCTATACCAAAAAAAGTTTTTGAACTTTTTATATCATTAAAATATGTAATTTTATTATTTTGATTTTCCCCTGGTATAAACTTTATTTTATAATCTTGGTTTATAAAAAGCGTTGCTTCATCAGTAATTTTGTTTTTTTGTTTTATTGCTAAATTATATAATTCTTTGAACCTGAAAGCTTGGGGTGTTTGTGTTAAAAAAGAATTTTTTCTATCAAGATTAAATATTTGCGTCTTAATTTTATATTTAATTGAGTCTTTTGAGGGAATGACAGGAATTACAGCTTTATTTTTTTTTAAATGTTTTTCTATATTCTTAAGTAATTTTATCGAAAAATCAGGTCTAGCCGCATCATGTATAAATACATTTTTAGGTTTATATCTTTTAAGATATTTTAATGCTTTTAAAGAAGAGTCCGATCTTTCTTTACCACCTTTAATAATTTTTATTAATTTAGGATATTTTTTCTTCTTAAAATGATTGAGATTATTAGTAACGATTAATATCTTCTTAAAAAGCTTAGAATTAATAGATTTTTCAAATGAATGATCAATAATATCTTTATTTTTGTATTTATAGAATTGTTTGGCAATTTTTTTATGAAATCTCTTACTTTTACCAGCAGCTAGAATTACAAAATAGTTGTTCATTTATTTTAATGATATAATTCTAAATCATGTTTGAATTTTTGAGAAAAAATATATTCATTATTATCGTATCTAGTATCACACTATTTTTAGGTTTTTTAACATTTTTAACCTTCATTGACAGAAGTTTTATTGAGTTAAATCAAGATAATTTACAATATTTACTAATTTTAAATATTTTTTTACTTTTTTTATTATTTGTACTTATTTTCTTAGAAATAAAAAAATCAATTAAAAATGATATTGATAAGGATGGTTTATCTTCAAACAAAAGATATATAACTTATTTTTCATTATTTACCTTAATCCCGTCAATACTAATCTCGGTATTTTCTCTATTTCTATTTTCTTTCGCATTAGAAAAATATTTTGATAAAAAAGTTACTACAGTTGTAAATAATTCTTATGAATTAGCCAAAAGTTATATTCAAGATGTAAGAAATAAAATTGAAGCAGACATAGTTCTGATAGCTTTTGATACAAATAAAAGTGCAAAATTTCTTAATGACAATACTAATGAATATTTAAGATTTTTGAGAACACAAAAATTAATTAGAGATGTAGATGAAATACACATTATAAACAAAGAAAAAGAATTGTTATTTTCTTCAGAAGATAATAAAAAATATATAGCACCAGTAGATAAAGCTTTAAATCTTGTATTAGATGATGATCGTCCTCTTAAAATAATTAATGCTCCCACAAATATCTCAGCAGCAATTATGAGATTACAATCTTTTGAAAATAGATTTTTATATGTAGTTAAATTTTTAGATAAAGATATTTCAAGTTATTTAACTGAGTCTCAAGAAGCAATTAGTTTTTATTACACTGTTGAAGAAAGAAGTACCGGAATTAAAATATCCTTTGCATTAATCTATATAATTATAGTTTCTTTATTACTTTTTATATCAATAACAATTGCAATACGTTTTTCATCAAGATTTTTTAGATCAATCAATAATCTTATTTTAGCATCAACTGCTATTGGTCAAGGTGATTTAAACACCAAAGTTCCTGAAATTAAAACAGATAAAGATATGGAAATTTTGAATAAAAATTTTAATTTAATGACAGATAAATTAAAAAGTCAGCAAGAAAAATTGATTATAAATGAAAGACATGAAGCATGGGAAAATTTAGCAAGAAAACTTGCTCATGAGATTAAAAATCCTCTCACACCTATCCAGCTGACTATTGATAGAATAAAGAGTAAATATTTAAATGAAGTTTCAGATGAAAATAAAGATAATTTTAAAGAAAATTTAAAAATTATAAATAATCAAATTAAACAGATTGAAAATTTAGTTAATGAATTTTCTGATTTTGCGCGAATGCCAAAACCAATTTTAAAAGATAATGATTTATTAAAAATTTTAAATGAAAATATCAAATTGCTATCTGACATAGATAATGAAATTAAAATTAATTTATCTAGCAATAACGAAAAGATTATATTTAATTGTGACAAAGAACAAATAGGAAGAGTTTTTTTAAATTTAATCAAAAATTCAATAGAAAGTATTCAGCAAAAAACTACAAAAGGCCCTAATTTTCAAAAGAAAATTTCAATTGAAATTGATCAAAATAATGACCATATTAAATTCACATTAATTGATAATGGTGAAGGATTAGGTAAAATTAAAGGAAATATTAAAAATATATTGAACCCTTATTTTACTACAAAAAAAAATGGTACAGGTTTAGGACTGTCAATAGTAAATAAAATTATAAATGATCATAATGGTGATCTAAATTTTTATAACATTCCAGATGGAGCTAAAGTAGAAATTAATTTTAAATTAAATGGCAATTGAAATTTTAATAGTAGACGATAATGTTGATATAAGAAATATTCTCAATGAACTAATTATTGATGCAGGTTATAAAACAAGAATAGCTGCAAATTATAATCAAGCACTTTCTGAAATTGATAAAAAAATGCCTGATGTTGCAATTTTAGATGTTAAGCTTGATAAAGGTGATAATGATGGGATTGAACTTTTAAAACATATTAAATCAAAAAACAAAGATGTACCTGTGATAATAATCACAGGACACGCTGATATTGAAATGGCAATTAATGCATTAAAATATGGAGCATTTGAATTTATTGAAAAACCTTTTGATCAAACGAGATTATTAAATTTTATAAGAAGAGCTGTTGAAAATTTAAATCTAAAATATCAAAATAAAGATTATGAAAATAAATTATTTTACTCATATGAACTAATTGGAGATAGTAAAAATATTTCTACAATAAGAGATCAAATAGAAAAGATAGCAATCACTGAAAGTAGAATTTTGATAAACGGTCCTTCTGGTTCTGGTAAGGAATTAATAGCTCGAAAAATTCATAAAAGATCAAAAAGAAATAATAAACCATTTATAATTTTGAATGGTGCGTTATTAGATGGAAATAAATATGAACTAGAATTATTTGGTGAAGAAAAAGAAAACGGTTCAATTTCATATGGAGCTTTGGAAAAAGCAAATGAAGGAACGTTACTTATTGACCAGGTTTCTGAAATACCATTAGATATACAATCTAAAATTTTAAGAGTTTTGACTGATCAAAAATTTAAAAGATTAAATGGTAATAATGATATTAATGTTAATGTAAGATTAATATGTTCATCAAGTAAAAATTTAAAAGAAGAAGTTAAAATCGGAAACTTTAGAGAGGACTTATATCATAGATTAAATGTTTTTGAAATTAATATTAAATCATTAAATGAAAGAGTTTCAGATATTCCATTATTAATTAAATACTTTTCAAAAAAAATTTCTGAAACCTATAATATTAAAGAGTTAGAAATTGATGAAAATGATAGTTATATTTTAAATCATAATTGGCAAGGAAACGTTCGAGAATTAAGAAATTTGATTGAAAGAATAGCTATACTACAACCCGATACAAAAGATAAAATATCTATTATTGTTAAAGAATCCTTAAAAGTTGAAAAATTTAACGATAAAATCACTGAAAATAGCTTATCTATACCTTTAAAAGAGGCTAGAGAAAAATTTGAAAAGGAGTATTTAACTATCCAATTAAAAAAATTTAATGGAAATATATCAAAAACTGCAAATTTTGTTGGTATGGAGAGAAGCGCTCTCCATAGAAAATTAAAAGGGTTAGGAATAAAAGAATTTAATTAAGATGAATATTATTATTTGTGGTGCTGGAAGAGTAGGCTTTACTATTGCAAAGTTGCTTAGCGAGCAGGGTCATTCTATTACAGTTATTGATCAATCTAGTGAAGATATACAAAAAATTAATGATAGTTTAGATGTTAAGGCAATAGTTGGAAAAGCAACATATCCATCTATTCTTGAGAAAGCAAATGCATCTGAGACCGATATGATTATAGCAGTAACTAGAAATGATGAGATTAATATGTTAATTTGTCAAATAGCTTTTTCAATTTTCAATATACAAAAAAAAATAGCTAGAATAAGATCTCAAGATTATCTAAATCCAAAATTTACTAGAGTTTACAGTAAAGAAAACTTACCTATAGATGTAATTATTTCGCCTGAGATTGAAATAGCTAAATCTATACAAAGAAAATTAGAAGCACCTGGAGCTTTAGATAGTGTTCCTTTTGCGAATAATAAAATTAGATTGTTAGAAATTCTTATTAAAGAAAATTGTGAGTCAATAAATATTAAATTTAATGAACTTACAAAAAAATACCCAAATCTTAAAGCTAATGTAATTGGTATAAACAGAGATGATAAATTTTTTATTCCAAAAAAAACTGATTCAGTTGAAAAAAATGATAAGATTTATGTAATTATAAACTCATCTCAAATGGCTGAAACTTTAAAAGCATTTGGTCATGAGGAAAAAATATCAAAAAAAATCTTAATTATTGGAGGTGGAAATATAGGTTTCAATCTTGCAAAAAATATTGAAGACACACTAGAAACAGTAAGAGTAAAAATTGTAGAAAAAAATAAAGATAGAGCTGAATATTTAGCTAAAGAATTAAATGATACAATAGTAATAAATGGTAATGGATTAGATGAAGAAGTTTTAACAGAAGCTAATTTAGATGAATCTGAAACAGTGCTAGCACTTACCAATGATGACGAGGATAATTTGATGGTAAGCGTTCTTGTTGAAAAATTTGCAAAAGACCAAAAAGAAATTGATGATAAAAGAACAATGGCATTAATAAATAAACCAAATTATTCTTTATTACAATCATCGCTTAAAATTGACGACTTAATAGATCCACGGATGAATACAGTTTCAAGTATTTTAAAACATATTCATAAAGGAACTATTGAAAATGCATATACTATTTCTAACGGTGAATATGAGGTAATAGAAGCAGAAATAATAGAAACATCTGAGTTAATTAATAAAGAGTTAAAAAATTCTAATCTTCCTGAAGAAATTAGAATAGGTGCGGTGTTAAGAGATGAAAAAGTTATTATTCCTAGATCAGATTTTGTGTTTAAAAAAGATGATCAAGTAGTTTTTATAGCTAAAAAAGACTCTATTTCGTATGTAGAAAATATTTTTAGATTAAGTTCAGTTTAATTAAATGTTTATTTTACAATTAAGATATTTAAGTTTTTTTTTTGGACTAATTTCAGTTTTATCATTTTTTAATTTAATTTATTCTTATTATCTAAATTTATATCTTAATTTAAATACTTATTATTTTAGCTTAATAATATCTTTAATTTTAGCAATATTTTTTTATAGGTTTAAACTTCAAGAAAAAAAGCCAAATATATATAATAAGATATTTACTGTTTTCTTTGGTTATTTATTTATACCCATAATCTTATCAATTCCATTTTATCTTAGTATATATAATCTTACTTTTTTAAATTCATTTTTTGAGTCAATCTCAGGTTTTACTTCAACTGGATTTACTATCTTTGAAAATATAAAACATATTGATCAAAGTTTAATTTTATGGAGATCCTCAATTCAATGGATTGGAGGACTTTATTTTCTTTTTTCAATTATTTTCTTAATAGATATATACGATGAAAGTTTTAAAAAAACTTTAACTAATTATATTTCTTTTAATAGCTCAGAAATAGTAAAACAAGCAATCAAAATTTTCTTATTATATTCCAGTCTTACACTTTTAATTTTTATAATTTTAAACATTTTTTCTGTTAGAACTTTTGACTCATTAAATTTAGCATTTACACTGATATCTTCAGGCGGATTTTTACCAGTTAATGATCTTTCAAACATTATCAAAGAAAATTCTCAGATAATTATTTTATCTTTACTAATGTTGACATCATTTTTCAGTATTTTTTTTGGATATAATCTTATTTTTTCAAAAAATAAAAATATTAATTTTTTTTATGAAGATTTACACTTAATTATATATTACATAGTTGTAATAAGTATTTTTTTTCTTTTCTTTAGTTTTAATAATGATTTTTCTTTAAGTTTATTATCTGTATCAAGCAGTATTTCAAATATCGGTTTTTCTCTTGAATTAGATCAATCAAATTTAACTTTTGTATTTTTGATTTTAGTGATTATTGGAGGTTCTTTCTTTTCTACTAGTTCAGGTTTACGATTTGTCAAAATTTATTCATTATTCAAATACTCAATTAATCAAATTTTATCATTTAGCAAACCAAAAAATGTTTTTATGAATAAACTTATATTTACTAAAATAAATTTTGATTTTTACGAAATTAATAAATATTTTTTAACTGTTTTAATTTTCGTTCTCTCTTTTTTAATTTTAACATGTTTGCTCACATTGGGAGATATCGAATTTGAAAGTGCATTTAAATTATCAATTTTAACTTTAATGAATACTGTAAACTCTTCAATTTATGGTTTAGCTGAATTTAGTTTTAATAATCTTAATTTTTTAACAAAATATACTCTTATTTTCTTTATGATTGTAGGCAGAATTGAATTGTTAACAATTCTACTTCTTATTAAAAAATTTCTTTTTAAAAATTAGGTTATTATTGTATACGTATACTTCTAAATATTGCGCCCTTAGCTCAGCTGGATAGAGCATCGGTTTTCTAAACCGAGGGTCGGAGGTTCGAATCCTCCAGGGCGCGCCATTATTGTCACTTTTCAATATATTTTCTATTGAATAATTTGCTTGACTAGAATCTGTTAAATTACTTTATTCATCTAATTTTTTCTTGAAGAGAGTTTTTTAACATGGTTAAATTAAGGATATTCAAAACACTGTTTTGAATTATTTGTTAACAAATAAATAAACAATAGGAAGAAATATGTTTAAATACTTAAAACAATTAACTTCTTTAGTTGCTATGGTAGCTGTGTTGTTCACTTTTACAACAGAGACTATGGCTGCTAAAAAATCTAAAACACTTAAAAACACTCAAAAAAAGGGTTTTGTAAGATGTGGAGTATCTCAAGGTCTTCCAGGATTTTCTAATGCTGACGCTGCAGGAAATTGGACTGGTGTTGACGTTGATGTATGTAGAGCGGTAGCTGCTGCAGTACTAGGTGATGCAAACAAAGTTAAGTTTACACCACTAAGTGCTAAAGAAAGATTTACAGCTTTAACTTCTGGTGAGATTGATATCTTATCAAGAAACACAACTTGGACTCTTTCTAGAGATGCTGATATCGGACTTACTTTCGTAGGAGTAAACTTTTATGATGGACAAGGTTTCATGGTAAGAAAAAGTTCAGGTATTACTTCAACAAGCCAATTCAAAAATGGTATCTCAGCTTGTACAAATATTGGTACAACAACTGAGTTAAACATGAGAGACTTCTTTAATTCTAGAGGAATTTCTTATGAGCCGGTTGCTTTTGAAAAAGCTGATGAAGTTGTAGCTGCTTACGATGCTGGTAGATGTGATACTTACACTACTGATAAATCTGGTTTAGCTGCTCAAAGAACTAAGATGAAAAACCCTGATGAACACATTGTTCTACCAGAAACTATTTCTAAAGAACCTTTAGGACCAGTTGTTAGACAAGGTGACTCAGTATGGGAAGATATCGTAAGATGGTCTTTGAACACTATGATCGAAGCAGAAGAATACGGTATTACGTCAGCTAATGCAGACTCAATGAAAACTTCAGACAATCCACAAATCAAAAGACTTGTTGGTGCTGAAGGTGAAATGGGTGCAGCATTCGGTTTAGATAATGAGTGGAACTTAAGAATTATCAAACAAGTTGGAAATTATGGTGAAAGTTATAAGAGAAATATAGCTGACACTGGTATTTTACCAGACAGAGGTCCAAATGAATTATGGACTAAAGGTGGTATATTATACGTTCCACCATCAAGATAATTTAAGTTATAAATTACATAAAAAGGGCTAGATTTTTCTAGCCCTTTTTTTATAAATTCATATATTATCCTCACAGTGAATTTTAAACTTAAAGATATAGGCCCACAATTAATGACAGTTTTAGCTGTTGTTCTTGTCTTTGGTTTTTTTACTTATAACGCTCAGGTCAATATGGAAAGCAGGGGTATTGATTTTGGTTATGGATTTTTATCACAAGAGTCTTCGTTTGACGTTCAATTTTCTTTAATTGAATATGATGGATCTCACTCTTATTTTAGAGCATATTTAGTTGGTTTATTAAATACTATTCTTGTATCAGTTATTGGAATTATTTTGGCCACAATACTTGGTGTAATAGTTGGAATTGCAAGATTATCTCCAAATTATTTAATTAATAAGTTTGCAGCATTTTACGTAGAATTTTTTAGAAATATTCCATTATTACTACAAATATTTTTTTGGTATTTTGCTGCATTAAGAGCGTTACCACTTCCACAGGATGCTGAAGCAATGTTTGGAATTTCATTCTTAACAATAAAGGGTTTATATGTTCCAGCTTTCATTTGGCAAAATTTTAATGTTTTCTTTTATTCAGTAGTCGCAGCTATTATTGCAATAATTATTATTCGTATTCATGCAAAAAAGTTACAAGAAACCAAGGGTAAACAAACCCCAGTTTTATTAATATCAATAGGATTAATTTTTATTTTACCTCTTTTAAGTTTTTTGATTGGAGGTGTGAGACTTTCATTTGAAGTTCCTGTTTTAAAACAGTTAGCAACAACATCATTTATTTATGAAGGAGGTGTAAGTTTGCCACCTGAATTAATTGCTTTGGCATTATCCTTGTCCTTATACACAGCAACTTTTATAGCTGAATGTGTGAGAGCAGGAATTCAAGGAGTTGGTAAAGGCCAAAAAGAAGCTGCAGCATCAATTGGGTTAACTCCTAATCAAGTTTTGAAGTTAGTAGTAATGCCTCAAGCTCTAAGAATAATAATACCGCCAACAACAAATCAATATCTGAATTTAACCAAAAATTCTTCATTGGCAGCTGCTATAGCCTATCCTGATTTAGTACTAGTTTTTGCCGGAACCGCATTGATGCAAACTGGTAAAGCAATTGAAATTGTATCTATTACTATGTTTACTTATCTATCATTGAGTATTTCAATTTCAATACTAATGAATTGGTATAATAGAAAAATAGCAATACAGGAAAAATAATGTCTAAAATTAACTTTTTAAAGCCTGATAAATCTAATCTTTATACTTTTTTGTATTTAGGTTCTTTTTTATTTTTAATTAGTGTTTTAGATGTTTTATTAAATTCTTTTTTTAGCCTAAATATTACTGGTTTTTTACCAGGTTTTTTAAGTTTTTTATTGCCGCTGATATTAGGCTTCATTGGACTTTATTTCATAAGAATTGAGTTAAGTGGAATTAAACAATTAGATCTATTAAATAAACATATAAATACTAATAACTTTAACGCTGTTTTATCCCTATTAATTATATTTATAATTTTAAAGTCAATTCCACCTATATTAAGTTGGTTTTTTATTGATGCTAGTTTTGCAGGAGACTCTAAAGATGTTTGTACAGGTTCAGGAGCTTGCTGGACATATATTAAAGTTTGGATGAGAAGATTTATGTATGGAATGTATCCAAATGGAGAACAATGGAGAATAAATTTATCATTTATAGCTTTGGCTTTACTTGGATCAGTTGGATATTTTGCAACAGACAAATTTAAAAAATATTTAACACTTTACTATGTTGTAATTTATCCTTTTATTGCTTTTTTATTCATCTTTTTCTTTATTTCAGGTGGTCCAGTTTTTTTTGATTTTTCATATGGAATAATTGCTGCAATTTTATCTATTATTGTTGGTTTTTTTATTCCTAGTAAATTAAAGTTTTATTATTTTTTAATTGTCCCTCTAGCTTTGTATATTCTATTAAAATACTTCATTTTTTATGAAGAATTAATTGAACTAGGAAAACTAGATGGATTAAACTGGGTAGAAACTGGTGCTTGGGGTGGATTATCTTTAACTTTCATAATTTCATTTTTCTGTTTAATTTTTTGTTTCCCAATAGGAATGGCTTTTGCATTAGGTAGAAGATCAGGCTTCCCTTTAATTAGATATATATCTATAGGTTTTATAGAATTTTGGAGAGGTGTTCCATTAATCACAGTTTTATTTATGTCAGCTGTAATGTTTCCTATGTTTTTGCCTGCAGATTTTTTTATAGATAAATTGGTTAGATGTATAATAGCCATTTCATTATTTGAGGCAGCATATGTTGCCGAAGTTATCAGAGGTGGACTTCAAGCACTTCCTAGAGGACAGTACGAAGCAGCAAAATCCTTAGGTATGGGGTATTGGAGAATGCATATATTTGTAATTTTACCTCAAGCTTTAAAATTAGTTATACCAGGAATTGCCAATACTTTTTTAGCTTTAGTAAAAGATACGCCTTTAATTTTTGTAGTTGGTCTCCTAGAAATAGTAGGAATGTTAAATTTAGCTAAAACTAATCCAGAATGGTTAGGTTTTGCTATGGAAGGCTATGTATTTGCTGCAATAATCTTCTGGATTATTTGTTATGCAATGAGTAAATATAGTTATAATTTAGAACAAAAATATAAAACTGATCGATAAAATTATGTCTGACAATATAATTCAAATAAATAATATGAATAAATGGTTTGGAGATTTCCAAGTTTTAAAAGAAATTAATTTAGAGGTTAAGCCAAAAGAAAAAATTGTGGTTTGTGGACCATCGGGATCTGGCAAGTCTACTTTAATACGATGTATTAATCGACTAGAGGAACACCAAGAAGGTGATATTATAGTTGACGGTACAACATTAACTGAAGATACAAAAAATATAGAACAAATTAGAGCAGAAGTTGGAATGGTATTCCAGCAGTTTAATTTATTTCCACATTTATCAATACTGGATAATTGTACTTTAGCTCCAATATGGGTTAAAAAAATGCCGAAAAAAGAAGCTGAAGAATTAGCCCTTAAACATTTAGAAAGGGTTCAAATATTAGATCAAGCTTATAAATATCCTGGTCAACTTTCAGGTGGTCAACAGCAAAGGGTAGCAATAGCTCGCGCACTATGTATGGAGCCAAAAATAATGCTTTTTGATGAACCAACATCAGCATTAGACCCTGAAATGATTAAAGAAGTGCTTGACGTTATGGTGAATTTAGCAAAACAAGGTATGACAATGATTGTTGTTACTCACGAAATGGGCTTTGCTAAAGAAGTAGCTGATTGCATGATTTTTATGGATGAAGGCAAGATAGTAGAAAAAGCAGATACAAAGGAATTTTTTGCCAATCCTAAGAGTGAAAGAACGAAACTTTTTCTGAGCCAGATACTATAGTCAACAATAAATTCAACAAATATTTCTCAAATATATAGAGAAGTAATGCTTGACATATATTTTATATATCAGCTTTTTTTGCTTAAAATAAAAAAATTTATAGTTGCAGTAGGTAATAAAAACTAGTTGAATAAGTTTTTTAAAAAATTAAGAGGGGTCTTAATGGAAGATAATTTTAATAAGCATTTAGGTAATAAGCTTAAGCTTCGAAGATTAGCTTTAGGTTTAACTCAGACAAAGGTGGCAAAAGCAATTAATGTTACATTTCAACAAATTCAAAAATATGAAAAAGGTACCAATGGAGTTAGTTCAATAAGATTATTGCAACTTTCAAACTATTTAAAAGTACCAATAAATTATTTTTTTGAAGATTTTTCTGAATATTTAATAAATCTTGAAAAATCTCAAGAAGGTCATATGAATGTGAATTATAATTTTTTGGTTAAACTATATTCTGAATTAAATGCTGATCAGAAACTAAAATTTAATAAATCTTTACAAATAAATAATAATTCAATTTCTAAAGTAGTTTAGTTTTAAGGGGTTTGATAAATTTCTAAAAAATTACTAATTTTTTTAAAACTATATTTATATAAAATAAAGAAGTAATTTTGTTTTAAAGAAAAACATTTAATAATTATCTTTTTAAATGAAAATAGATTATCGACCTGAAATAGATGGTTTAAGAGCAATAGCTGTTATATCAGTAATTATATATCATTTAGAAATCGTAATTTTTGGTCGTCAATTTCTCACAGGAGGATTTCTAGGCGTTGATATATTTTTTGTTATCTCGGGTTATTTAATTACTTCAATTATTTTAAAAGAATTATTTATATCAAAATCATTTGACTTCATTAATTTCTATCAGAGAAGAATAAGAAGAATAATTCCAGTCCTGTTAGTTGTAATGCTAACGTCCATTCCTTTTGCATACTTTCTATTATTAAGTGAGCCTTTATTAGAATTTTCTAAATCTATAATTTACTCACTTACCTTTAGTTCAAACTTTTTTTTCGAATATATTGGACAACAATATAATGCTGAAAGTGGAAAGTTTAAACCATTCTTACATACATGGTCCTTATCTATAGAAGAACAATATTACATTTTGTTTCCCTTACTTTTGGTTTTTATATTTAAATACTTAAATAGATACTTATTACATTTTCTAATTATCTTTTTAATGATTAGTCTTATTCTTTCACATTGGGGAGCAAAGAATTACCCTGTATTTACTTTTTACTTTTTAATGACAAGAATGTGGGAGTTATTGGCAGGTTCAATTTTAGCATATTTTGAAATTCGTTTTAATCAAAGAAGCAATAATAGAATATTCAATATCTTACTCCCTAGCACAGGTTTACTATTAATTATTGGTTCATTTATATATTTTGATGATAAAATGACTCATCCATCATTTTACACTTTGCTTCCAGTTATTGGGGTTTGTCTGATAATATGGTTCTCTCAAAATAAAGAAATAATTAAGAGGATACTGTCAACAAAATTACTTGTTGGAATTGGATTAATCTCATATTCACTTTATCTTTGGCATTATCCAATTATTGTTTTTGAAAAAATCATAGGGTTTTCTGAAAATAATTTACAAGCAAAAGGATTTCTTATTATATTAATGATAATTTTTTCTCTTATCACATATTATTATGTAGAAAAACCATCTTCCGAAACCCCATAGCAAATTTGACTTTTAATCTTACATTGAAAATCTTGTTTATAAATTAGTTTAATTTTATTTTTTTTTGATATTTTTTCTAATTTTTTATTAATACTTTTTAATTTTTGAATATCTAGATTTTCAAAATATAATTTATTAATAGCATGAATATCATCTGGTAATAAATTTGTGTCATTAAATTCTTGAAATTTTTTATTGTTAGTATCAATATTTCTATGCCTATCTTGTTTTAATATATAGGCATCAAATAATGTAAGATTTTCTAGGCCAGCAGTTCCAGTGCTTAAAAAATAAATATTTGAATTTGAGGTTAAAATAATTTTTTTTTTATTTTTAAAAAAAGAAATAAATGTTTCTAATTTTTTAAAGCTAATTTCGTCAGAAAAATAG
>QCHE01000016.1 GCA_003278065.1 Pelagibacteraceae bacterium AG-390-O04
AGTAATTCTTATTGATAGATTTGTTGACTCGACAATTGCTTATCAACATTATGGTCTTGGAGTAAATTTAAGATTAATTAAAACAATTAATGATTATCTTATAAAAGATTTTAAAATTGATTTTACCTTTTTAAATATAGTTAATCGAAATAATATGATTAAAAGATTAAAATCAAGAAAATCTCTTAATCGATACGATAAATTTAATAATGCATTCTATCAAAAAGTACAAAAAGGTTTTTTAAAATTAGCCTCTAAAAATAAAAAAAAATACAAAATTATAGATTCAAATTTGGACATAGATGAAAACAAATCTTTAATAATAAATACGATTAATAAACTTATATGAATAATCTTAAACCATCAAACCAAACCAAATTATTTGGTTTGAATAAATACATTGCTGAATTTATTAAGCTATATGATAATGATAGATTGCCACCTAAAATTTTGTTAAGTGGTCAAAAAGGTTTAGGAAAATCTACTTTAGCGTATCATTTAATTAATTACATTTTATCAAAAGAAGAGAAATTTAAATATGATTATGATAAGTTTGAGATAGATCCTAATAATCATTCATTTAAATTAACTCAAAATAGATCCAACACCAATTTAACTGTTATAGATGTTGATAGTGAAAAAAAAACAATCGATATTAACCAAATTAGAGAATTGATTAATAACTTAAATAAATCCTCATTTAATGAAAAACCAAGATTTGTTTTAATTGATAATATTGAGTACTTAAATAAAAACTCAATTAATGCATTGTTAAAAATTTTAGAAGAACCCAACAAAAATATTTATTTTGTTTTAATCAATAACAATAAAAAAGTTTTATCAACTTTATTATCTAGATGTATTAATTTTAAGATTAATTTAAATAATAATGAATGTCTTAATGTTGCAAATAAATTACTTAACAATAAATTACATGAAACAATTAATAATGATTTATTGCATTATTATTTAACTCCTGGTTATATCTATAATTTAATTGAGCTGGGAAAGAAAAATAATTACGATTTATATAAACTTAATTTAAAAGAATTACTTGAAATTATTATTAATGAAAACCATTTTAAAAAAGAAAATTCATTTAAATACATGTTTTTTGATTTAATTGAATTTTATTTCAGAAAAATTAATCTAACATATAATGAGAAAATAGATAAAAAATATAGTTATTTTTTAGAAAAAATATCTTATACAAAAAGATTCAATTTAGATGAAGAAACTTTATTAATGGAATTTAAAGACTCAGTGTTAAATGGATAAAAATTTTTATATAACTACTCCAATTTATTATCCCTCTGCCAAACCTCATATGGGCCACGCTTACTCAAGTATTATTGCTGATTTTTTTGCCAGATTTAAAAGAATAGATGGTTTTAACGTAAATTTTTTAACTGGTACCGATGAACATGGTTTAAAAATTCAACGATCTGCAGAAAAAGCAGGGAAGGAGCCCCAAATATTTTGTGATGAGATTAGTAAAACTTTTAGAGATCTTTCAGATACTTTAAATTTATCAAATACTGATTTTATAAGAACTACAGAAAAGAGACATAAAAAAACAGTCCAACATCTTTGGAGTGAACTTGAAAAAAATGATGATATATACTTATCAAATTATTCTGGTTGGTATTCAGTATCAGATGAAGCTTTTTATAACGAAGATGAAATTGAAGAAGTAAATGGAAATAAAATTGCTATATCTTCAAAATCTCCTGTTGAATGGATTGAGGAAGAATCCTTTTTTTTTAGACTTTCAAAATGGGAAAAACCTTTATTAGAGTATTATAAAGCTAATCCAGATTTTATTTCTCCAGAGTCTAAAAAAAATGAAGTTATTAGCTTTGTAAAAAGTGGTCTTAAAGATCTTTCTGTTAGCAGGAAAAGTTTTTCATGGGGTATACCTGTTCCAAATAATAAAAATCATGTAATATACGTTTGGCTTGATGCTCTCACAAATTATTTAAGTGCATTAAATTTTCCAAATAAAGATGATGATTTATTTAAAAAATTTTGGCCAGCCACAATACATTTAATTGGAAAAGATATACTTAGATTCCATGCTGTGTATTGGCCTGCTTTCTTATTAGCAGCAAAAATTGACTTACCAAAGAGAGTTTATGGTCATGGATGGATATTATCAGGGGAAGAAAAAATGTCTAAATCGAAGGGAAATATACTAGATCCATTAGAGATTGTTAAAGAGTATGGTTTAGATCCATTAAGATACTATTTAATTAAAGAAGTTTCTTTTGGAAATGACGGAAATATATCTCAAGAAAGACTAGAAGATTGTATAAATAGTGATTTAGCTAATAATTATGGAAATTTATGTCAACGTGTGACTGCTTTTGCAAATAAAAATTGTGATGGGAAAGTTCCATTAAAGATTAAGTTTCAAGATGAAGATTTATTAATACTAAATAAGTTTAAAGATAATTTAGATAATATTAGATTTAAAATTGACAATCAAAATATCAATTTTTACATTGATTATATTGTTAATTCTCTTTTTGAAGCTAATAAATATTTCAATGATCAAGAGCCATGGAAAAAAAAGGATGATAAAATTAGATTAAATACTATTGTTTACACAACCTTAGAAATTGTAAGAAAAATAAGTTTTTTAATGTACCCAATTATTCCAGAATCGTCTTTAAAGGTGTTAAATATTTTTGATATTGAAGAAAAAAAAGTAGAATTGAACTCAATTTCGGATAATGAATATTTAATAAAAGGTAAAAAATTAAATAAAATAGATATACTTTTTAAAAAAATAGAGAAAAAAAATGATTGATTCACATTGTCATCTAGATCACGAACCATTACTAAGTGACTTATCAAACGTGCTACAAAGATCTAAAGATGTAGGTATAGAAAAATTATTAACTATATCAACATCCTTTGAAAGTTTTGCTAGAGTAAAGGAATTAATTAATCGGGATGAGATGATATATGGTACTATTGGAATTCATCCTCATGAAAGCTCTACAAATATTATTACTTCAAAACAAATCATTGAACATCTTAGTGAAAATTCAAAAATTATTGGAATTGGAGAAACTGGATTAGATTTTTATTACAATAATAGTGAAAAAGATAAACAGATAGCAAGTTTTAGAGAACATATAGTTGCATCCATAAAAACAAATATTCCATTAATTGTTCATTCAAGAGATGCAGAAGAAGAAACTTTTGACATTTTAAATGAATATAAAAATGAAAACCTTAAAATTTTGATGCATTGTTTTACTGGTTCAAAAGAATTCTCAGATAAACTAATGACTTTAAATTCATTCTTTTCAGCTAGCGGTATCATTACTTTTAAAAACTCATTAGACTTACAAGATACTTTCAAATCTATTCCAATTGATAATATTTTAATTGAGACTGATAGTCCTTTTTTGGCGCCTGTTCCTAAAAGAGGAAAAAAAAATGAACCATCATTTATTGATTTTACTGCCACAAAATTAGCTGAGATTAAAGATATATCCAAAGAAGATCTTATCAAAAAAACAACATATAACTTTAATAAACTTTTTTTTAATCTAAAATAATGAAATTTATTATTTTAGGTTGTGGTAGTTCAATGGGTGTACCAAGACCCGATGGTTTTTTTGGTAATTGCGATCCTAATAATAAAAAAAATTACAGAACAAGATGTTCTGCTTTAATTAAAACTAAAGATGAAAATATTCTTATAGATGCATCTCCTGATCTACGACAGCAACTTTTAAGGCATAAAATAAAAAAAATTGATAAAGTACTATTTTCTCATATGCATGCTGATCAAACACATGGCATAAATGATTTGAGATCTTTTTATATTAATAGCAGAAAACAACTCCATGTTTATGCTGATAAATATACCTCCAAATATCTTAAATCTACATTTTCATACATATTTAAAAGCTATTCAAAAGAATATCCTGCAACTCTTAAACTTCATAATTTACCAAAATATATAATTACAAAAAATAATAAAAAAAAAATTCATATTCAATCAATTATGGTTGATCATGGAAAAGTTAAATCAAATTGCTTTATTATTAGTAAAAAACTAGCTTACATAAGTGATGTAAATAAAATTTATACAAAAGATTTTAAATATTTTAAAAACCTTAAATACTTAATAATAGATTGCCTGTGGTATAATTATCATCCATCCCACTTCAACTTAGAAACATCATTAACTTTAATTAAAAAATTTAAACCCAAAAAGGCTATTCTTACAAATTTATCACCAGTATTAGATTATAAATTACTTAAGAAAATGCTGCCTAAAAATGTTATTCCTGCTCATGATGGATTAACTGTAAACTTATAAAATATTTTCTATAGTTTTAATTATCTTTTTTGACATAGGTTTTGTTATAGATGCAAATGTGTCCTCTATTTTGCCTTCTTTATTGATCAAAATTTTGTGAAAATTCCACTTTGGAACAGCTGATTTACCATGATTCTCTTTTGCCCATTTGAAAATTTCATGAGCATTTTTACCTTTAACTTCTGTTATAGTTGTCAGTGGAAAATTAATATTAAAATTTACTTCACAAAATTCTTTTACATCTGCATTGTTATTTTTTTCTTGATTAAATGAATTAGACGGAACACCAAGAATAACCAAACCTTTATTTTTGTATAAATCCCACAACTCCTGTAATTCATTATATTGTTTTGTGAAACCACAATAACTAGCTGTATTAACAACTAGGATAACTTTATTTTTATAATCTTTAAAATTTATTGTCTCACCTGTTATACTTTCTATTGTGAAATCATAAATTTTTTTTTCATAGTTTGCAGTAACTGAAGTTTTAAAAAAAAACATAATTATAGATAATAGTAATATTACTTTTCTCATTTGTTAGGTTTATTTGGAGTAAGTAATATCAAAAAATAACCAAATAAAGTGGATAATAACGACCCAGTTAATACCCCTATTTTTACACCATCCATATATTGCATGTTTTCAGCAAACGCTAAATTTCCTACAAACAAACTCATTGTGAAACCAATCCCTGTAAGAACTCCTACACCATAAAAATTATACCAACTTGTATCGTTAGGCATTTGAGCTACTTTTAATTTTATAGATATATAAGAAAATATAAATACACCAAGTTGTTTACCTAGGAATAGGCCCAACACTATACCTAGTGGAACCTTATTTAATAATGAAGCAAAAGTTAAACCTTCTAAGGAAACACCAGCATTAGCAAAAGCGAATAATGGCATTATTCCAAAAGCAACATATGGACTAATTGCGTGCTCTATTTTTATTAATAAAGAAAAATCTTTTTCTTTTTTTCTATGAGGAATTGTCATAGCTAACAGCACACCAGCAATAGTAGCATGAATACCCGAGTTATGTGTGAAATCCCATAGGAAAAGTCCCACAACTAAGTAAGGTAGAAACTTTTTAATATTAAATTTGTTAATTACTAACAAAACAATAAAAGCTAACAACATTAAAGTTAAATACTTAATGCTCAAATCTCCTGAGTAGAATAGGGCAATAATGACTATAGCACCTAAATCATCAATTATCGCTAGAGCAGTTAAAAATACTTTTAATGATAAAGGAACTCTTTTTCCAAGCAAAGATAAAACACCCAAAGAAAAAGCAATATCTGTAGCTGAAGGTATAGCCCATCCATTTAAAGTTTCGCTGTCACCTAAATTTATAAAAACATAAAATAAAGCTGGAACTAACATGCCACCTACTGCAGCAATTATTGGTAGTAGAGCTTGTTTAATATTTGACAATTCGCCTTGTAAAAATTCTCTTTTTATTTCCAAAGTCACAAAGAAAAAAAATATTGCCATTAAAGCATCATTAATCCAATGAATAACAGATAATTTTAAACCGATATCATTTATTCCAATGAATAAATAATTATTCAAAGTTGAAAAATATAGTTCAGAGAGATTTGAATTACTTATGAATAAAGCAATTATAGCAGCAAATAACAAAACTAATCCACTAGCTGCTTCAAGTTTAAAAAACCATTTAAAAGGCTTTGATATATACTGAATCATAAATGTTAACTAATTAAGTTTTTTATAAATAAAAATATATCTTTTAATATTTCAAATAAATTAAATAATAGTAATTCAAGATTAGGAAATATCAAACTTAAAGGTGATTTAAAAGTATCCAATATAATTATTAAAGCTACCGATGAAATAGCAAATACTATTAAATAAGAAAAAATTTTAATTATTTTAAAATCTGATTTCTCAACTTTATTAGTATTTGTTTTTTTAATTATTTCTTTTCTTTCATTTGATTTTTCTTTATTTAGTTGGCCAATTTGATTTAAATCAAAATCACTAGAAACTTTAACTTCAGGACTAGGTACAGTTTGCAAAAAGGTTTCCTTTGTAGAATTTTGCATTTCCACTGTTTTTTTATAAAACCAAGTATGATTACAAGACCCACATTGAATATTACGACCAGAATCTGGTATCAAATGAGAACTTACTTCGAATTTTTTATTACAATTGACACACTGAATTATCATGATTGTTTTATATCATATTCTTTTTAAATTACTCTTATTTTGCATATCTTTATAATTTGCAATATTTAAATAGTACTGTAATAGTACAACTTTCGGAGTGTAGCGCAGCCTGGTAGCGCATCTGGTTTGGGACCAGAGGGTCGCAGGTTCGAATCCTGCCACTCCGACCATTATTATGTTCTTTTTTACAAAAAAAAATAAAAAAATAAATAATAGTAATTTAAAAATTATTTCAGGTTACAACTTCAGATATAGAAACGTTGGAAAAGAATCAGAGAAAACTATAATTAAATACGCTAATCATTTTAATTTTGATTATGAGTTCGATAAATCGAATAAATTTGAAAGACATCATTATTGGCTTAAAATAAAAATGTTAATAGATAATCTTGAAAACGGTAAACATGAATTTTATTTATGGCTAGATGCAGATACTTTTATTTGCAGATATGAAAATATTCTTGATCATGTTGATAAAAAAAAACATATATTCATACATAAAAATTTTATAAATTCTAAACATAAAACTAAATACGCTAATGTTCATTATTTTACAGAAGGAGTTAACGTAGGTGTATTATTAGTCCGTAATACAAAATGGTCTTTAAAATTTCTAAAAAATGTTTGGAATAAAAAAAAATATTTATCTCATTATTGGCCTGATAATGCGGCTTTCATGGATGAATTAGGATATAAAGCAGAGTTTTATAAGTTAAAAGATAATAAACCTTCTAATAATGTTTTGAATAAATTTTATTTTTTGTCTGGTTTATGGAACAGTATGCCCAAAAGAAACTACGAAAATCCAAATATTGAAGAATTTTCAAACTTTTATTTTGACCCAATTATCATACATTTGGCAGGTATTAGAAGAAGAGAAAGATTAAAATTTATTAAAAAATACAAACATCTTTTTATTAAATAAATTTATATTATGAGAAAAGCAAAAATATACATACCTAACAAAAGTCCAATGCAATCTGGTTTAGGTAAAACAAATAAGTGGATTTTAGAATTTGAAACTAATGATACATCAACAAATCCTTTAATGGGCTGGGAAAGTTCTAATGATACTTATTCTGAGTTTAAATTAGAATTTTCATCTAAAGAACTTGCTGTAAATTATGCTAAAAAAAAGAAAATTGATTATGAAATTATCGAACCTAAACGAAGAAAAATTATAAAAAAATCTTATGCTGATAACTTTTTAAAATAATATATGTTTAAATTTTTTACACAAAAAGAATGGTTTTTATGGAGTATTTTAGGATCAATTTTTATTTTAGTCTCTACATGGTATCAAGTTCAATTAGATGTTAAAATTAACGAATGGTTTGGTGAATTTTATGATACTTTACAAAAAGCATTAACAACACCTAATTCTGTTTCAGAATCTGAATTTATTGGTTACTTATTTACTTTTGCTAAAATTGCTGCTCTTTGGATTCTGATCGCAGTGTTCACAGGTTTTTTTACAAGTCACTGGGTTTTTAGATGGAGAACCTCAATGGCTAATTACTATCACCAACAATGGTTAAAAGCACGATTAACTGAAGGAGCTTCACAAAGAGTTCAGGAAGATACTTTAAAATTTGCAAGAATCATGGAAGGCCTAGGTACTGGTTTACTAGACAGTGTTATGACGTTAATCGCTTTTACTCCAATCTTATGGGGTTTATCAAAACAGATCGATGTTCTGCCATGGATTGGTGAAGTAGACCATGCATTGGTTTGGGTAGCAATTATTTCAGCTTTGGGAGGAACTTTACTTTTGGCTGCTGTTGGAATTAAACTTCCAGGTATCGAATATGATATCCAAAAAGAAGAGGCTGGATATAGAAAAGAATTAGTACATGGTGAAGACGATCCTATTAGAGCCGCTCCACCAACTATTGGTCAATTATATAATCGTGTAAGAGGTATTCATTATAAATCTTATTTTCATTATTTATATTTTAATACTGTCAAGTGGAGTTATTTTCAAGGTATGGTGATTGTTCCTTATTTAGCTTTAGCTCCTACTATAGTTACAGGAGCTATAACATTAGGCTTTGTACAACAAATTACAAGAGCCTTTGGTCGAGTAGAAGGTTCATTACAGTATCTAGTTAAGAGCTGGTCTACAATAGTTGAATTAATATCTGTATGGAAAAGGTTGAGAGAATTTGAAGAAAAATTAGAAAATAATTTAGAAATAAAAGTTAAAATTTAATGTCAATAGATAAAAAATATATAGATCTTTTTCATAAGGTTTCAGTAAAAGCAGCATTAGCCTCATACAAATTTGTAGGAAAAAAAGATAAAATTGCAGCAGACAAGGCAGCTGTAGACTCAATGAGATCAGAATTGAATAAGATAAATATGAAAGGTGAAGTAGTTATTGGTGAAGGTGAATTAGATAATGCTCCTATGCTTTATATAGGAGAAAAATTAGGTACTCTTAATGGTCCTGAATTTGACATAGCTGTTGACCCTTTAGAGGGGACAAATTTTGCAGCAAATAATCTTCCAGGAGCATTATCAGTTATAGCTGTATCCGAAAAATCAAATCTATTTAACGCTCCAGAAACATATATGGATAAGATATCAATTAATGCAACAGAAAAAGGTATAGTAGATTTAGATAATACATTAAAAAAAAATATTGAAAATTTAGCAGATTATAAAAACAAAAAACCAGCTGATTTGACAGCATGTTTATTAGATAGACCAAGACATAAAAAAAAAATCGAAGAACTTAAAAAAATGAATGTAAAATTAAAACTTATTTCTGATGGTGATATATCAGGTGCTTTATTAGTTTCAGATAAAAAATATAATATTGATATTTTTATGGGTATTGGAGGAGGTCCAGAAGGAGTCCTGGCCGCATCAGCTCTTGATAGTTTTGATTGTTTTTTTCAAGGAAGATTTATTTTTGAATCTGATAAAGATAAAATGAGAGCTAAAAAAATGGGTATTAATGATTATAATAAGAAATATGAACTAAATGAAATTATTTCAGGTGATTCTATTTTTTGTGCTACAGGAATTACCTCTGGTGATTTGGTAAATGGTATACAAATAAAAGATAATGAATATTTAGTAGAAACTTTAATCACACATAAAAATTCAAAATTTAGAAAAAGATTAAAATCTATTAATAAATTTTAGAAATATCAGTTTTATATAAAACAAAAAAGAGACAATTATTACCAAGAGATAAATAAGAAAAAATACTAAAAATACTTGATTATTGAACATATATACAATAAACAAACCTTCATTCGGTCCCTTCGTCTATCGGTTAGGACACGTGGTTTTCATCCTCGAAAGAGGGGTTCGATTCCCCTAGGGACCGCCACAATGGCTTATTATATTTATTTAATTTTTTCCACAAATAGAAAGAAAAATGTTAGTTATGTTGGATATACTAACAATCTTAAAAAAAGGTTATTTTCTCATAATAATGGAAAAGGAGCAAAGTTTACCAAAGGATCTAAATGGAAGTTATTGTATTCAAAAAAATTTGATAATAAAAAAATTGCAATGAAAGAAGAGTATAAATTAAAAAATAATAGAAATTTAAGAAATATGATTAAATTGAATTATTTAAAAAAAAAATAAAATTTGTGAAAAAATTTAGTTATAAATTATTATCAAATGCCTTTAATCAAAGTGATATTAAAGAAGGCACAAAAGTAATAAAATCAAAATATCTAACAATCTCAAAAATTACTAAAAAATTTGAAAAATATTTTGCAAAAAATTTAGGGTCTAAATATGCAGTAATGACAAATTCTGGGTCATCAGCAAATTTATTAGCAACTAGTGTTTTACGAAATCCATTATCAATCAAAAAATTAAAACCTGGAGCAGAAGTAATAATTCCTGCTGTTTGTTGGTCAACATCTTTGTGGCCAATTTTACAAAATAATTTAAAACCAGTTTTCGTAGATGTTGAATTAGATACTTTTAATATTGATTTAGATAAACTAAAAAAAAAGATTACTAAAAAAACCAAAGCTATAATTTTAGTTCATGTATTAGGTTTGTCTACTAATATGAATGAATTAATGAAAATTATTAAAAAGAATAAATTAGAATTAATAGAAGATACATGTGAAAGTTTAGGTGCCAGTTATAATAAAAAAAAACTTGGGACTTATGGAAGATTTGGTACTTATTCATTTTATTATTCTCATCAAATTACATCCGGAGAGGGCGGCATGGTAGTTTGTAATAATAAAATTGATTACAACATATTAATAAGCTTAAGATCACATGGATGGTCAAGAAATACTGATTTTCATAGTTACTACAAAAAAAAATTTTCTAACATAAATGAAAATTTTTTATTTATAGGTCCAGGGTATAATTTACGTCCAACAGAAATACAGGCAGCGATAGCTTTTAATCAATTCAAAAGATTAAATAAACTTATGAAGTTGAGAAAAAAAAATAGATCTTTAATTTTAGATAAACTTAAAAAACATCATAAATGGGATAATCAATTTGATTTTGTCAAAGTTCATAAATCAATTAATCCAAGTTGGTTTGGTATGCCTTTTTTGATTAATAAGAGATATATTAAAAAGAAAAAAGCCTTCTTAAAATATTTAACTAAAAATGGTATTGAAAATAGACCAATAATAAGTGGAAATTTCTTAAATCAACCAGCTTCCAAATTATATAAATTCAAATTTAAAAAAGATGATTTTAAAATTTCAAATCAAATTGAAGATAGAGGTTTTTTTATAGGCTTGCACACATCAAAAATTAAAGAAAATGATTTAAATAAATTAATAGAACATTTGCTTAATATAGGAAATTTATCGTGAAAATAGGTATTACAGGATCCACGGGAACTTTGGGTTCATATATATCTAAAAAATATAAAAATATTAAAAAATTTAAAGGTAAGATAGAAAATAAAAAAAACGTTGATAACTGGATAAAAAAAAATAATTTAGATGTAATTATACATTTAGCTGCAATAGTTCCAGTTAAAAAAGTTAATAGTAATAAGAAAAAAGCATTACTCGTAAATTTAGATGGTACTAAAAATATTATCGACTCATTAAATAAATATTCAAATAAAAAGGTTTGGTTATTTTATTCTTCAACTTCACATGTTTACTCATATGGATATAGAATAAAAAAAGAGACTAATAATACAATTCCTTTAAATTATTATGGAAAAACAAAAAAATTAGCAGAAAATTACATTGTTAAAAATCAAAAAAAAATTATACCTTGTGTGGGAAGAATCTTTAGTTATACCTATCATAATCAAAATAAAAATTTTTTAATTCCGTCATTAATTAAAAAATTAAAATCTAAAAAAAAAAATATATATTTTGAAAATTTAAACCACTATAGAGATTTCATAACAATATATGATATTTATAATGCAATTAAAAAATTAATGTCAAAGAAAATTAAGGGAATATATAATATATCTTCTGGTAAAAAAATAAATTTAAAAGATATTTTATTGACTTTAAATAAAAAATACAAAAAAAATATTCATTTTAATGACAATAAATTTAAAACAACCTTATATGGTTCAAATAATAAATTAAGAAATATTGGTTGGAAACCTTCTCATAAAGACTATTTAAGATATATTTATAAGATTTATTCATAATTAATGAAAAATAATATTATATTTTTTTCTATTGATAGATTAGGTGATTATTTGATCAGATCTAACGTAATTAAAAAAATTTCAGATAATTACGATGATATTGAGATAGTTGGTTCTGATAAAAATTTTAAATTACTTAATAATCAAAAATTTTTTAATAAAATTTATTTATTTGATACTCAAAAAAAAAATACTGAAAAAATAAAATTTATATATAATTTTTTCTTAAAAAATTATAAATCAGTGATAGTTTTTGATGGAAAAAGTATCTCAAATTTTCTTTTATTGTTTATAAGAGCTAAATTTAAATTTACTTTTCTTTATAAAAAAGGGACTATTTTAAATAATTTTTATTTGTATTTTATAGCAATTATTTACAAGTTGTTTAATATTAATTATGAGTTTCTATACAATAGAAATCAAATAGAAAATAATCATGAAGATAATTATCCTAATAAATATAAAAGTTTAAAAAGATATTTTTCAAATATAGATGATCATACATATTATCTAGAAAAATCAGATATATCTATTTACGATACAATTTCAAATAAATATATTTTAATCCATCTTGATGAAAAATTTAATGATATTTTTAATATCAATAATCAATTTGAATCTAATATTGTTAATTTTCAAAGAAAAATTAATAAGACAATTATACTAACGACCTTTAATAATAATAATGATTATTATAAAGATATAAACATAGATAAAATTAATTTTAGTAATATTGATTTAGAAGCTATACAGAATAACAAAATTATTATTATAGAAAATATGCCAATTAATCATTTTCAAAACCTAATTGAAAATTCCTTTTTAAATATAAGCTGTCATTCTGGTTTATTTGTTCATACATCATTAGCTTTAAATAAAAAAACTTTTGATATTATAAATGAGTCTGACCAGAAGTGGTTAAATACATGGATTATTCCAAGTAATTTATATTATCAGATTTATAAATCAAATAATCAACAAAATTTTGATATAAGTAAAATTTTAGAAAATATTTATGAAAAGCAATCAGCATTATAATTCAGCAATTATTTTACCTCTAAAAGAGAATTTTTCTAATATTAACTTCGGTGCTGTTTCTGTTTGGGTTAGTGAATATCTCAAATTTAGCAATAACAAAAGTGATTTAATTTTTTGTAGAAAATTAGGTCCTAAAATAAAGTATTTAAGAAATGAAGTATGTCCGATCAATATAAAGTCTAAATATTATACAAATTTAAATTACATCAAAAATATAAATAATGAATTATTAAAAAGAAATATCAAAATTGTAGAAATTCATAATAGACCAGAATATGCTTTATATCTTCTTGATAATAATCCTAATATCAAAATAAACTTAATCTTTCATAACGATCCAAATAAATTAAGAAATAGTAATTCAAATAAATATAAATTAAGATTTTTAAATGATTGTAACAAAGTTATCTTTGTAAGTCGTTGGTTAAAAAAGAAATTTTTTGAGAATTTAAATATAACTCATAAAAATAATGTTGATATTATTTATAATTTTATAAATCCAATTCGTAAATTTCCAAAAAAAAAAAAATTAATAGTTTTTTCTGGTAAATTAAATAAAAGTAAAGGTTATGATATTTTTAGTAATGCGATCATTAAAATACTTAACGAATACAAAGATTGGTCTGCTGTTGTATACGGAGATGAACCAAGACAAACAATACGTATTAAACATAAAAGATTAAAGATTAATAATTGGGTTAAACATAAAAGTTTATTGAAAGTATACGAAAAGTCATCTATATCCATAGTTAACCCAACTTGGGAAGAACCTTTTGGTAGAACAGCTCTAGAAAGTGCATCTAGAGGATGTGCTGTTATAACATCATTAAGTGGAGGTTTGTCAGAAACTTTTAAAAATAATTTAGTTTTAAAAAATAATAATACTTCCAATTTATATTTATTAATTAAAAAATTGATCATTAATAATTCGCTCCTCAAAAAAATTCAAAAACAAAACTTTAATAATGTAATACATACCCCAGAAAAAAGTGTTAAAAAATTAAATCAATTAAGAAAACCAAAAAATTTACTTTTACCTTTAGAAAATAAAAATTTTAAGATTCTTCATATTTCAAATTTTGGACTTAAAAATGATCATCGTTTATTTAATTTATCGATAGCTAAAAAGATTTCTAATGGTTTAATTAGAAATGGTCATGATGTTATAGATTTCGATTATAGAAATTTTCACACTAAATTATTTGAAAGGGTTAATATTGATGTTAAAATTTTATCTATTGTTGAAAATTACCATCCTGATCTAGTAATATTTGGTCATAATAATGTTTTACAGAGGGAAACATTAGATCAATTAAAGTCAAAATATTCTTGTAAGCTTGTAATTTGGTATGAAGATCACGTAATGAAAGGGGACCCTAATTATGTAAAAAATCTTAAATTACTGGAAAAAAATTCTGATTTAATTGATCAATATTTCATTACAACTTCACCTGATATTATTAAAAGTAAAATAGCAAAAAATAAACTAAATTATTTGCCAATACCTGTTGATCCAAATATTGAACAATATGATTTTTCTGAAATAAATAAACAAAATGACTTATTTTTTGCACTAAGCCATGGTGTTAATTACGGCAAACTTAAAAACAATGTTTTTGATGATAGATCAATTTTTATTAATGATTTGATCAATAAATCAAAGAATAATATTAGTTTTAACATTTTAGGATTATATAATGAAGAACCTAAATGGAATTATAATTTTAATAAAGAATTAATGTTTTCTAAAACAGCATTAAATCTTAGTAGGGGAGGACCTAGTAAATATTGCTCGAGTAATAGAATTGCATCATTAATGGGTAATGGAATGTTAACTTTTATTAATGAAAAAGTACGATACCAAGATTTTTTTGATAATGATGAAATAATTACTTATAAAGATTCTAGTGATTTAATAAGAAAACTATTTTTAATAAAAGAAAAAAATAATTTATTAGTTAAAAGATCTAAAAATGCTAAAAAAAGTTATTTTCAATATTTTGAAAATACAATTGTAAGTGATTCTATTATATATAAAGTTTTCAATACAAAAAAAAAATATCAATATATTTGGGATAAAAAAAATCCTTTAAAATAATGCTGGATTATATTAAAAAAAAAGGAAATCTTATCCATAAAACAGCAATAATAAATTGGAAAAAATTAATTATTGGAAGAAATAATATCATCGGACCATATGTCGTAATCGGTAATTTTGCTCAACATCCAAAATCAAAAAGTAATGGTAAAATAATAATAGGTAATAACAATATAATAAATGAATACTGTAATATTCATTTACCAACAAAAATTAAAAAAAAAACTTTAATAGGTGATAACAATTATTTTATGAATTCAACTACTATTGATCATGATTGCACTATCGAAAACAATGTGGTCTTGAGTAGCAATGTAATCTTGGGTGGAAATGTGCATATTATGAATGGTGCACAATTAGGTATTAGATCTAATATTCATCAAAATCAAATAATAGGGTCATTTTCTATGATTGGTATGAATTCATTCATTACTAAAAAAATTAAAGTTTATCCTGGTTATAAATTTTATGGGAAACCAGCAAAAAAAAAGAAAAAAAACTTAATTGGATTAAAAAAGAACAATATAAGTAATACTATATTAAAAGAGGAACAAAAAAGATTCGAAAAATTATTAATTCTTAATAGATAATATGATTAAATTTTTAGATATCAAAAAACAGGATAAAAGAATTAATAAAAAGATAAATAAAAATATTGAAAATGTTATAAATAGAAACAACTTTATCCTTGGAGATTTTGTAAAAAAATTTGAATTAGCATTTGCCAGATTATGTAATTCAAAATATGCTATAAGTTGTGCTAACGGTACAGATGCTTTAACTATAGCATTAAAGATTTTAGATTTGCCTAAAAATTCTGAAGTAATAATTCCAGCTATGACATATTGCTCCACTGCATTTGCAGTTATAAACGCTGGTTTAAAACCAGTTTTGGTGGATATAGAACCTCTAAAATCAACTATTTGTATAAAAAGTTTGAAAAATAAAATCAATAATAAAACAAGAGTAATTATGCCGGTACATTTATATGGTTCAGTTGTCGATATAAACGAAATAAAGAAAATTATTAAAAGAAAAAATATTTTAATTATTGATGATTGCTCTCAAGCTCATGGAGCATTTCTTGGAAAAAAAAGAGTAGGTTCAATATCTGATATATCTTGCTTTAGTCTGTATCCAGGAAAAAATTTGGGTGCTTATGGAGATGCTGGAATTATAACAACAAATAACCTTAATTTTTATAAAAAAATAAATAATTTTAGAAACCTTGGGTCTAGTAAAAAATTTATTCATACTCAAGTTGGGTTTAATAGTAGGCTTGATACCATACAGGCTGCAGTTTTAATTGAAAAAATTAAGCTACTTAAACAATATAATCTTAAACGAAAAAAAATAGCTGAGTATTACGACAAAAACATATCTAATAATAAAATTATTAAAATAAAATATTCTAATGGCTCTGTTTACCATCAATACGTAATATTAGTTAATAATAAAAAAAGATTAATTAATTTATTTAAAAAAAATAAAATTCAATATGGTTTTCATTATCCAAAATCTATTAATCAAATTGATTCATTAAAAAAATTTTTTAAATCTCAAACATTTTCTAATGCAGAAAATTTAGCTAAAAAGTGCTTTAGTATTCCTATAGATCCAAATTTAAATAAAAAAAATCTTTTTAAAATTGTAAAAACTTTAAATCTTTTTTAAAAAAACAAGTATATCTCTTGCGAAATTGATATCTGTAATTGGTTTTTTAGAATTAAAGAATTTTTTAATCTCGTTAATTAAAGGTGGTTGAGTTTTAATTTTTATTTTTTTACTTTTTCCTTTGTATATCAAAGCTTTTGATTTAAAAAATTTTTCATCAAAATAATTCATGTCAGGATATTTTGCATATTGATCATATATTCGAATTGGTGAATCAATATTCATTTCGTCAAAAGACAACATCTTTTTTTTTCCAATTATCTTGATAACTCTTTCTTTTGTTGGATTTAACCAACTGTTATTTATATCAATATTTATATTTTTTATTTTAAGATGTAAGTTTGATATATCTGGAATGTTTTTCTTTAATAATGTGTATTTTTCATATGATTTAATTTTTGGTATTTTATTGAATAATTTTTTAATTATACTTAAATCATGCGAAGTTAAATCATAATCAACATCTACATCACTTCTTATAGGACCTAAATTTTTTCTACTAAAGCTTATATATAAAATATCACCAAGAATATTTTTATCTAAAATTTTTTTAATTTTTTCTATATATGCATTATAGTAGTATATGTATCCTACCATTAATTTTGATTTTGATTTATTAAGATATTTTTTAATTTTATCAATATCTGTTAATTTGTGAAAGCCTGGTTTTTCAAGAAAAATATTTTTGTTATACTCTATTAGTTTTTTTACAATTTTAAAATTTTCAGACGGAGGTGTTGCTACAAAAATATTTTTAATATTTTCATCATTTAATATTTTGTGAAATTTATCCTCAAATTCTATTATTTTAAATCTTTTTTTTACTATTTTTTTATTTTTCATACTTTTATCAAAAATTATAATTTTTTTAAATTTAAGTTTTAATAAAGTGTTTATTATTATTGAGCCCCAATACCCACATCCTATAACAGCAATTTTTTGATTTTTATTATTTAAAGAAAACATTGATTTTCATTTACTACTTATTAGTTATATTTTAATTTTATTTAAAGCATTATTTTTGAATAGATTAGCTTCTTGGATATATCTTCTAACCATTTGTGTAGTTTTATGACCTGTCATAGCCATTATATTTCTTTCTTCAGCTCCAAACTCTGCTGCTGTTGTAGCGAAACCAGATCTTAAACTATGTCCTGCATATTTAGAAGAATCTAAACCAGCTTTTTCAGCATATTTCTTAATAATAAGAGCTACTGATTTGTCTGAAATATCAAAAACTTTTCCTTCATTAAGATTAGATAATTTTACATTAATAAAATTTTTGAGAGCTACTACAGGACAAAATTCTTGATTATCAAAGTAGGGGATTGCTTTTATACTTCCTTCTCCTGATTGATCTGTTTTAGATCTTTTAATGAGAATTTTCACACCTTCGGGTACGAATTCAATATCATCATAATAGATATTAACTAATTCTGATCTTCTAAAACCACCAGAAAATCCAATTAAAATTAATGCTTTATCTCTAATTTTTTCTTTATCTATTGCTTTAATTATTAATTTTAAATCACTGATTAATATAGGTTTTTTAGCCTTTTGTCTTGATCCTATTGTTCTTTTAATTCCATGTAGGTTTTCCATTATTATTGGGTGTTTAGTATCAAGATAATGCCCTTTTAGTTTATGTAAAACTCTTATTGAAGCTATTCTTCTTTTTAGAGTGCTAAATTTTGATGATTTAGAAAGATGTGTTATGTAAAGTGCAATAATTTTAGGCTGAGTTGGCATTGATGAGAAACCATTTTTGCTGCAAAATAATGAAAAGTCTCTAAAATCAGACTGATAAGCTCTTAAAGTATTATTAGATTTAGAATTCTTTAAATTTTTTAAAGTTTCTATTTCCAAGCTTTTAAGATCAGTTATTAAATTATTCATATTTATTTCCGATAACCATTAATTATCGGAAACTATATAATAGGTGATTTTTAATGTCAATAGTTTAAATTAGAAAAATATGGGTTCAATTGATGGAGAAATTCCTGCGCTATGGTTTTTAATCAGCTCGATTGGTTTTGTTATATTAACTTTTATTCAATATCGAAACACTGGCAAAAGCTTTAACACAATATTTTTATCTATAATGGCTATTATATTCTTTGTAAGTTACATAATTTTAATAATTCCACGGTAAAAATCAGTGAAAGGAACAAAATTTCAATTAAAAGTTTGGAAATACCTGAAAACTATACCAAAAGGTAAGGTAAAAACCTACAAACAGGTGGCTATTGGCATAAAAAGCCCTAAATCAGCTCGAGCTGTGGCTAATGCTTGTGCTAAAAACCCATATGCTCCAAAAATACCCTGCCATAGAGTGATTAGATCTGATGGAGGTCTTGGAGGCTACTCTGGGAGAGGTGGAATTAGGCAAAAGCTCAAATTACTTAGATCTGAAAAGGTAGAGATTTAGCCCTATTTTTAGGCTTTTTTACATTAAAAAAGTCAGTAAAATCAACGTTTTTTTATCTTTTTAATTGATTTCTTGTAAATAAACAAAGTTCACCCTTCAGTTGTACCATATATTAGGCTACACTTAAAATAGAACCCTCTATGGCCGTTTAAATGGTATATTCAATTAGTGCATCGCTCTACTATTCAACTATATCAACACTTTTAGACCACCCTATTTTTCAATCAATTTAATATTTGGTATAGTTAAAAAAGCTTAATTTTGTTGGTTTTTTTAACATTTTTCATTATTTAGCAAAAACTAAGAACCTATTAAAGCAATTATGTGAGTTTATATTCTATATAACCCTTAATATTGTAATATTTTAAATTATAAAAAATACAATAAAAACAACAGTTTAAATATATATAACTAATGTAATACATTAGATATTAGTAAATAAATAATACCTATTATTTAGCTTTTTTAACTAAGTTCTCTCTTCTAGAGATGTAGATACCACTTAATACAATAATAAATAATCCTAAGAAAGTCCAATTATCAGGGAAATCGCTAAAGAAATAATAACCTATAATGATGTTTGTAATAATCTCAAAATAACTAAATGGAGCTAATTTAGAAGCGTCAGCGTATTTGAGAGACAATATTAAGAATAAATGCCCTATACAGGCAAATATACCTATAGCAGCCATCATAGACCACTGATTTAAGGTAGGTTTAACCCATACAAATGGCATTACAGTGGATATAATTATGGCCCCTACTACACCAGTTAACAGTAAAGTTAGCAAAGGATTGTCTGAGGTACTTAGTTTACGAGTAATAATCAAATAAAACCCATACATTACACCTGTTCCAAGAGCAGCTATACTTGCTAAGTTAATTTCTACAAAACCTGGTCTTATAACTACTAAAGAACCAATAAAACCTATAATTACTGCTGACCATCTTCTAAATCCTACCTTCTCACCTAAAAAAACTGGAGAAAAGGCAGTAACGATTAAAGGTGCAACAAAAGCTAAAGTTAATGCTTTTGCTAAAGAAATTACAGAAATTGCATAAAAGAAACAAATATTAGCTGTTAAAAGAATTAAACCTCTTATGAATTGTAATTTTGGTTTATCTGTCCATACAAGATTTTTTCGAAAAAAGAAAAACATAATTGGAAAAGTAAATGCAACAGTAAAAAAATATCTTGCCCACGTAATTTGCAATACTGGAAGATCTGAACTTAAGTATTTTGCAAAACCATCCATTATTGGAAGCATTACCCAAGCTAAGAGATTAAATGTTATAGCCTTCATCAAAATGAAGAATATAGATTAATTAAAGTATTTTAAAGCAAAGAATACAATAATAGGTATTGTTATAAAGGACATTAAGGTTGATACAACAATAGTACTAGCAACACTATCAACTATCTTTTTGGGCGAATATATTGATGCTACAAGATAATTGAGAACAGCACTTGGCATTGAACATTGTATCAATAAAACACCAGCAGCAAATCCTTCTAAATTGAAATATAATATTAATGAATATCCAATTATAGGACCAATGATTACTCTTCCAATAGAAGAAAAAATTGCCTTGTTAAGAGAAAAAACTTTTAATCTTGTTAATGCTATTCCTAAAGACATTAGGATTAAGAATATTGTTGCATACATAAGTAAGAAAGTAGTATTTTCAACAAACCCTGGAAGCTTTAAATCATAATAAAGTAAAATTACTGCTATTATAATTGCATAGAACGGTGGGCTTTTAAGTATAACATTTAAACTAAATCTTCTGTCCGCTAAAAATACACCTAATGTAAAGTGGCATAATATGATTAGAGCAGATATAGCTGCTGATACACCAAGACCTTGTGAACCATAAGCAAATAAGCAAATTGGTAAGCCCATATTACCAGTATTAGGCATTGTTAATGGAGGCAACTCTCGAATAATATCTTTCGTTTTTAAAAGATATAATATAACAACTCCAGTGATCATAAATCCAAATATTGCCAATGCGTAATACCAAAAATAATTGAGAAAAATATTGAATGATATATTTGCAGGATTTAACGCGTAAATAATCATTGCTGGAGTACCTACATTCGCAGCAAAATTAGTAATAAAAGTCGTATCGATTTTTGGATTTTTCTTACCTAAATAATAACCAATACCAACAACAAAAAATACAGGAAATAAAACCTCAAATAGTTTTAAGTAAATAGCCATTAATTATATAATCTAATTAATGTTGGAAATTTAAGAATATTTCTATTTTTTTTGAATAAAGTTAAGCAATTTCTTGCATTAATTTCTGTTGTTTTATGAGTAATAATTACGATTGTTGCTTTTTTATTCTTTTTATCTGGTGTTTGAATAATTCTTTTTACTGAAATTTTATATTTAGCTAATCTATTAGTAATTAAAGAAAGAACACCTTGTTTATCTCGAACATCAAATCTTAGATATAATGAATTAGTATAATTATTATTATTAAATGGTTTGATAAATTTCCTTTTACTATTTGAAATACCAAATGGATATTTAATATTGCCCCTTAAAATAGATAATAAGTCTGATAATAAAGAAGAAGAAGTTGGTCCAGGGCCAGCACCTTCACCCTGTAAAACACTCTGCCCTACCGGCTTACCTTCTGTAATCACTGCATTCATAACACCATTCACATTACCAATATAAGTTTTTTTACTTACAAGACATGGGTGAACTGTTTCAAATAATTGACCATTAATAACCTCAGATATTCCAAGTAATTTAACTCTAAGACCTAATTGGCTTGCTATTTTAATATCTGTTAATTTGATATTTTCTATACCCTCCATAATACATTTATTCTTAGAAATTTTCGTATTAAATGAAAGAGCTGATAAGATTCTAATTTTAGCAAAAGCATCAAAACCATTTAAATCTAATTTTGGATTGCCTGGTTCAGCATAACCAAGTTTTTGTGCTTTTTGTAAAACTTTATCAAAATTTTCATTACTATTTTCCATTTCAGATAAAATATAATTAGTTGTTCCATTAAGTATTCCATAAACTTTATTAATCTTATTTGTAGCTAAGCCCTCTTTAATTGTTTTAAGAATTGGGATACCACCAGCAACAGATGCTTCAAATTCTAAATTAACTTTATTTTTTTCTGCTAAAGAGGCTAAGACATCACCATGTTTTGCTAATAAAGCTTTATTAGGTGTGATAACATGAATTTTATTCTTTAATGCTGTTTCAACAACTTTTTTTGAAATACCATCTGGTAATCCAATACATTCGAATAATATATCAATTTTTTCTTTCGAAAAAATTTGTAGAGGATTTCTATAAAAAATTTTTTTAGATATTGGAAATCTTCTTTTTTTATTTCTATTTTTAGCAGAAATAGCAACTATCTTTATTTTTTTTCCTGTTTTTATTTCAATATCTTTTTTCTTAATATTTAATTCATTATAAAGATAAATTCCAATTTGTCCTAACCCAATAATAGCAATATTCACAATTTTATTCATTTGCTTAAATCAGGATAATTAGAGTTAATTGTATAATCTCTCAGATAAATTATATATTCTTCCCAGCTCATTTGGGTAATATCATTTGATTTTAATTTAATTTTTTTTAATTCACTTAAGTCTTTTTTTTTTGTAGTTTGATTTTCTTCTGTCCAATATTTTGAATTAGTATTTAATGAGCAATTTAATAGTAATGTGTTAAAGAAAAAAAATAATATAATCTTTTTCATTTTAAACCCTCATTTTTTTTAAAACCAAATTTTGTATTCATATTTTGAATTGCCTGACCAGCACCACCTTTAATGAGATTATCAATAGCAGATAAAATTATTATTTTATCCTTATATTTAGTTCTACATACTGAAATAAGACAATTATTTGTATTAATTACATCATTAGTACTTATTGCTGAATCATTATTTAATATCTTAATAAACATGTCTTTTTTATAAGATGTTTTTAAGATATTTTGAATCTTTTTAACTGAAAAACCTCTTTTTAAATCAAGGTATATAGTGCTTAAAATTCCTCTAAACATTGGTGTTAAATGAGGTGTAAATGTAAAATTTATTTTTGATTTACTATAACACTTCAATTCTTGAGCTATTTCCGAATTGTGTCTATGAAAACCAACGCCATAAGCACTTAAAGATTCATATAAATTTTTATCTTTATTTTTTTTATGAACACTTCTACCCGCACCAGAATAACCAGATTTTGAGTCAATAATAATATTATTAAAATTAATTGATTTTTTTTTTATCAATGGAATTAAAGGTAAAAGTATTGAAGTTGGATAACAACCTGGACATCCAATAATATTATATTTTTTAACTTTTTTTTGAATTATTTCAGGTAAAGCATAGATACTTTTCTTAATATTATTTACAGATTTATGTTTTTGTTTATACCATTTAAAGTATTCTGAGCTTTTGTTTAATCTAAAATCTGCTGCTAAATCAATTAGTGTATTTTTAGATAGTAAATTATTAGAAATTTCTTGTGCTTCACCATTGGGTAGTGCAGTAAAAATAATATCTACATTATCTAAATATTTTTTTTTAAATTTAACAATTTTTGGTAATTTTTTTTTTATTAAAGATTTATCATAAAATGAAATTTTCTTTCCTACAGAAGAATTTCCACATAGATATTTGATATTTATATTTTTATGATTAATTAATAACTTGATTAGTTGAATACCAATGTAACCTGTTGAACCAGCAATTAAAGCATTAAGCTTGAGCATTTTATTATTATAGCAGTTAAATGTTAAAAAAAAATTATCTTTTAGAGAATTGGAAGCTTCTTCTAGCTTTTTTTCTTCCAGGTTTCTTTCTCTCAACAGCCCTAGAATCTCTTGTGGTTAATTTCTCAGTTTTTAAGGTAGTTTTCAAATTTTCATCAAATAAAACTAGAGCTTTGGATATTCCATGCACCATTGCTCCTGCTTGACCAGTCGGGCCCCCACCTCTAACACTGCATCTTACATCATATGCTGTGGCTTGTTTTATAATTTCAAACGGTCGAGTTATTTGCATTTTATGATTATCACTTGAAAAATATTTATCATAAAGCTTACCATTAACATATATTTTACCAGTACCTTTTTTTAACCAAACTTTAGCAATTGACTTTTTTCTTTTACCAGTTGCATATTTACTGTCTTTAAAATCTAACTTAAGTTTTGTCCCTTTAATATTTGATTGAGTATTTTCCATATTAATTTCTAATAATATTCTTATTATTTAGCTTGTTTAATTCAATAATTTTTGGATTTTGTGATGAATGAGGATGATCATTTCCTGAATATATTTTTAGTTTTGTTAATTGTTTTTTTCCTAAAACGCCACCAGGTAACATTCTTTTTACAGCTAATTTAAGTGCCTCACCTGGTTTTTTATTATGTAATTTTTCTGGAGTTGTCTCTTTAATTCCACCTGGATGACCGGTATGTTTATAGTATTTTTTATTTTGAAATTTTTTTCCAGTAAATTTGATTTGTTCAATATTTTTTACAACAACAAAATCTCCATCATCCATATGAGGTGTATAAGTAGTTTTGTTCTTACCTCGAATAATTTTTGATATTATTGAAGCTAATCTACCAACAACTGCATTTTTAGCGTCAATTTCATACCAAGATGAGGATAATTGGTCTTTTTTAACAAACTTTGTCATTGTGCCAGGATTAATACTATTAAAAATTACAAAGTCAAATTTATAATTAGCTTGAAAAATAAGTGTTATCTGATATAAATAAATTGCCGATTTGATCCTATTGCGGGCTTATAACTGCTAAAAAGGAAACTTCATATACATAATATCGGCAGGCATTTGAACTATATTGTGCGCCTAACATAAAGTTAAAGCACTAAAAAAGGAGTATAATGACTAAAAAAAGAAATAACCCAGAAACCATAGCTATACATGGTGGAGATTATCGCAGCGATCCAGCTACAAACGCTGTTGCTGTACCCATCTATAGAACAACATCATATCAATTTGATAGCGTAGATCATGCTGCTAACCTTTTCGCACTTAAAGAGTTTGGTAATATTTACACAAGAATAATGAACCCTACAAATGATGTATTAGAAAAAAGAATTGCAGCTTTAGAAGGAGG
>QCHE01000017.1 GCA_003278065.1 Pelagibacteraceae bacterium AG-390-O04
AAATTCAGCCACAAATGAGTTTACAGGCTTTTCATATAATTCATCAGGACTTGAAAGTTGCTGAACTTTTCCATCATTAAATACTGCTATTCTATTTGACATCGTTAAAGCTTCACTTTGGTCGTGAGTTACATAAACAACTGTTACCCCAATACTTTCATGTATATGTTTAATTTCATATTGCATGCTTTCTCTTAAATTTTTATCTAAAGCTCCTAAAGGTTCATCCATTAAAACTAACTGAGGATCAAACACTAAAGATCTTGCAACTGCTACCCTTTGTTGCTGTCCACCTGACAATTGTCCTGGCATTCTGTCAGCAAAACCTTGCAGCGATACCATTGACAATGCTTTATCAATTTTTTTGTCTGCATCATCTTTTGGAATTTTTCTAACTCTTAATGGAAATGCTAAATTTTCGTAAACTGTCATGTGAGGGAACAAAGCATAGTTTTGGAACACCATTCCAATCCCTCTTTTGTGAGGAGGAATACTTGATATTGCTCTGCCATCTAAATAAATTTCACCATGTGTTGGTGTTTCAAATCCTGCTAACATCATTAAACAAGTGGTTTTACCAGAACCAGAGGGTCCCAACATTGTAACAAACTCACCCTCTTCAATATCTAATTGAAGATCTTTTACAACTAAAGTTTTACCGTCGTAACTCTTGTCTACTTTATCAAATTTTACGAATTCTTTATTCATTGAAATAATTTAATGAATTTAAAACATTTGTGAGAATAAATATCAACCCCTAATATCTAGCTTTTAATATGAAGTTCTTTAGAAAAATTACAAAATAGCTCTGAACCTTTATCTGTAACTCTTATAGCCTCAGAAGCTTCAACTCCCCAATTTCCAAATTGCATTACAGCAATCATATGAAAAGTAACGTTAGGTTGTAATACGGTCATATCACCTTTTGATATATTTAAAGTATGTTCTCCCCAATCTGGTGGATAACCAATGCCAATTGAATATCCAGTTCTTGAAGTTTTTTCAATACCATATTTATCTAGTACTTTCCAAAAAGCTTGAGCAACATCATCTGCAGTATTACCGGCTTTAACAAGATCAATACCTGCTTGAAGAGCCTCGTTTGTTTTCTTCATTGTCTCGATTTTCTTTTGATCTGGTTTTCCAAGCAAAACTGTTCGAGCCATTGGACAATGATATTTTTTATTAACTCCTGATAATTCAATAATTGTGGCTTCACCTTCTTTAAATTTATCTTCTGACCAAGTTAAGTGTGATGCCGATGTTCCCTTTCCTGTTGGAATCATTGGTACTATAGATGAATAGTCTCCACCAAATTCAGGTGTTCCTTTTATTAATGTAGTATAAATTTCTGAGACTGCATCGCACTGTCTTACTCCAGGATTTATAGCATCAAAAGCTTTTTTCATTCCCAATTCAGTAATTTGAGCTGCTGCTTTCATAAACTTTATTTCAGCATCTGATTTTACAACTCTCACCCAATTGACCAATCTTTCACAATCTAAAACTTTAGCATTGGATAAACCTTGTTTAATTTTTTCATAACAATAAGCTGTGAAATAATGGCTATCCATTTCTAGTCCTATAGAAAGTTTATCCCACTTTCTCTCTTTAATAAGATCTACCAATGCATCATAAGGATGTAATGGCCAAGTATGAATATATTTCTCGTGATACTTAATTATATTTTCATCTTTAAGATAAGTTTTAATATACGCACCACCTGCATCTTGATTTCTAACAAAACAAATTGGCTCGTCAGCATTCACATGTACTATTACACATTGTGCATAATAAAATGACCATGCATCATAACCAGTCAGATAATTCATATTAGATGGGTCTTGTGAGATTAGTAGTTCAATACCTTTTTCTTGCATGGAAGCTTGAACTTTTTTTAATCTAGATTTGTATTCTTCTTTAGTAAAATTCATAATTTAATTATTAAATAATTCGCCAAAACCTTCAACTTTATTATTATAATTTATTTCTTTAAGGGTGTCCCAAATTAAAGTTTGGTTACTTGATAAAACAACTTTATTTATTTTTTTTTCTAATTCACTAATTACTGAAAGTACTGGTAATGCAGTACAAGAAATAAATAAAGCATCACTCTTAGTAAGATCTATTTTTGCAAGTGTTTCAAATACATGTTGTGGATCAACTTTACCAATATCTAGATCTGAAGCTATGTCAAAATAAGAAAGTTCATTAATTTCAATATTTTCTTTTTTAAAATAATTAATTACAGATTGATTTATTTCATCTGTATAAGGAGTAAAAATTGACAATTTTTTTATCTTTAAACTTTTAAGTGCATTTATTGCTGATGTTATTGGTGTTGTGACTTTGGTATTTGGTTTTGCTGAATTTACTTTGTCATGAATTGATTGATAACCAGCAGCAATTGTTCCTGAAGTACATCCATAAGCAATACAATCTAATTTTTGACCTGGCAAAATATCCTTAGCAACTTTTGGAATATCATCTGCCATTTTTTTTAATGTTGCATTCGTTAAAGGATTGTAACATTTAATTCTATTGCAGTATAAATCTATGTCTTTACCATATATTACATTATTAAAATCTTTTTCGATTCTAAAATCAGTAGCTAATGTAATTAACCCTACCCTCGGATTATGCTTTTTTAGATATTTCGGTTCTATCTTAGTTAATTTCATTTAAAGCTTGATTAAATATATATTGATTAAATAGTCTAGTTAAATTACAGTTCTATTTAAGCGATACATAACTCGTCGATATTTACAAAATACGAAAGTGGGATCAATCGTCTTAGATTTAATTATTTAAGGAGGTTCGAATGAAATTTGGATATTTTTGCAATACCACAAACTGGGATCATAAACCCTATGATCAATTATTAGATGAAACTAAAGAGATCACTACTTACTGTGATGAAAATAATTGGAACTCTATTTGGTACACTGAACATCACTTTAATCATGAAGGAATGGAGTCTTGTACTAACCCAATAATGATGGGTGTTGATGCTGCTGCAAGAACTAAACAAATAAGAATAGGTCAAGCTTGCAATGTTATCACTTTCCATAACCCAATAAGATTAGCAGAGGACATCGCTTTATTAGATCAATTATCCAATGGAAGAGTTGAGGTTGGGATTGGTAGAGGTATTTATGGAAGGGAAGCAATCAATATGAATAAAGAGGCTGATCTTAAAGATCAGGCTAAAAACTTTAGATTGTTCGATGAAACTCTAACAATAATGAAAAAAGCTTGGACTGAGGAATTTTTTAGTCACAAAGGAGAATTTTACACTTATCCATCACCAAACTTTGTTTGGCAACATGACATGAGTCCACCAAGTGAAAAATTTTTAGATACAAAAACAAATGAAATTAAAAAAATAAGTATTGTTCCAAAACCAAAACAAGCGCCTCATCCTCCAATTTGGCAGGTGGTAGATGGTGCAAGATCAATTGAATGGGCAGCACAAAATGGTCTTAACACTATAATGTGGATACCAACTGTAAAAGCTTTGAAGAAAAGATTTGAGATATATAGAGATGCAAAATCAAAAGCTGAAAATAGAGATGTTCCATTAGGAGAAGGAATTTCTTTAGTTAGAGATATGTTTGTTGCAGAAACTATGGAAGAAGCAGAAAAATTAGCTGGGGAACACATCATAAATTATATGAGATGGGTTTGTCATTGGAGAGGTTTAGGAAATCATATGGACCCAGGTGAAGAATTGCCAGAGACAAAACATAAATTAGATCTTCTAAATTATGATTTCTTACATAAAAGAAATTTATTATTTGGTACTCCTGAATATGTAGTTAATAAAATAAATGAATTAAAATCAGAATTAAACTTACAAAACCTTCAAGTTTGGTCAAACTTTCCGGGTATAGACCATAAAGCTTGCATGAGAAGTATAAAGCTGTTTAATGATGAAGTAATACCTAAAATTAACTTTGATAACGACAATATTGAGAAAGCCAGTTAGTGAAACTTGAATTAAGGAAGTTTACAAAATTTGTAGATAAAACTTTTATTGAAGGTGGAAAAGAAGCTAAAGAACCAGTTTTACTTGTCTCAGTAGCAGCTGTTTTTAAAAACCCTTGGGCTGGACAAGGTTTTGTTGAAGACTTAAAACCAATCATTTTAGATTTAGCTCCAAAACTTGGTGATATATTGGTATCAGAATTAATTAAAGAAATTGGATCAGCTGAAAAAATTTTAGCTTATGGAAAAGCTGGCACCGTAGGATTGAATGGTGAAATAGAGCATGCCTCCGCCTTTATCCATACTTTAAGATTTGGGAATAAATTTAGAGACGCTGTAGGTGGGACATCATATTTAAGTTTTACAAATACAAGAGGGCCAGCAGGATCTAAGATATCTATTCCTATGATGCATAAAACGGATTCTGGTTTAAGACCATATTATTTAACTCATGAATTTACTATTCATGATGCTCCTTTTGATGATGAAATTGTAATTGCAATTGGTGGTGCATCAAGCGGAAGAGCTCACGCTAGAACTGGAGATCGATATCAAGATATGAAAGAAATGGGATTAGATCCCAAATAATCTAATGTCTCAAAATTTTGATCCAAATCAAAATTATTATTTTTTTAATAAAAAAAATTCTATTCCTATTGTATTTATCCACGGAGTAGGTCTTGATCATCAAATGTGGGGTTATCAAACAAATTACTTTAATGAATATTCAACTTTAACTTACGATTTGTTAGGACACGGAAAAACGCCATGTAATAAAGACAAACTTAGTCTTAGAGATTTTTCTAATCAACTTTTAGAAATTTTAGATCATTTGGGAGTTGAGAAAATAAATCTTATTGGTTTTTCTTTAGGCTCTTTGATCGCATTGGATTTTTCATCTCATTTTCAAAAAAAAGTGGAAAAACTTATATTAATTGGCACTACTTATAAAAGATCAGATGAGGAGAGATCACTTGTATTAGATAGATATAATCAAGCAAAATTAAATAAGCCTATATCTAAACAAGCTTTAAAAAGATGGTTTAGTGACAAATACCTTGAGGATAATCCAAAAACTTATGATTTGTTTATGAAAATCTTAAACAAAGAACCGAAGGATCACAAAAACTTTCTTAAAGCTTATGAATTGTTTGCTAATTACTATGATGATTTTGAAGCCATTAAAAAGATAGACCGAAAAACTTTGGTAATGACTGGTTCAGACGATGTTGGCTCTACTCCAGCAATGTCTAAAGAATTAGTAAAAGACCTTATTAATTCTACTTATATTGAAATTAAAAATGGAAAACATCTTTGTAGTATAGAATGTGCAGATGATGTTAATATGAAAATTAAAAATTTTATTAATAGTTAAATGTCAAAAATACAAGATTTTAAAATGTATATAAATGGTGAATGGGTAGATTCATCCTCTGGAAAAAAAATTGAAACGTTAAATCCTGAAAATAATGAAGTTTGGGCAACTGTCCCTGAAGCAAATGAAAAGGATGTAGATAAAGCTGTTCAATCAGCTCAAAAGGCTTTTGAAAATAATTGGTCTACACTTCATCCAAGAGAAAGAGCAAAATATTTAAAATTAATTGCTGATCAACTAAGAGCTAATGCAGAACACCTTGGGAAAATAGAAACTATTGATACTGGTAAACTTTATAGAGAAACGAAAACTCAAGCTAATTATATTGCAGAATATTATGATTACTTTGCAGGTTTGGCAGATAAAGTAGAGGGAACTGTTGTGCCAATAGATAAACCAGATATGCAAGTTACAACAACAAGAATTCCTATAGGTGTTGTGGCTGCTATTATTCCTTGGAATTCTCAAATGTTATTAACAGCTGTCAAACTTGCACCGGCTCTTGCAATGGGAAATACAGTTGTAATTAAAGCTTCTGAACTTGCCCCTGTAACTCTTTTAGAGTTTGCAAAGTTAATTGATAAAGCTGGATTACCAAAAGGAGTAATTAATATAATTACCGGTTTAGGTGAACCATGTGGTAAAGCTTTAACTACGCATAATCTTGTAGAAAGAATAGCATTCACTGGTGGGCCAGAAACTGCAAAACATATTGTTAAAAATTCTGCAGAAAATTTATCTCAAGTAAGTTTGGAACTTGGTGGTAAAAGTCCAGTTGTGGTATTTGATGACGCTGATCAAGAAAATGCTTTAAATGGAATAACTGCAGGAATATTTGGTGCAAGTGGTCAAAGTTGCATTGCAGGATCAAGGCTTTATTTACAATCTAATATTTATGATGAATTTTTAAAAAAATTAATTTCTAAAGCTGAAAAAATAAAATTAGGTAGTCCAATGGAAAAAGATACACAAATGGGACCATTAAATAGTTTTAAACAATTAGAAAACATAGAAAAAAATATTAAAGCTACTATTGAACAAGGTGGAAAGATTAGATGTGGAGGAAAAAGATCTTCTGTTTCAAATAAAGGTTACTACTTTCCAGCAACAATTATAGAATGTAAAAATCACAACCTTCCTGTTGCAGAAAATGAATTATTCGGTCCTATATTATCAGTTATGAAGTTTGATAAAGAAGATGAGGTAATAAATAAAATGAACGATAACAAATATGGACTTTCATCTGGAGTTTATACTTCTAACTTTGCGCGTGGCTTAAGAGTATCTAAAGCTATACGCGCTGGTATAGTTTTCATAAATACTTATCGATTAATCTCTCCAATGGCTCCTTTTGGTGGTATTAAAGATAGTGGTTATGGTAAAGAAGCTGGTATTGAGTCTATTAAAGAATACACAAGAATTAAGACCACATGGTATAATTCATCAGACAAACCGATGACTGATCCATTTACAATGGGTTAAAACTTGCCTTTAAAACATTTGTTAATCTTACTTTTTATTGCAATGGCTCACGGAAGTGCGTTTCCTTTTACCAAATTAGTATTAAACGATTCTGTTCCTCCAATTCTCATGGCATCACTAAGAATGGGATTAGTATTGTTGATATTAATTCCTTTTTGGAAATTCAAAATACCAGAAAAAAAATACATGCCTTCATTGATAGCTTTTTCAATCTCAATGGGTGTAATGGTTTATGTATTTATGACACTTGCACTTTACTATTCCTCTATTATCTCACCTATAATTGTAGGTTCTCAACTAGCAATACCTTTTGGAATACTTGCTAGTGCATTCATGTTAAATGAAAACATAAGTCCAAAAAAATGGTTTTTTATATTTTCTGCTTTTATTGGTGTATTAATAATATTTTTTGATCCAAAATTAGTCGATAATTTTTTAGGATTATTCTTTGCAAGTTTAATGGCATTAGCTTTTGCTTTTTCTCAAGTTTTTTCAAGACAGTTGAGGAACTTAGATATTAGTTTGACAAATGCATTTACTGGTTTATTTGGTTTTGTAATTTTGTTGATACTATCCTCTTTGATAGAGGGTAACACAATCTCAACTATTCAGTCTATCAGTCGTAATTCTTGGATCTTAATATCCTACCAGGCAATCGTTGTTTCTTTAGGGGCTCACCTATTGATGTTTTATTTATATAAATTTTATACTGTTGGCCAAATCTTTCCCTCTTATTCTCTATTTCCTATATTTGGGATAGCTTTAAGTTTTTTAATATTTGGTGAAGTTCCAACTGTTTTGTTCATATTGGGTGGAATTATTGTTATTGGTTCAGTCTTTTTGCTTCATAAAATAAGATAATTTACCCATTGAAATATTTAATTAATCATAATTAAATTGGCTTTTTATAAATTGTTAACAATAAGAAGGAAAATAATGAAAAAACTATTTATTGCTGCATTTATATTCGTTTCTACTTTTACTACGAATACATTTGCAGAAGTTAAAATGGGGATTATCTTAGGATTTACTGGTCCTATTGAATCTCTAACACCAGCTATGGCTGCATCTGCAGAGCTAGCTTTTAAAGAAGCTTCTGACTCAGGTTCACTATTAGGTGGAGAAACTATTTCAGTAGTAAGAGCAGATTCAACTTGTGTTGACTCAGCAGCAGCAACTGCAGCAGCTGAAGGTGTTATTTCACAAGGTGTTGCAGCTATTATGGGTGCTGACTGTTCAGGTGTAACTGGAGCAATAGCTTCAAACGTTGCTGTACCAAATGGTGTAGTAATGATTTCACCATCAGCTACATCACCAGGATTAACTACTTTAGATGACAAAGGGTATTTCTTCAGAACTGCTCCATCTGATGCTAGAGGTGGTCAAATTTTAGCTGATATTACTAAAGACAGAAAAGTTAAAAGTGTTGCAATCACTTATACTAATAATGACTATGGAAAAGGTTTAGCAGACGTTTACAAAGCAGCTGTTGAAGCTCATGGTATTAAAGTAACTACTGTAACTGCTCACGAAGATGGTAAAGCAGACTACTCTTCTGAAGTAGCAACTCTTGCTTCAGCAGGTGGTGATGCAGTAGCTGTAATTGGTTATCTAGACCAAGGTGGTAAAGGTATTATCCAAGCTTCTTTAGACTCTGGTGCATTTGATAAGTTTATTTTATCTGATGGTATGATTGGACAATCTTTAGTTGATGCATTTGGAAAAGACTTAAAAAAATCTTTTGGTTCAATGCCAGGTTCAACTGGTAAAGGTGCAGGTGTATTCGGTAATGTAGCAAAAGCTGCTGGTATTGATAGCTCTGGTCCTTATACAGGTGAATCATATGATGCGGCTGCTTTAATTGTTTTAGCAATGCAAGCAGGTGGATCAGCTGATAGAGCATCAATTGCAAAAAATGTAATGGATGTTGCTAACGGTCCTGGAACTAAAATTTACCCAGGTGAACTAAAAAAAGGTTTAGATTTATTAGCTAAAGGTAAAAAAATTGACTACGAAGGTGCAACTGGAGTTACTTTTACTAGCGTTGGTGAAGCTGAAGGTTCTTTCTTAGAACAAGAAGTTAAAGGCGGAAAATTTAAAACTAAAAAACAAAGATAATTTATCTTAAAATTTAAACCCCCAGCATTAATTTATTGGGGGTTTTTTTTAAAAGAATAAATATTTATCAGCCATATATAAAGCCCAAGCTATAGCGGCACCTGTTATAATATATTTCATAAAATTATTTTATTTCTATTTTTTCAGGAAGTATACCTTTTGGTCGATATCTCATAATAAGTAATAGACCAATTCCCATCATTAAAAATCTAAAATAAGGTACACTCTCAATTAAATGAACTTTTAAAGCGTGTGTATCATCTAAACCTGCGGTTGTTAGATTTACTAAATATAATCCTATTGGTGCAGCTTCAATCCATAAGAACCAAACTACAAAACCTCCAAGAATTGCTCCAAAATTATTTCCACTTCCTCCAACTATAACCATGACCCAAATTAAAAAAGTGTATCTCATTGGTCTGTAACTTCCTGGAGTAAATAATCCATCTTGAGTTACTAACATTGCTCCAGCAATTCCAACAATGGCTGAGCCTAAAACAAATATTAAAAGATGTTGCTTAACAACATTTTTACCCATAGCGTTAGCTGCCTCTTCATTATCTCTTATAGCTCTCATCATTCTTCCCCATGGAGAATAAAGTGCTTTTTGAGTTAAAATCAAAAGAATGATCACAACTATTAAAAACAGTCCTGAATAACAAAGTTTTACAAAAACTGATGAACCTTCAATTACAAATTGGTTAAGAGCAGCTTGTCTTTCAGCAAAATCTGAAATTAAATTCAATTTACTTGAATTAAACTTTTCAACTAAATTAATGAACCAATCAGTTTGTTGTAAATTAACCTCGTAAGGTGCAGGACGTTTTAATCCAATTACATTTTTAACCCCTCTTGTCAGCCAATCTTCATGTTTAATAATTGCAATTACAATTTCAGATATTAATAAGGTTGCTATCGCTAAGTAATCTGCTCTTAAACCTAAGGCAACTTTACCTATTACAAATGCTAATCCACCAGCAAACAAGGCTCCAACTATCCAAGAAAAAATAATTGGGAGACCAAGCCCACCCAAAAAACCTGTTTTTGCTGGATCTACTTCTTCAATTGCCTCAATACCAGGCTCAGATACAAATCGTATTATGATAATTCCCAAGATGATAATTGTAGAAATAATATAAGTTCTTATCTTCGATTTTTCATATTTCTTTAAAACATATCTAACAGCTAATACCATTCCTATAATAAGAAATAGACTAAATAAAATATTTGAACCACCTGCACTCCAAGCTTCTTGAACTGGATTTACAGAAATTAAAACTGCTGCCAAACCACCTAAAGCTGTATATCCCATTATTCCAAAGTTAATTAGGCCAGCATAACCCCATTGAATATTAGCACCCATTGTCATGACAGCTGAAATCAAGCAAAGATTAAATATTGATAAAGCAATATTCCAAGATTGAAAAATTCCTACAAGGATAATCAATCCCATCATTATAGTGTAAGCTGCTATTACATTTAAATTTTTTCTCACAATACTTTCCCTTTAAATATTCCTGATGGTCGGTAAAGTAATACGATAACTAATATTGAAAACGATACTGCAAATTTATAATCAGTTGAAAGTAATTGAACTAAACCACCAGGTTCCATACTTTCAGGCAAAACATACATAAAAAATTTTCTGTAAGCATATGTTAATAATATTTCAGAAAAAGCAATTACATAACCTCCTAGGAATGCACCAAATGGGTTCCCAATACCCCCAACAATAGCTGCAGCAAATATTGGAAGCATATTATTGAAATATGTGAATGGTTTAAAACTTTTGTCTAAACCATACAAGGCACCTCCAATTGTAGCTAGGATACCTGCAATGACCCAAGTTATCATAACTATTTTTTTTGGGTCAATACCTGATAACAATGCCAAGTCTTCATTATCAGAATATGCTCTCATACTTTTTCCTGTCTTGGTTTTATTTAAAAACCAAAAGAGAGTTGAGACTAAAATTAATGTAACAATGATAGTTAAAACTTGGGTTGATTTAATTGCAAGACCTTCATTTAATCCTGTCATTTCCTTAAATTCACCAGCCTTAATTAAAAATTTTTCTCCATCAAAAAATCTTCTATCAGATGGTCCAATAATTATTCTAACCACGGCCTGGGTAACAAACATCACACCAATACTAACCATTGCCAACTGAACTGGCGGGCTTTTATTTACCCTGTAATATTTAAAGACAAATTTATCTATTATTAACATGTAACCAACCATAAAAATAATAGCAAAAGGAATAGCCAATAAAGCTGTTGGTAAAACTCCAAGACTGATACCAACAGACTGAAAGTACCAAGTGAAAAGAATTGTAAACATTGTTCCAAAAGACATCATGTCTCCAGTAGCAAAGTTTGCAAATCGTAAAATTCCATAGATTAAAGTTACAAAAATTGCTCCAAGTGCCAATTGAGATCCATATGCTAAAGCGGGGACAAAAATATAATTTAATAAAAGTATTATAGCGTTTACAAAGTCCATACTAACCACCTAAAAAAGAGCTTCTTACTCTTGGGTCATCTAATAATTCTTTTCCAGTGCCAGAATACCGGTTCTCACCTGTTACTAAAACATACCCTCTGTCAGAAATATTTAATGCCTGTTTTGCATTTTGCTCAACCATCAAGATTGCTACATTAGTTCTTTTTACTTTTATAATGTGATCAAATAATTCATCCATTACTATAGGTGAAACACCAGCAGTTGGTTCATCTAACATGAGTACGGAAGGCTTGATCATAAGGGCCCTACCTAATGCAACTTGTTGTCTTTGTCCTCCAGACAGCTCACCAACTAACTGATCTTTTTTTTCTTTAAGGATTGGAAATAAGTCAAAAATTTCATCAATTGTCTCTTTAAATTCAGTGTTAATTAGGAAAGCACCCATCTCTAAGTTTTCTTCAACTGTCATACCTGCAAAAACATTTTTTGTTTGAGGAACAAATGAAATACCTTCTTTTACTCTATCTTGAGGTGAAAGTTTTGAAATGTCTTTGCCATTAATAACTACTGATCCAGATTTAAGATTTAACAAACCTAACATTGCTTTCATTGCTGTAGATTTTCCAGCTCCATTAGGTCCAAGAATTGATACTATTTCCCCTCTCTCAACATTTACGGAACATGAGTTAATTATATCTGGTCCATTTCCATAACCACCTGTCATTTTATTACCTTCAAAAAATGCCATACTTAATTATCCTTTAACTTTGAGCCTCTACCTAAATAACTTTCTATAACTTTTTCATCTTTTTTTGCATCCTCAACAGAACCTTCAAATAGAACTGACCCCTCAGCCATAACTATTACTGGATCACATAATCTTCCTATAAAATCCATGTCATGCTCAATCATACAAAAAGTATAACCTTTTTCTTTATTCAATTTTTCGATAGCTGTTCCAAGATCTTTTAATAAAGTTCTGTTAACACCTGCTCCAACCTCATCCAATAAAACTAGCTTTGCATCAACCATCATTGTACGTCCCAGTTCTAATAATTTTTTTTGTCCTCCAGATAAATTTCCGGCTAATTCATTTTTTAAATGGCTAAGATTAAGGAAATCCACAACTTCCATTGCCTTTTCTTTAATTTGACTTTCTTCTTTTGCAACTAATGAAGGTTTTAACAAAGCATTCATTAATTTTTCTCCTGATTGATTTCCTGGAACCATCATTAAGTTTTCTAAAACAGATAAATTTGTAAACTCATGTGCTATTTGAAAAGTTCTTAACAATCCTTTTGAAAATAATTCATATGATGGAACATCAGTAATATTTTCATTATTGAACATAACACTTCCAGCGGAGGATTTTAAATTTCCAGCGATTAGATTAAATAAAGTAGTTTTGCCCGAACCGTTAGGTCCAATAATACCCGTAATAGTTCCTTCTTTAACTTTAAGAGAACACTCAGATACTGCTGCTAGACCTCCAAAATATTTTGATAGATTATTAATTTCTAAAATATTTTCAGACATTAACTATTTGTTTAGTCTTTTATGAATGCTATTTAAAGTATTTATTAAAGATTTATAAACACCTTTTTTGCTCATTTCTTTTAAGCCTTGTTCATTTAATCCTTTTGGTGTTTGTGATTCTTTTACCAAATATTTTAATTCTTTTTTTGAATTAACTACTGCATCTTCAGATAAAGCTAAAAACAATGTAGTGATATATTTTTGAGCATCAGATCTTTTAATACCTTTTTTAACTAACCATTCGCTCATAACTTTTAACAATTCATAATAAGAAGCCATCATTCCAGATGTTGACCAAAAATTAATCGAAAGTTTTTCATTTTTAATCTCTACAGTAGAACCAATTTTATCAAAAAAGTTTTTTACTTTTTTATTTGGAGGGCAAATTGGAATGGGCCCTTTTTTTAAAGATATTGGTGGCAATGGTATTGCTCTTACAATATCAACCTTAGCTTTAATCATCTTCTTTAATTCTGGAATTGTAATTGTTGAAATAAAACTTACGACTGTCTGACTAGATTTAAATTTAAGTTTTTTAATTATCTTTTCTCCTACTGACGGTGTCACTGCTAAAAATACCCAATTACTATTACTAACTATTTTTTGGTTATCTTTCTCAATAGATATTTTATTAAATTTTTTTTTTAATCCTTTGGCAATTTTAATGTTTCGAGAAGAAATAAATATTTTACTATATTTAATAGATGATCCGCATATCCCCGTTATTACTGAAGATGCAATCTTTCCTGTTCCTATAAAACCTAATTTCATAACTAATACTTTATAAAGGATAATTTATATTAATTAATAAAAAAAGAACCTCTTATTCTTAATAACTCTCTACTTAAATCTTTATTTTCTTTAAATGGTTTTCTTCCATGTAGCCAGAAATAATTATTTGCAATGACTGATGATCCAACTGGAAGTTTTGTTATAATTTTATTATCACTTTCCTCTAAACTATCGGATAATTTTTGTAAAAATGCCCCTTGTCTCATATTTTTAGGTTCGGGAAATTGATCTATATATGAAATTTGAGGTTTTCCTTCTTGATCAGATGAAAAAACAGGATGTTCAACTTTATAATCAATATTTTTACTTTTTGGCGAACCCCAAATGAAATCCTCTTTAGCAACAGGATCATTAAATAATTCACCACAATGCTCCCAATCATCTAGATGTAACATTGCTGTTTCACCTCCTTCTACATTTCTTTCCTCCAATTTTGACATCAATAACCAGTCAGTTTTTTCTTTTACATAAGTCCCATCTGTATGAAGATCCATATTTGTATAAGCCTTCCTCAGATATGAGTCGCTTTTATCTTCATGCTTTACGTG
>QCHE01000018.1 GCA_003278065.1 Pelagibacteraceae bacterium AG-390-O04
TTTATTTAAGATAAATTTTTTGAATTAGCATTCTCAACAAAATTTGAAATTTCATCTGCAGCTTGATCAATTAATTTTTCATATTTTTTTTGATTTTCTTCTATTTCGGATTTTAAATGAATGTGTCTATCATTTAATTCTTTAATTTCGCTTTCTTTTTTATCTTTGTAATCATAAACTAATTTTTTAAGTTCTCTAAACTTATTAGACAAATCTTTTAGTTCATTTTTTTTTTTTTCAACTTTTTTATTTGTCTCATGATATTCATCCATTACTTTTACAGCAGTAATTAACAAAAGTTTATTTTCACCTAAATTTCCAAGGTTATTTTTCAATTCATTAAATTTTTGATTTATTTGTATTAGAAGCTCTTCGAGGTGATCTTCTTGGCCATCATCACATGATAATAAAAATTCTTTACCATTAAATTTAATACTTACATTTGCCATTTATCAATTTCCTCTAGCAAAGTATCTGTTTCTTGATTTAATTCATCAATTTTTTCTGAAAATTCAATTTGTTTTTTTTGATCAATCTTTTCTTTATTTTTCATTTCTTCCATTTTTTTAGACAAATTATCATAATCCTCTTGTAAAAGTTTATATTTACTTTCCATTTCTTGTTTTTCAATTTCTAATTGATTTTTTTTTAAATTTAAATTTTTTATGTTATTTTCTAATTCTGGGTTTTCAAAATTTAAATTTTTTAATTTTGAAAGAGCTAAATTTAACTTTTTTTCTTTTTCGTTAACAAAATTCATATATATATAATCATATTATTAAATAGAATCTTCTTAGTCTAGACAGGATAATTTTGAGTAAACAATATAGAGATTTGGCCAATTGTATTAGGTTTTTGTCTATTGATGCCGTTCAAAAAGCTAATTCAGGTCATCCAGGAATGCCGATGGGTATGGCTGATGTTGCAACTGTTCTATTCAAGGATTTTTTAAAATTTAATCCAAAAAATCCTAGCTGGTTAAATAGAGATAGATTTGTTTTGTCTGCGGGACATGGATCGATGTTGCTATATTCTCTTTTGTATTTAACAGGATACAAAAGTGTATCATTGAATGACATCAAAAATTTTAGACAAATGGACTCTATTTGCGCCGGTCATCCTGAATATCATCCTAATACAGGAATTGAAACTACCACTGGACCTTTGGGGCAAGGTATATCAAATGCTGTTGGATTCGCTCTTGCAGAAGAAATTTTAAAAAAAAAATTAGGAAAAAAAATTATTGACCACAAAACTTATGTGATTGCAGGTGATGGGTGTTTAATGGAAGGAATAAGCCATGAAGCATTAAGTTTAGCTGGGCATTTAAAACTAAAAAATCTCATTTTATTATTTGATAATAACTCTATTTCAATTGATGGTCCTACCAATTTAGCAGTTTCAGATGATCATAACAAAAGGTTTAAAAGTTATGGTTGGGACTTCATAAATATTAATGGTCATAACTACAAAGAAATTTTTAAAGCTTTAAAAAAAGCTCAAAAATCAAATAAACCAATTGCAATTTCTTGCAAAACAACAATTGGTTATGGATCACCAAATAAAGGGGGTAAAGCATCATCTCACGGGAGTCCGTTGGGTGAAGAAGAAATAAAGTTGGTAAGAAATAAACTAAAATGGAATTACAAACCTTTTGAAATCCCTAATGATTTAATAAATGAATGGAAATCTATAGGGATAAAGGCATCAAATAAAGCTGAAAAAAATAAAAAAAATTATCAAAAATCAATTTCTAAATTAAGTTGGATGGTACCAAAAAATAATCAGATTAAAAATACCATACTTAAAGATATAGAAAAAGCTAAAGAAGAGTATCTTAAAAATTTAGAACCAATGGCTACAAGAAAATCTTCTGAAAAATTTTTAGATATCATAACTAAATTACCTAATGTTATTGGAGGTTCGGCAGATCTAGCTGGTTCCAATAATACTAAGACTAAAAATCATAAAATAATAAAACGAAATAATTTTTCAGGAAATTATATTCACTATGGAGTAAGAGAACATGCAATGTGTGGAATTATGAATGGCATTTCACTTCATAGTGGATTAATTCCTTATGGTGGCACCTTTCTTATTTTTAGTGATTATTGCAAACCCTCAATAAGATTGGCTGCAATGATGAAACAAAAAGTCATATATGTATTTACCCATGACTCAATTGGGTTAGGAGAGGATGGGCCTACTCATCAACCTATTGAGCAATTAACAAGTTTAAGATCAATTCCAAACTTAAAAGTTTTTAGACCGGCTGACTTAATTGAAACATTTGAATGCTGGCAAGAAGCACTTGAAAGTGAAAATTCTCCAAGTGTAATTGCTTTAACAAGGCAAGGAATGAATCCAATAAGAGTAAAAAATTCTGCAGAAAATAAGTCATCATTAGGAGCTTATGAAGTTTTAAGATCTGGCGATGATATTAAGATAACAATAATATCGTCTGGATCTGAAGCTGTCTTGGCATGTGATATTTGTCATAAATTGGCCACAGAGAATATTTATTCAAAAGTAATATCAATGCCCTGTCAAGAATTATTTGACCAACAAAGTAAAAATTACAAAGATAAAATTTTAAATGAAACTGAAATAGTTATATCTATTGAGGCTTCTGAGACAAATTATTGGAAAAAATATACTGGTAATAATGGGTTGAACTTTGGGATTAATGATTTTGGAAAAAGTGCACCATATAAAGAAATTTATAATCATTTTGGTTTAGACTCAGATAACATTATTAAAAAAATTAAAGAAAGATTATGAAGATAAAAGTTGGAATAAACGGAATGGGTAGAATAGGAAGAATGATTGTTCGATCTATTATTGAAAATAAAATTACGAATATAGAAATAAAACATATAAATAATAGAACTAATTCCGAAAATTGTTCTACACTTTTAAAACATGACTCTATTCATGGAAAATTTAATGCTGAAATAAGTTTTGATGAAAAACACCTTATTATTAACAAAAACAAAATTACTTTTAGTCAAGAAACAGACTTAAATAATATTAAATGGAAAAAGTATGATGTTGATTATGTTTTTGAATGTACTGGTAAATTTAATTCTAAAGATAAATTGCTACCCCATATTCAAAACGGAGCCAAAAAAGTCATTGTTTCTGCTCCATGTAAAAATGCTGACAAGACTATCGTCTTTGGAGTAAATGAGTCTGAATTAAAAAAAGAAGATAATATTATTTCTGCAGCGTCATGCACAACAAATTGTCTAGCACCTGTAGCTCATGTTTTAAATGAAAATTTTGAGATTGAAAAAGGGTTTATGACGACAATACATGCATTTACAAGTGATCAAAGAATTTTAGATAATTCTCATAAAGATCCGAGAAGAGCTAGATCAGCAAGTCAATCAATTGTACCTACCTCTACAGGCGCATCAAAGACAATTGGCGAAATTATCCCTTCATTAAAAGGTAAATTAGAAGGTGTTGCGATGAGAGTACCAACGCCTAATGTTTCATTAGTTGAATTGGTATTTTGTACAAAAAAAGATTTGAGTATTGAAAAAATTAACTCAGCATTTCAAAATTTTAGTAAAAAAAGTAATAATAAAATCCTTGAAGTAACGTATGAAAAACTAGTGTCTATAGATTTTAATCATCATCCTGCTTCATCAATTGTTGATGCAAGTTTAACAAATGTAGTGGGTAATAATATGGGTAAAATTTCTGCTTGGTATGATAATGAATGGGGTTTTTCAAATAGAATGTGCGATATAGCAGAATATCTTCAGAAAATTTCTTAATGGAAAATATTAAAGACCATGAAAATCTTAATCAAAAAAAGGTTTTGTTAAGATTAGATTTAAATGTTCCTTTAAAAAATGGTTTCATCACTGACGAAACTAGAATTGATAAGATTTTACCTACAATCAATTTTTTAATTGAAAAAAAGAGTAAAATAATAATCATTTCTCACATAGGAAGGCCAAAAGGAAAAGTAAATAAAGACCTTTCTCTAAAACCAATTTGTGAAAATTTAGAAAAAAAAACCAATAAAAAGATTAAATTAATTAATGATAATATTTTTAAACTAAAAAAAGAGGATTTATTTTTAGATGAAAGAGATCAAATAATTTTTTTAGAAAACATTAGATTTTATAAAGAAGAAGAAGAAAATAATCATAATTTTTCAAAACAATTAGCTAGCCTAGCTGATATATTTGTAAATGATGCTTTTTCTTGCTCTCATAGAGCTCATGCCTCTGTAAATAAAATTACTGAATTTTTACCATCATTTGCGGGATTACAATTACAAACTGAAATAGATGCCTTAAAAAAAGTTACCTCTGAAATTAAAAAGCCTATCACTTGTATCATAGGAGGTTCTAAAGTTTCATCAAAAATTGGTATTATTAAAAACTTAATTCCTAAATTTGATAATATTATTATTGTTGGAGGAATGGCTAACAATATTATTAGTCACAAAGGTAACTGTATTGGAAAATCAATCAAAGAAAAAAACTGTAAAGTTTTGGTTGATGAAATTTTTGAAATTTCTAAAAATTACTCTTGTGTAATTACTTATCCAGAGGATGTTTTAGTTGGAAAAAGTATGGATGATAAATCACAAATCAAGGAACTCAATCAAATAAGTGATGATGATTTAATTTTAGATATTGGTCCAAAAACTTTAAATAAGATAAAACATATTATTGAGAATAGTGAAACGGTTCTTTGGAATGGGCCTGCTGGTTATTTTGAAAATCCAAATTTTGCAAACGGTAGTTATGAGATTGCAAAAGAAATTATTAAAAAAAAATCAATTTACTCTGTTGCAGGAGGAGGAGATACAATTGCTGTTTTAAATCAAATAAATGCTTTAAAAGATTTTAATTTTATTTCAACTGCTGGTGGAGCATTTTTAGAATATCTTGAAGGAAAAGAACTTCCTGGTATAAAAGCTTTAAATTAATATGTCTGAATTAAATACTTTAGCTCTAAAAATTCTTGAAAATGGAAAAGGAATTTTGGCTGCAGATGAAAGTACAAACACAATGACCAAAAGATTAGATGGTGTTAACGTTCCATCTACTCCTGAAAATAGATTATTATTTAGAGAAACTCTCTTTACTGCATCAAGCATGGCTGAATGTATTGGGGGAGTCATTTTATATGATGAAACAATTAGACAGGAAACTTCAAAAAAAAATAAAATACCGGAATTAATTTCAAGTTTAGGATCTTATCCTGGTATAAAAGTAGACACTGGCGCAAAGGTACTTGCAGGATCACCAGATGAAAAAATTACTGAAGGTTTGGATGGACTTAGAGAAAGATTAAAAAATTATTATAAACTTGGAGCAAAATTTACTAAATGGAGGGGTGTCTACAGTATATCTCAAAATTATCCTAGCAAACTATCCATCCAATCTAATGCCCATGCTTTAGCACGATACTCTGCATTGGTTCAAGAATGTGGCATGGTTCCAATTGTTGAACCAGAGTTATTAATGGATGGGGAACATTCAGCAAACGATTGTTATAAAAAAACTTCTGAGGTTATAAAAAAGTGTTTTGAGGAACTTATTTTACATAAAGTTGATTTAACTGGAATTATTTTAAAACCTAATATGATTTTGGACGGAAATAAATTTAAAGATAAAGTCTCTAATAATGAAGTTGCAAAATTAACTTTAGATTGTCTTAAAAATTCTGTGCCCTCGGAAGTTCCTGGTATTGCTTTTTTATCTGGTGGACAATCCGAAATACAAGCAACAGAAAATCTGAATTTAATAAACAAAATAAACAATACAAATTTTATAATGAGCTTCTCTTACGGAAGAGCTTTACAACAAAGTGCTCTTAAATTTTGGTCAAAAAATATTCAAGATATTGAAGGAACCCAAAAAATATTTAACCATAGAGCTAAAATGAATACACTAGCTGCTCAAGGAAAATGGTCTAAAGAACTTGAGAATTAAAAATAAAAGATTTATTTACCTTATTTCTCCAACAAAATTAAGGAAATCATTTTATAAAGATTTAGATGAAGTTTTAAAAATTAAAAAAGTAAGTTTTTTCCAATTAAGGCTTAAAAAAGAAAGTTTTGAGAATAAATTATTAATTGGGAAAAAAATAAAAAAAATCTGTAAAAAATATAAAGTTAAACTTTTAATAAATGATGATGTTTTGCTCACCAAAAAATTAAATGCTGATGGATGTCATTTGGGCCAAAAAGATATGAATTTGATTAAAGCTAGAAAAATTTTAAAAAATAAAATAATTGGAATTACATGTCACAATTCAATCAAACTAGCAAAAATAGCTATTAAAGATAATGCTGATTATTTAGCTTTTGGAGCTTTTTATTTATCCAAGACAAAAAAAATTAAATATAAGTCATCAATCAGCATCCTAAAAAGAGCAAAAAGAATAACAAATACTCCCTTAGTTGCAATTGGTGGTATAAATTCAAATAATTATAAAAAACTTTTATTGAATAAAGCAAACTTTTTAGCTATTTCAGGCTACATTTGGAATAATAAAAAACTGAAACCTGCAGAGGCAATAAAAAAATTAAAATGAAAATAAATGCTAGTGAAATTAGAGTGGGTATGTTGATAGAACACAAAAATGATTTATGGCAAGTGTTAAAAACTCAACATGTAAAACCTGGTAAAGGTGGTGCATTTGCACAAGTTGAAATGAAAAGTGTCAACAAAAATACAAAAATGAATGAACGTTTTAGATCCAATGAAACTGTTGAAAAAGCTTCGTTAGACGAGACAAAATTTAATTTTCTTTATGAAGATGAAAATAATTATTATTTTATGAACCCAAAATCTTTTGATCAGATTGATTTAAAAAAAGATATGATCGGAGAAAAAGGTAAATTACTTACTGAAAACTTAGAGGTAATTGTTAGTTTTTATAACGAGTCACCCATTTCTATAGAATTACCAAAACAAGTTAATTGTAAAATAGAATCTACTGATGCGGCATTGAAAGGACAAACAGTATCATCATCTTACAAGCCAGCAATATTAGATAATGGTCTAAGTATTCAGGTTCCTCCATTTATAGAACAAGGAGATGAGATTATAGTCGATACAAGAAGCTTAGAATATATTAAGAAAATTTAAATTTATGAATTCAATTTCTTCAAATTTAAATGTTATGATTAAAGCTTGTGAAAAGGCTTCAAAAATATTAATTAGAGATTTTGGAGAGATTGAAAAATTACAAGTATCAAAAAAAGGACCTTCTGACTTTGTAACAAATTCAGATTTAAAAACAGAAAAGATTATTATTGAGGAATTAAAAAAAGCTAGACCAAATTTCTCCATTATAAGTGAAGAAAATGGAATTCAAGATAATAAGGATAAAAATAATACTTGGATAATTGACCCTATTGATGGAACAATAAATTTTTTACATGGCGTACCCCACTTTGCTATTTCTATTGCTCTTAAATCAAATAATGAAATTATTTCAGGATTAATTTTTGATCCAATAAAAGATGAAATTTTTTATGCTGAAAAAAATAATGGAGCTTTTTTTAATAATCAAAGAATTAGAGTTTCAAAAAAAAATAAAATTGATAATTGTTTATTCGCTACGGGAGGAAAAATCCAAAAGGAGCTTGATCTACCATATAGAAAGACTGGTAGTGCTGCGTTAGATATGGCCTATGTCGCTTCAGGTAGATACGATGGTTTTTTTCAAAAAGAATTAAATCTTTGGGATATTGCTGCGGGAATAATTATCGTTAAAGAAGCTGGAGGTGTTATAAATGATATTGATCTATCTAATCTAAAAAACATTAAAATTGTAGCCTCAAGTACTGATATTAATACAAAATTACTTAAAAAATTGGATAACTTTTAATTGTTTTAGAAGATTCTTTTGCTATAAGTCTCTCCATGAAAAAAAAAATTCATCCTAACTACCACACAATTAAAGTCGAGATGACGGATGGCACTCAATTTGAAACTAAATCAACTTGGGGTAAAGAGGGAGAAGTGCTTAAACTTGAAATTGATCCAAAATCTCACTCTGCTTGGACTGGTGGAAAACAAAAATTAATGGATAAGGGAAGAATTAGTAAATTTAATAAAAAATTTCAAAATTTTAAATCAGAAAAGAAAAATTAAATGTCCAATGCACCCTTAATGCCTATGGCAACTGCTGTCTGGCTAGTAGAAAATACTACTTTAACATTTAGACAAATTGCAGATTTTTGCAAATTACATGAGGTAGAAGTTCAAGGTATTGCTGACGGAGAAGTTGCAAAAGGTATTAAAGCATATAATCCTATAATTTCTAGACAACTATCTAGAGAAGAAATTGAATTATCATCTAAAGATGAAAATAGACCATTACAAATAAATAGTGCTGATATTGAAATATCAAATTCAGAAAAAAAAATAAAAAAATATGTACCCCTGTCTAAAAGACAAGATAAACCTGATTCTGCTTTATGGTTAATAAGACAACATAACATTTTAAAAGACTCACAAATAGCAAAACTGGTTGGAATTACAAAAAATTCGGTAACATCTATTAGAAATAAAAGCTATTGGAATTATAATAATTTAAATCCAAAGGATCCTGTAGCTTTAAATTTATTTACTCAAAAAGATTTGGTTGAGGCTATTGAAAAAGCTGAAAGAAGAGTAAAAAGGGAAAAGAAACAAAAAGAAAAAGAGAGATTATCTAATCAAATTAACAGTTAATGAATAAATTAAATAGACATAAAAAAATAAAAGTGCTACTTACTCACTTTTTTGGAGGTAGTTATTAAAATAGAAGTCAAAGATAATAATGTTGAACAAGCTCTTAGAGTTTTAAAAAGAAAACTTCAGAGAGATGGTTTTTTTAAAGTAATAAAATTAAAAAATACCTACGAAAAACCCTCAGAGAAAAAAAAAAGAATTCTTCAAGAAAATATTAAAAGAGTTAAAAAATTAAATAAATTAAGAAATAGAATTTAAAAATATCGCGGGGTGGAGCAGTCTGGTAGCTCGTCAGGCTCATAACCTGAAGGTCGGCGGTTCAAATCCGTCCCCCGCAACCAAATTTAAATTTTAAAATTTGATTTTTTACTATCAATTAAAAAAGCTTTCACCGTTTCAGTTGTTAACTGCCTATAAGATTTCCCAAATTTTTGAATTTTTTCAATAATAGATGGTGGTATTGTTATTATATGACAGCCTAATTGTTTTGCTTGAATATAATTATAAGGCTCTCTTACGCTAGCCCATAAAATTTCTACATTTTTAAAATTTTTTGCCAGTTTAATACTTTTTACAAACTCAGGTACAGGGTCTTTACCAGTGTCTCCTGCTCTTCCAGCAAAAATAGAAATTATAACTTTTGTTTTTTTATTAACAATTTTTAAAATTTTTTCCGTTTGTTTAGCTGTATAAACTGCTGTTATATTTAATTTTATGTTTCTTTGATTTAATTCTTTTATTACTTTTGCTGTAAATTTATTTTTTGAGTTTACAACTGGAACCTTGACATAAACATTTTTACCCCAAGAATTAATTTGAGTTCCTTGCATAATCATAGACTTATGGTCATCTGCAAACACTTCGAATGAAATCGGTTTATTTTTACAAACTTTAAGAATTTTTTTGGAATATGATCGATAATCTTTTGCACCTGCTTTTCTCATTAAGCTTGGATTTGTTGTAAAACCTTTTACAATTTTTTTCTTATTATATTTTTTTATAAGATCTAAATCAGCAATATCACAAAAAATTTTAATGGTCATTTAATTTACAAATTTTTTGTGATTTCTTCTGTCATTTTTTTTGCATCTGCAAATAACATTAATGTGTTTTCCTTATAAAATAGATCGTTATCTATTCCTGCATATCCAGGTGACAAACTTCTTTTTACAAATAATACAGATTTACATTTTTCGACATCAAGTACAGGCATTCCATAAATTGGGCTTTGAGGATCAGTTTTTGCCACAGGATTTGTCACATCATTAGCTCCTATAACAAATGCTACATCTGCATTTGCAAAATCATTATTTATTTCCTCTAATTCAAAAACCTCATCATAAGGAACATTTGCTTCTGCTAATAATACATTCATATGACCGGGCATTCTTCCTGCAACTGGATGAATTGCATACGATACTTTAATATCATTTTTCTTTAAAGTATCTACCATCTCTCTTAGAGCATGCTGGGCTTGAGCAACTGCCATACCATAACCAGGTACAATGATAACTGATGAAGCATTCTTCATTAAAAAAGCGGCATCATCTGCATTTCCACTTTTTACTGGTCTTTGTTCTTTTGATGATTTATTTGAGGTATCCTCTGTTGCTCCAAATCCACCTAAAATTACATTGAAGAATGAACGGTTCATTCCTTTACACATTATGTATGATAAAATCGCACCAGAAGATCCTACAAGTGCACCGGTAATAATCAAAGCTGTATTTTCTAATGTAAATCCAATACCTGCAGCTGCCCACCCTGAATAAGAGTTAAGCATAGAAATTACTACTGGCATATCGGCTCCGCCAATTGGAATAATTAAAAGAAAACCAATTAAAAATGAGACAAATAATAATATCCAAAATAAGTTTGATGATTGAGTTGAACATAATAAGTAAGTTAAAACAATTATTGAAATTAAAATAATTGCGTTTAGAGGGTGCTGGCCTTTGAATGTGATTGGTGAACCAGACATAATTCCTTGTAATTTTAAGAAAGCAATTATAGAACCTGAAAACGTTATAGCTCCAACAGCAGCACCTATAGACATTTCAATTAAACTTCCCAGTTTAATGTTTCCTGGAGTTCCAAGATTGAATGCTTCAGGATTTAAAAATGCAGAGATAGCAACAAAAACTGCTGCAAGTCCTACTAAACTATGGAAACCAGCTACTAATTCTGGCATAGCTGTCATTGGAATTCTATAAGCAATAAATGCTCCTATTGAACCACCTATTAAAATAAATATTAAAACAAAAATAAATCCACTCGAGAAATTACCTATAGATAAAAATGTTACTGTAATAGCTATTATCATACCTAAAATTCCAAAAAGATTTCCTTGTCTAGATGTTTCTGGAGATGACAGGCCTCTTAAAGCTAAAATAAATAAAACACCCGAAACTAAATAAAAAATTGCAGATAAATTCGCAGATATCATTATTTATCCTTTTTCTTTTTTTTATACATTGCTAACATTCTTTGAGTTACTAGGAATCCCCCAAATATATTGATTGCTGCTAATGCTATAGCTAAAAAACCAAAGATACTTGATGAATTAAATATGCTCTCTGAATTTCCAGATAATCCAGCAATTATTGCACCAACAATGATTACAGAAGAAATTGCATTTGTTACAGACATCAAAGGAGTATGTAGAGAAGGTGTGACACTCCAAACAACATAATAACCAACAAATATCGAAAGAATAAATATACTTAATCTGAATATTAAAGGATCTATTTCCATATTTTTTATTTAATTAATGTTTTTTTTATTATTTCATCTTCTAAATTAATATTTATATTTTTGTTTTCTTTATCGAATAAATTTTCAACAAAATTAAACATATTTTTTGCATATAAGCTAGAAGCAGATACTGGTAATTTATTCAAAATATTGCTCTCACCCATTATTTTAACTGCATTTTTATCAATGATTTTATCTGCTTCTGTAAACGCTGTATTTCCACCCTGAATAGCGGCTAAATCATATATAACTGAGCCAGGCTGCATATTATTAATCATTTTATCCTTTATTATTACAGGTGCTTTTTTTCCTGGAATTAAAGCAGTACAAATTACGATATCAATTTTTTTTAAAGTCTCAGAAAGTAGATCTTCTTGTTTTCTTTTAAAATCTTCAGAAGCTTCTTTTGCATAACCTCCATCAGTCTCTAGATTTTCAGCACCCTCAACTGTTAAGAATTTTCCACCTAAACTTTCAACTTGTTCTTTTGATGCCATTCTTACATCGGTAGCAAAAACTATAGCCCCCATTCTTTTTGCGGTCGCTATTGCCTGAAGTCCTGCCACACCAGCTCCAACAACTAAAACTTTTGCTGCAGGAATAGTTCCTGCTGCGGTCATCATCATGGGTATCGCTTTTTCAAAACTTGCAAATGATTCTACTACAGCTTTATATCCAGCTAGGTTTGCTTGTGAAGAAAGAATATCCATTGATTGAGCTCTAGTTATTCTTGGAAGTAAATCTAAAGAAAAAATATTTATCTTTTTTTTGACAAGATTGTTTAATTCGTCCTTATTTTCATATGGTTTAAAAACTCCTATCAAGGTCTGATCTTGTTTTAATAAAGAATATTTTTCATTAGATAACAATCCTAATTGAACAACAACGTTTGCATTATTTAAAATTTCTTTTTCATCATTTAAAATTTTAACTCCAAGATTTTTAAATTCTTTGTCTGAAATACCTAAATGAGCACCATATTTTTCAGGCAGCAGAACTTCAAAACCTAGAGAAATATATTTTTTTGAAATTTCTGGAGTAATTGCTATCCTTTTTTCAAATTTTTGATTTTCTAATATTGAAGCAATTTTCATTAAAAAAATACTACAACAAGAATATAGCCATTAGAACTAAAACAACTATTACCGCGACAGTTCCCCACAAGACAAATTTAGTAAAATTATTCCAGGTATTTTTATGGTTTTCGTTATCCATAAAAAATTATTTTTGTCTTGCTTTAAATTTTGGATTAGTTTTGTTTATTATGTAAACTCTTCCTCTTCTTCTAACTAGTTTAGAGTTTAAATCTCTTTTTTTGATTGATTTTAATGAGCTTTTTATCTTCATAATTCACAATTTAATGCCGGCAATGTCCTACTCTCCCATATCTTAAGACAAAGTACCATCGGCGCTGAAAGGCTTGACTTCCGA
>QCHE01000019.1 GCA_003278065.1 Pelagibacteraceae bacterium AG-390-O04
TTCAAAGAAAGTATAGGCAAAGCTTAATAAATGGGAAATCTGATCAAGAATGTTTATTAATTAGTAAAAAGCTATTAAAAAATTGATTTTTAATTCTTGAAAAAAATTTATTTAATAATACATTAAGTCTGCCAGATAAATGATTTATCGCTTTAATTAATTTTAAAGAGGAAAGTCCGGGCTCCGCAAGGATACAGTGCCAGGTAATACCTGGCGGGGGCAACCCTAGGGATAGTGCCACAGAAAATAAACCGCCATAACATGGCAAGGGTGAAAAGGTGTGGTAAGAGCACACCGGTTCTATTGGTAACAATGAACGCTGGAAAACCCCACTGGGAGCAAGACTAAATAGAGATGACATTGTTTTATAACTAAAAACCATCCTTGGTTAGTCATCTGGGTTAGTCGCTTGAACCTAAGAGCAATCTTAGGTCTAGATAAATGATAGGTTTAAATGACAGAACCCGGCTTATAGTTTATCTGGCAAATCTAATCTAAAATTTCCAATACAAATCTTCTCAGTTTGATTCATCTTTGGGAGGTATAATTGACTGAAATAGTCATTAATTGAAGGTATTGACACTGTTATTAAAAACCCATAATATCCCATATATTCCCAAATAGGGGCATATAGAAATTATGGTTTATGTTTTTATCAAGTTACGAAAACAAATTAGACAAGAAAGGAAGGGTATCAGTGCCTGCAAGCTATAGGTCTTATCTTTCCAATTTAGGTTACAATGGAGTGATTTGTTATCCATCTTTTAATAATCAATCAATAGAAGCTTGGCCACAAGATAGAATAGAAAAGATTTCAAATACGATTGACTCCTTAAATCCTTTCGAGGAAAAAAGAGATTATTTTGCAACATCAATATTATCTGAAAGTATTAATTTACAATTTGATAGTGAAGGAAGAATCTCACTTACACCGAAATTGCTGAAACATGCGAAAATAAAAAATAGCATGTTGTTTGTTGGTCAAGGAAAGACATTTCAAATATGGGAACCAACAACTTTTGAAAAATTTAGGGTCAGTGCGAAGAAAAAATCAAATTTAAATCGTGCTAGCCTTAAGTGGGAGCTTCAATTAAATAAATAACAGGGGGATAATAAAATGACAATTAACTTTAAAGTACCAGAAATAAAAGAGCTGAAACCAAGAATATTAGTTCTTGGTGTAGGTGGAGCAGGTGGAAATGCAATTAATGAAATGATTGACTCAGGTGTTGATGGAGTTGAGTTTGTTGCAGTTAATACAGATGCTCAGGATTTAAAAACAAGTAAATCTAAAACGAGAATTCAAATTGGATTAAATTTAACAAAAGGTTTAGGTGCAGGTGCTAAGCATGAAATAGGTCAAGCAGCAGCAGATGAGTCTTTAAATGATATAGTTGATATTCTTAAAGGTGCTAATATGGTTTTTATAACTGCTGGAATGGGAGGCGGTACAGGAACTGGAGCGGCACATGTAATTGCTCGAGCAGCTAAAGAATTAAATATCCTTACAGTAGGTGTTGTTACATTGCCGTTTTTATATGAAGCTCCCTCAAGAATGAGAAGAGCGCAGCAAGGTCTAGAGGAATTAAGAAAACATGTAGACACTATCATTGTAATACCAAATCAAAATTTATTTAAAATTGCAAATGAGCAAACAACATACAAAGAGTCATTTCAATTATCTAACAGTATTTTGAGACATGGAGTACAAAGTGTAACAGATTTAATGGTAAAAGATGGTTTGGTTAATCTTGATTTTGCTGATGTTGAAACAGTTATGAGTTCAATGGGAAAAGCAATGATGGGAACAGGAGAAGCTGAAGGTGAAGATAGAGCAAATAAAGCAACAGATTTAGCTTTAAATAATCCACTTATTGATGATTATTCTTTAAAAGGTGCAAAAGGTTTATTAATCAATATTACAGGTGGTGAAGATCTTAAACTTTTTGAAGTAGATGAAATTGTAAATAAAATTAGATCAGAAGTTGACTCTGAGGCTGAGATAATAAATGGATCAATTATAGATCCATCTTTAAATGGAAAAATACGTGTTTCAATTGTTGCAACATCTTTAGATGGTCAACAACCAGAGTCGAAATCAGTTATTAATATGGTTCATAGGATTCAAAATAGAAATCCAGGATATTCTGATTTTGCTAATACTGGAGCAACTCCAGCATTTAATTTTTCAAATAATAATGCTAGTCCAGTTTCACATGGTGCAAACGCACTTAAGCTTGAAAATGAAATAAACACTGAAACAATAAATGAGTCAAATGCTCAAGATAATATTAATCAGGTTAATAATGATTATCATGAAGAGTTACTTAAAAATCAAGAAGTAGAGAATATTATTGAAAACTCATTTGATGAAGAAGAAATTTCTTTTGCTCATGAAGCTATAGCAGAGACTTCAGTAAATGATGAAAATAAAGACAATAATGATTTAAAAGAATTTGGAGTAGACTCTGAAGCACCAGATTTATTTAACTCTGATACAGAAACTTCTGGCTCTAATGAATTATTATCTACCGAAGATGAAGAGCAAGAGGATGATCTTGAAATACCAGCATTTTTAAGAAGACAAAAAAATTAATGGTCTTCAAAAAAATAAATGCAAGCCACCATAGTATCGGATAATGTAAAACATTATCCCGTACTACTAAAAGAAATTATTAGTGTTATTACCCCTCAACATGGTGGCACATTTATTGACTGTACCTTTGGTCAAGGCGGATATACCCAAGAAATTTTAAAATTTAAAAAAACAAAAGTTATCGGCATTGATAGAGACTCAGATAGTGAAATTATAGGAAAAAAAATACAAAATAAATTTTCTGAGCGGTTTTTATTTAAAAATATAAAGTTTAGTAAATTAAGCAATCTAAAATTAAAAAATGAAAATATCAGAGGCATTGTTTTTGATTTAGGTTATTCTTTTACACAAATTAAGAATCCTGAAAAAGGATTATCATTTTATTCTTCCGGAGATTTAAATATGAAAATGGGAATAAATGATTTTTCTGCAAACGATGTTATCAATAAACTTGAACAAAAACATTTAGAGAAAATTTTAAAATTTTTTGGAGATGAAAATGATGCCAGGTTGATTTCAAGAAATATAATAAAAGAAAGATTGGCTAAAAAAATTAAGACACAAGATTTAGTAAAGATCATTGAAAAATCAAAAAAAAGGAAAAATTATAAAATTCATTGTGCAACAAAAACTTTTCAAGCGTTGAGAATATTTGTAAATAAAGAAATAAGTGAACTTATTTTTGGTCTGATCCATGCGGCTAAAATATTAAAAAAAGATGGTGTTTTAGCTGTTGTTACGTTTCATTCATTAGAGGATAAAATAGTAAAATATTTTTTTAAAAATTTATCTGAACACAAAAGTATTTCTAGATACGAACCTAAAATAGAACAAAAAGAAATTAATTTTGTTATGCCTTTAAAAAAACCAATAACACCATCTAAAAAAGAACTGAGTGAAAATTTTCCCTCAAGGTCAGCAAAACTTAGATATTTAATAAAAAAAAAAGATATTTACGAAATAGAGACAGATATCTTAGATAAATTTAGTGACTTATTAGATATAGAAAATTTAGGATCGAAATTATGAAAAAAATTATAGTATTTTTTTTAGTACTTTTTTTAATCATAACTACCTCGATTATAAAAAACTCTACTAAAGATATAGATGATGAAATTTATTTAATTAGAGAAAATTTATTATTATTAGAAAAAAGATATAAAAATTCAAAATTAGAATACGATTATCTAAGTTCTTCAGAAAAATTGCTAGAGTATCAAAAAATTCATTTTGAAAATTTATTAAAAAAAAAGGTTCTTAAAGAAATAAAGACCATAAATATTATTGATAAAGAAATTTTTATTAATAATTTAACAATGACAGTCACAAATGAATAACAATTATAATAAGTTTGTATTACATGAACATGATGATAAATTCTATTACAAAAAAAATAAGAAGGATATAAACATAAGCTTTAATAGAGTTGCATTTGTTTTTTTTGTTTTTTTTATTATTTCTATAATTTACTCAATTCATTTACTTCATCTTGGCTTACAAAAAACAGTTTCAATAAATATTAATCAAATAAAATTATCAAATGAGCTGCATCGTGCTGACATTATTGACAGAAATGGAAATTTTTTGGCAAAAACAGTTAGTTCAATCGATATAGGTATTAATCCAAAAGATATAATAAATCAAAAAAAATTATTATTGAACCTGGGTTATATCTTTCCAAATAAGAATTATGATTTAATAAAATCGCAGATAAAAAAGAGCAAATTTTTTTGGTTTGAAAAAAAAATTTCTGAGGAAAATTATGAAAAAATAATGATGCTTGGAGACAAGTCCATAAGACCAGAAGAAAAGGTTTCGAGAATTTATCCTCAAAAAAATTTATTTAGTCACATTATTGGACAAATTGACAATGACAACACTGGCATATCGGGACTTGAAAAATCTTTAGATGAGAAACTAAAAATTGATAAGGAGCCTATTAAACTAACTGTAGATAAAGATATTCAGTTTTTGATAAGGGAAGAATTATTAAAATATAATGAAATTTTTAGAGCACTAGGTAGTGCAGCAATTCTGATGGATGTTAATAATGGAGAAATTATTTCTCTTGTTTCTATTCCAGATTTTGATCCAAATGAAAGGCTAAATATTACAAATGTTAATTTTATAAATAGAGCAACAAAAGGAGTTTATGAATTAGGTTCAGTTTTTAAAACATTTACATTAGCTGCAGCCATCAATGAAAATGTTATAGAACCATCAAAACAATTTAAGAATTTAGAAAAAAGTATCAAATGTGGAAAAAATACTATCAACGAGTATGACGAAAAAATTCCGTCAAATTTAACTGCTGAACAAATACTTATTAGATCAGGTAATATTGGTTCTGTAAGAATTGGTCAGTTAATTGGGTTGAAAAAATTCGAGAGATTTATGAACGAATTAAATTTGATGGATACTATTAAATTCGACATCGAAGAGGTTGGAGTACCCATATCGTTTAAATGGGGCAAGTGTAAATTAGCAACAGTTTCCTATGGTCACGGTATTACCACTACACTTTTACAATTAGCTAATGCATATGCCATTATAGTAAATGGTGGTTATAAAATTAATCCATCACTAATAAAAAAAAATAAAAAGGTTATTAGAAAGCAGATTCTTAGTAGTGAAGTTTCAAAAAAGATTAATCCTATTTTAAGAAAAATTGTAAATACCAAAGAAGGAACAGCATCTTTAGCAAACATCGAGGGTTATGAGGTTGGAGGAAAAACAGGTACAGCTCAAAAAAGTGCTTTAGGCGGATATTCTAAAAAAAAAATTAATACTTTTGCATCAATATTCCCAACCTCAAATCCAAAATACACTCTTATCGTGATGATGGATGAACCTAAAACAAATGATGAATATATTTATAATTATCGTGATGGATCTGGTATTAAGTATAAAGGAACACCTTTTAATACTGCTGGATGGACTTCTGTTGAAGTAGCGGGACAAATTATAGAAAAAATTGGGCCTATTTTAGCCACAAAATATAATGAAGTTAATAAGTAATGTATCTCGGAAAATTTATAAAAAATTTAGATATTAAATACAAAAAAACTTTTTTTTCAGGAATAGCTACAGATAGTTCAAAAGTTAAAAAAGATAATATTTTTTTTGCGATTAAAGGGTCAAAGTTTGATGGTAATAATTTTATTAATTCTGCTATTATAAATGGTTCTAAAATAATTATTTCAGAAAGAAAAAACACTAAATTTCAAAGAGGCATATTATTTATTCAAACTAATAATGTAAGAAAATTATTAGCAGAAATTTCATTCAAAATTTTTAATAAGATACCTAAAAATTTAATTGCCGTCACTGGAACCAATGGGAAATCTTCAATTGCTGATTTTTATTTTCAAATATTAAGTCTGACTAATAAAAAGGTTGCCTCTATTGGAACTTTAGGCGTGAGATCAAAAAAGTTTAATATATCTTTATCAAATACCACAATGGGTCCAATTATGCTTGGTCAAATTTTTAATAAATTGAAAACCCAAAAAATAGACAATGTTATAATGGAGGCATCAAGCCATGGATTAAAACAAAATAGGTTAGATGGATTATTATTTAATTCAGCAATATTTACAAATTTATCTCAGGATCATTTAGATTATCATAAAAATTTAAAAGATTATTTGAATGCAAAACTTTATCTATTTAAACATTTAGTAAAAAAAAAAGGGAATGTAATTACTGATCATACAATAACAGAATTTAATAAAATAAAAAAAATTACTTTAAAAAAAAATTTAAAACTTTTCACATTAAATGAAAAAAATAATAATTTTTATGTTCAATCTCATTTTTTTAATGGAGATAGACAAATAATAAAAATTAAATATGGAAACATAATACAAAACATTGACGTTAATTTAATTGGAAAAATTCAATTAAAAAACTTGTTTATGGCAATCATTGCAGCTAATAAAAGTAATATTAGCCTAAAGAAAATATTCAAAGTACTTCCAAAAATTAAACCAGTAGAAGGAAGATTTGAAAAAATTGGTAAACTTAAAAATCAATCAAAAGTAATTTTAGATTATGCACATACACCAGATGCACTAAAAACCTGTCTAGCTAATCTTAAACAACAATTTCCTGATAAAAGAATTATTTTATTATTTGGCTGTGGAGGAAATAGAGATAAAGATAAAAGAGCAAAAATGGGGAAAATTGCAGATAATTTTTCTGATAAAATATATCTTACAGATGATAACCCAAGGTTTGAAAATCCAAAACAAATTAGAAAAGATATAAGAAAAGGAATTAATAAAAAAAAAGTTATTGAAATTTCAGATAGATCGAAAGCAATTATAGAAGCAGTCAAGAATTTAAATACAGGCGAAATTTTATTAGTTGCAGGAAAAGGACATGAAAAAATTCAAGATTTAGGAAAGAAAAAAATATTTTTTTCAGATAAAAAAATAATCTTACGATGTATTAAAAAAAAAAATTTAAGTTTATTTAGTAATACAAAATTAAATTTAATAAAGGAGTTATCTGATCAAAAAAAATTACCTAAAATTTTATCTTTAAAAAAAGTGACAATAGATTCAAGAGAAGTAAAAAAAAATGATATTTTTTTTGCAATAAGAGGTAAAAAAAAAGATGGCAATAAATTTGTAGGGCAAGCTTTTAAAAAAAGAGCAAGTTTAGCTGTTGTTAATAAATTTCAAAAAAATGTTTCAAAAAATAAACAAATAAAAGTTAAAAACTCACTTAAATTTTTGTTAGATTATTCAAAAGTGTTTAGACAAAATATTTCAACAAAAATCATTGCTATTACTGGTAGTTGTGGAAAGACGACACTTAAAGAGCTATTAGGAAATTCACTAAAAAAAATATCTAACGTTAGTGTTTCGCCTAAATCTTATAATAATAAGTACGGAGTACCTTTAAGTCTTTTAAATATAAATCAACATGATGATTATGGAGTTTTAGAGGTAGGAATGGATAAAAAAGGTGAAATTGATTTTTTATCAGATATCATTAAACCAGATGTAAGTGTAATAACTAACATAAATTATGCGCACGCTAAAAACTTTAAAAATTTAAAACACATAGCTTTAGCTAAAGCAGAAATTATTAATAATACCCGAACTAATGGTTTTGTCGTTTTAAATGCAGATGATAAATTTTTCAATTTGCATAAAAATATTGCTTTAAAAAAAAATATTCAACCAATATCATTTGGTATCTATAATAAAAAATCAGATATAAAATTAATTAAGACTAATAAGATAGGAGATAAATTTAAACTTAATATTAAAATTAATAAGAAAAATAAATTTTTTTTACTTTTTAATAATTTTCAAAATAATATTTATAATGTACTAGCATCATTAGCAGTAAAAAGTATCTTCATTGATATTCAGAAATTAAATAAAAAAATATTTCTAGATTTTAAAACCCCTGAGGGCAGAGGTGATATTTCTAGAATTAGAATTAATAAAAAAAATCTTAATTTAATCGATGAAAGTTATAATTCTAATCCTTTGTCTCTTTCATCTGCATTAAAAAATTATGATAAGATTAATACAGGAAGAACAAAAAAATATCTTTTGATTGGAGATATGTTGGAACTTGGAAGTTTATCAAAAAAACTTCATGAGTCTATTTTACCTATTATAAATCAAACAAATATAGATAAAGTTTATGTAAAAGGAAAAAAAGTTAGTTCAATTTTTAATAAAATCTCAAAACCAAAAAAAGGAAGAATTTTTAAAAATACATCTCAAATCATTAACTTTATTAGAAATGATTTAAAAAATAATGATTATTTGATGATTAAGGCCTCAAATGCGACAGGTTTCAATAAGATAGTTTATCAATTAAAAGGATTAAATTAAATGCTTTATCAATTTCTATTAAATTTCATTGACACATTTGGTTTCTTAAATGTTTTTAAATATTTAACATTTAGAACTGGTTTATCTGTTTTTACCTCTTTAATAATAGTTTTATTTATAGGTGGTCCTTTTATCAAGTTTTTTTCTAGGCAAAAAATATTGGATCCTATTCGTGATGATGGTCCACAAGAACATATAATTAAAAAAATAGGCACTCCAACTATGGGAGGGGTAATTATCTTATTTGGATTATTAGTTTCAGTATTTTGTTGGGCAGATTTGACAAATATAAATATCTTATTTTGTATATATATAGCAGTTTCATTTGGCTTACTGGGTGCTTTAGATGATTATAAAAAAATAAAGTACAATAATTCGACAGGAATTTCATCGAAATTTAAAATTTTAGCTCAAGTTTTATTAGCTTTAATCGGAGTTAGTTTTTTTGTTTACTTTATAGATTACCAAGAAATCAATAATTTATATTTTCCTTTTTTTAAGAATTTAATCATAAATTTGGGATGGTTTTTTATCCCTTTTTCTGTATTTGTAATAATAGGTTCATCCAATGCTGTTAATTTAACAGATGGTCTTGATGGTTTGGCAACGGTGCCAGTAATACTTGTGGCGGGTTGTTTTGCATTTATAAGTTATGTAACTGGAAATATTGTTTTTTCTGATTACTTACAAATACCTTATATTGAAGGAACAGGTGAAGTCTCTATTTTCTGTGGAGCAATAATTGGTTCTTGTTTAGGTTTCCTTTGGTTTAATGCACCTCCTGCTAAAATCTTCATGGGAGATACTGGATCATTATCTTTAGGAGGATCTTTGGGAGCTGTTGGGATAATAACTAAACATGAAATTGTATTAGCAATTACAGGAGGACTATTTGTTCTTGAGGCGGTTTCAGTAATGGTTCAGGTAATTTCTTATAAACTTACTGGAAAAAGAATTTTTAAAATGGCACCTATCCATCATCATTTTGAAAAAAAAGGTTGGCCAGAGTCAACAGTTGTGATTAGATTTTGGATTATATCGATTATCTTAGCGATGATAGGTTTAGCTACTTTGAAATTAAGATAATGAATACTTCAAATAATATTTTTTTAGGAAAAAAAATATTGATATATGGAATTGGCAAAAGTGGTCTTTCTACATATAAATTTTTAAAAAATAAAGCCAAATTATATTTATTTGATGATAACCCAAAAACAAAATTTCAAATTATTGAGTTAGAAAAGGTCTTAAAAACTAATTTTGATATAATTGTTGTTAGTCCTGGTATAGATATTTCAAATTGTAAGTTATCAAAATTTTTAAAAAAAAATTTTTTGAAAATCTATACAGATTTAGATGTATTTTGTTCATTTTATAATAATAAAAGTATTACTATTACTGGTACAAATGGAAAATCAACTACATGTAAATTACTTTATGAAGTTTTAAATAAACATGGTTTAGATGTTAAGCTCGCTGGTAATATTGGTTTCCCAATTTTATCTATAAAAAATATAAAACCAAAATCTATTTTTGTTATCGAGGCCTCTTCTTATCAATTAGATTATAGTAAATTATTTTATTCAAAATATGGAGCTATTTTAAATATTTCAGTAGATCATTTGGAAAGACACAGGAGCTTGAAAAATTATATCAGTGCGAAGTTAAAATTATTTAAAAATCAAAAAAAAGGCTCATTAG
>QCHE01000020.1 GCA_003278065.1 Pelagibacteraceae bacterium AG-390-O04
CTCCCCAAAAACAAAATAAATCTTTCCAATCCCAGTTTTTATCATTAGGATTTACAGATACTAAGTCCCAATTCATTAAAGAATTTTTTGATTTTTGTTGATTCACAATATTAATATAAAACTATTAATATCTACTGTCCATATAAGAGAGTTGGTAACCAAAGAGCAATTTGAGGAAAGACAATAATTAAAATTAGCCCTATTACTTGCAAGACCATAAATTGCATCATTCCATAATAAATATCTTTTAGATCCCATTCGGGCACAACGCCTTTTAAAAAGTATGCTGAAAGTGCTACTGGAGGGGATAGCCAGGCGGTTTGTAGATTAACTGCTACTAAAATAGCAAACCACGTTAAATTGAATCCTAAAGCTTCTACTAAAGGTAAGATAATTGGAATTATTATCATTACGATTGGAACCCATTCTAAAGGCCAACCTAATAAAAATATCATAACCATTATCATTGCAAGGATTAAGTATTTATTCATTTCTAATCCTAATAAGAATTCAGTTAATAATGTTGGTGTCCCTAATCTCGCAAATACTGCACCAAAAAAATTTGAAGCAGCAACTAAAACCATTATCAGAGCTGTTATTTCTAAAGTTTTAACTAAAGCTTCTTGAAGTTTTGGTAGTGTTAATTTTTTATAAGCTAAAGATAATAAAAGAGCACCCATTGCACCACAACCTGCTGCTTCCGTTGGTGTCGCAAATCCAAATAAAATACTTCCTAGGGCTGCAAAAACTAAAGCTGCTGGCGGAACTAATCCAAGAAAGAATTCAATCCAAACTTCTTTCATACTTGCTGCTCTCATATCCTCTGGTAAGACTGGTCCAAGTTTAGGATTAATCATACATCTAATTGTAGTGTAAGCTGCATATAAAGTGGCAAGTAGAATTCCAGGGAAAATAGCTGCAGCAAATAAATCTATAACAGGAATTTCCATAATTGGCCCCATAACTACAAGCATAATACTTGGTGGAATTAATATTCCTAAAGTTCCTCCTGCTGTGATTGTTCCTGCTGCAAGCTTAACATCATATCCGGACCTATTCATTGATTTTGCCGCCATAATCCCAAGAATAGTAACTGATGCACCAACAATTCCTGTGGCTGCAGCAAAAATTACGGAAACAAATAAAACTGCATAATACAAAGAGCCCCTAACTTTTGCTAACATTAATTGAAAAGCTGAAAATAGTCTTTCCATTAAACCAGCTTGTTCCATCATAATACCCATAAAGACAAAGAGTGGTACGGCAGCGAGTGTCTGTTCGGTCATTACCATAGAAAATTGGAGAGTCATTAAGTAGAAAACTAATTTTCCAAATCCTAAATAACCAAAAACAAAACCTAAAAATATTAATGTAAAAGAAATTGGAAATCCTACAAATATTGCAAAAAGCATTACTCCAACAAGAATAAAACCTAAAATTGCTGGATCCATAAATTCAGCTATCATTTATCTACTCCAGGCCATTCACCTTTTTTAGCTGCCCAATAACTTTTAAATAATTCAGAAACACCTTGTATTAATAAAAATATGATACCAATTAACAAACACGTTTTAATTGGCCACATGTATGGCATCCAAGTTGTATCCATTCCTCTCTCACCTCTTTGAATAGACTCTCCTACATATCCAATTGTCATATAAAGAAAGACAATCAGTCCTGGAAAATAAAAAATAAGATATAACCAAAAATCTATAAGCCCTTGATTTTTAGTTTTAAAATTTCTGTATAAGAAATCAGCTCTAATATGAACTCCTCTTGAAAGAGCATATCCAGCTCCCAACATAAAAAGAGCTCCATACAAAAAACGACTGATGTCATAAGCCCAAATGGTTGGAGCTAAAAATAATTTTCTTGCCAAAACTTCGTAGGTCATAGCGAATATTAAAGGCATCAATATCCAACAAACTATATTTCCAACCCACTTACTAAACTTATCTATATTAACGATGGATTTTGCCATCCATAATGGCATTTCATCTGGCATTTTTCCTGAACCACCTCGCCTTTCGGCGATCATTTCATCTGATATATCTAATTTACCCGGTTCTTCTGCCATAAAATTCTGATTAAAAAATTAGAGCGGACTGTAAAAGTCCGCTCTAACAAATTTAGATTAATTACTGATTACTTTAATGTTGCTGCGTGAGCCATTCCTAGCTTCGCATTTGACATTTGAGCACCACTCCAGAAAGGAACAGCAACATCAGCAAACTCTTTCATTGAGTCATATACTTTTTTGAAAAATGCATTTTTCTCAGCATTTTTGTTTAAAGTAGCTTTTGCTGCAGCCATATATTCTACAAAGTAGTCAGATGGAGTATCTTCTAATTTTACCCCATGCTTAGTAGTTAACTGTTGTAAAGCTTTTCCATTTTCATAGATTCTGTAACTTAAAGATTTAGCTAATGAAGCATTAGCAGCAACTTCAAGAGACTTCTTCTCATGATCACTCATTGCTTTGTAAGTTTTTCCAGTAATATAAAAGTCAGCATTTACGACTACTTGGTGTAAACCTTGTAGGTAGTAGTGCTTTAATACTTTTTGGAAACCAAATACCATATCAGGTTTTGGACAACACCACTCAGCAGCATCGATAGTTCCTGCTTCTAAAGCTGGTAAAATATCTCCACCACCCATTGCAACAGATGCTATACCAATGTCTTTATAAGTTTGTCCTGGAATTCCTGGAGGAGTTCTGAACTTATATTTTCTAAAGTCAGCCATATCTTTAATTGGTTTTGGAAACCAACCTAAAGCTTCTGGTCCAACTGGTTGAAGCATAAATCCTTTGATGTCTCTTCCCATTTCTTTCCAAAGTTGGTCGTATAATTCTTTACCACCACCGTACTGGAACCAAGATAAGAATGCTAAGTTGTCAATACCAACTCCACCACCAGCTACTGGCGAACCAAATAACATAGCAGCAGGGTGATCTCCTGACCAATAGTGTGTCCATGCGAATCCACAATCAATCAATCCTTTATCTACTGCGTCTAGAGTTTCTTTAACTCCAACAACAGCACCTGCAGGTAAGATTTCAAACTTTAACGAACCACTCGTTAATTCAGTTACTGTATCAGTAAAGTCCTTTAACATCTTAACTTCATCAGCTTTAGTGTTAAGAACTGTCTGACATTTAAGTGTTTTTGCAGCGTTAGCACTAGAAGCAAATCCAAGTACCAAAACAGTTGCAAATAACATTGAAATGATTTTTTTCATTATATTTCCTCTTGTTAGTTAATTATAATGCGCGCATACAATCAGAAAAATAAAGCTGACACAAGTGACAATTGTTAAATATAAGTGTAAAAGCTAAAAAAACTTTTTTATAAAAAACAATTCAACTATAGATGGAAAATTTTGACTATATTATTATTGGAGCAGGTTCTGCAGGATGTGTTTTGGCTAATAGACTCTCTGAAAATCCAAAAAATAAAATTTTATTAATTGAAGCAGGAGGCAAAGATACTAATCCATGGATACATATTCCTGTTGGTTATTATAAAACAATGCATAATCCAAAAGTTGATTGGTGTTATAATACCGAGCCAGATATAACAATGGCTAATAGATCTATTCCTTATCCACGTGGTAAAACTTTAGGTGGGAGTTCTTCAATAAACGGACTTTTATATATTAGAGGACAAGAACAGGATTATAATATTTGGAGACAATTAGGTAATAAAGGATGGGGATGGAAAGATGTCTTGCCCTACTTTATCAAATCAGAAAACCAAGAAAGAGGTGAAAGTGATTTTCATGGTGTAGGTGGGCCTCTCTCTGTATCAGATACTAGAATAAAATTAGATTTATTAGAAAAATTTATGGATGCTGCTGAGGAAAAAGGAATTCCTAAAGTTGATGATTTTAATAAAGGAAATAATTTCGGTTGTGGTTATTTCCAAGTTACAGAGAAAAATGGCTTAAGATGTAGTGCAGCAGTTGGATATTTAAATCCTGTAAAAAAAAGAAAAAATTTAAAAATTGAAATAAATTGTCATGTACAAAAAATAAATTTTAGTGGAACTAAAGCGACTAGTGTATCCTTTTGGAAAGATAATGAGCTACACACAATAAAATCAAATAAAGAAATTTTATTAAGTGCTGGATCAATAGGATCAACACAAATTTTACAAACTTCAGGGGTAGGAAGTGTCAACAAACTTAAAAATTTAGGAATTAATATAGTTAATGAATTAAAAGGAGTTGGTCAAAATTTACAAGATCATTTAATGTTTAGACCAGTTTATAAAATACAAAACATAAAATCTTTGAATAAAAAAATTAACAGTTTATTTGGTAATTTATTAATTGGTTTAGAGTTCATTTTAAATAGATCTGGGCCTATGACTATGGGTGCTAGTCAACTTTGTTTGTTTGCAAAAAGTGATTCCTCAAGGGAAACCCCTAATCTACAGTTCCATGTCCAGCCAATAAGCACTGATAAGTTAGGTGGTGCTGCATTGCATGATTTTCATGCTTTTACTCCAACTGTTGCAAATATTAGACCAACAAGCAGAGGTGAAATAAATATTATTAGTAGTGATAGTAGAGAAAAACCTAAGATTAAGATGAATTACTTATCAACTGAGGATGATAGAAAAGTTGCTGCTGATGGATTGAGGCTTGTAAGAGAAATCATTTTTAATAGTGAAACTTTCAAAAAATACAAACCTGAAGAAATAAGACCAGGTCAAAGCTTTCAATCTGATGAAGAGCTTGTACAAGAAGGAAGTAAATTTACTCAAACTATTTTTCATCCTGTTGGAACATGCAAAATGGGTAATGATGAAAATTCAGTCGTAAATGATGAATTAAAAGTTCATGGAATTCAAAATTTGAGAATCATAGATGCTTCAGTTATGCCTAATATCACCTCAGGCAATACAAATGCACCTACAATAATGATTGCAGAAAAAGGTGCAGATATGATACTTAGAAGTTAATGTTTACTGATTTAATTTCCCCAGAACAAATAACTATTTTAACTCAAATTATTCTAATTGATCTTGTTTTGGCGGGAGATAACGCAATCATAATTGGGATGGTTGCATCAAAGTTTCCAATTGAGCAGAGAAAAAAAATTATTTTTTGGGGTATAGGTGGTGCAGTTGTTTTAAGAATAATACTTACTTTATTAACCGCTTATCTATTACAAATAACTGGTCTTAGATTAATTGGAGGAATACTACTTCTATATATAGTCTATAAACTTTACATTGATGTTATCAAAGGTTCTGATCATGAAAGCGATGTTAAAGTAGATAATTCAAGTTTTTTTAAGGCTATTTGGACTATTTTATTAGCTGATTTTACTATGAGTTTAGACAATGTTTTAGGAGTTGCTGGTGCTGCGGGAGATCATTATGATTTGTTAATATTTGGTCTAATACTATCTATCGCGTTAATGGCTTTTGCTGCCACACTTATTTCCAATTGGATCAAAAAATATAAATGGATTGCATGGGCAGGATTACTAGCAATTTTAATTGTTGCTATTGAATTGATTTATACAGATATTCAAATATTATTTTTATAATGTATTTAAAAAATTATAACCTAAAAAATAAGACTGCTGTTGTAACTGGTGCTGGTAAGGGTTTAGGTAGAGCATGTGCAATTGCTCTTGCAGAAGCAGGTGCTAGCTTAATAATAATAAGCAGAACCAAGAAAGATCTAGAAGAAGTTTCAAGAAAAATCAAAAAACTTAAATCTAAATGTAAATCTTATGTATGTGATATTACCAATTACGATGAGATTAAAGAAATCATAGATAAGCAGTCTAAAATAGATATTTTAATTAATAATGCTGGAAACAATATTCCAGAACATTTTACTAAAGTTAAGACAAAAAATATGGAATATTTAGTCAAAATTAATACTGTAGCAACCTTTAATCTTGCTCAACTATGTGCACTTAAGATGATTAAATCTAAAAATAGAAAAAAAATTGGGGGCGCTATTGTAAATATGTCTTCACAAATGGGTCATGTAGGCGGTCCAATAAGGAGTGTTTATAATATGAATAAATGGGGATTAGAAGGATTAACTAAAGGTATGTCTTTAGATTTAGCTAAATATAATATTAGAGTTAATACTGTGTGTCCTACTTTTGTAGTAACACCAATGACTAAAAAGTTTTTAAAAAATAAAAAATTTAAACGAGAAACACTTAATAATATTCCACTTGGTAGATTTGCAGAGTTATCCGAAGTATCTTCAGCAGTTGTATTTTTAGCATCTGATGCAGCATCTATGATTACGGGCACTTCTTTATTGGTTGATGGTGGATGGACTGCAAAATAATATTTAGATTATTTTTTCTAATAATCCTATTTACTCCAACTCAAGTCAATGCAATTGAATTTAAAGGAAAATTTTTGCAAGGTCACTATATTGTTGGAATTACTGATCCGTCTGCGAAAATCATAGTAGATAAAAAAAAAGTTAAAGTTTCAAAGAATGGTTATTTTGTATTTGGACTTGATAGAGATAGAAAATTCGATCTAACAATAACAAAAATAATAAATGGAAAAAAAGAAATTATAACTAAACAAGTTCTAAAAAGAAAATATAACATTCAAAGAATAGACGGTTTAGATGAAAAAAAAGTAACTCCACCTGAGTCTGTTTATAAAAGAATTAAAGAGGAAAATAATAAAATTGGAAAAGCAAGAGCAATTAATTCAGATTTAACATTTTTTAAAAACCAATTCATTATGCCAGTAGAAGGTATCATCAGTGGGGTTTATGGAAGCCAAAGAATTTTAAATGGAAAACCTAGATGGCCACACTATGGAATTGATATCGCAGCCAAACAAGGAACTATGATTAAGTCATCTGGAGCAGGTGTTGTTACTATGGCTGAAGATGATCTTTATTACACTGGTGGCACAATCATTATGGATCATGGTCACGGTATTTCGACAATATATTCTCATCTTGAAACTGTAATGGTAACTGTAGGTGATAAAATAAATCAAGGAGACATTATTGGGACTGTTGGATCAACTGGAAGATCAACAGGACCTCACTTAGATTTTAGAGTCAATTGGTTTCAAACTCGACTTGATCCAATGTCAATTATAAATTAGATTTCAGATTTTGCTCTCATGCGTTCATAAATCAATCTAGCTTTAACCCCTAAACTTAAAAATGGTTCAGGAGGAAACCAAGTAGGTTTATTTCTTGCTTCAATAGTTTCTATCTCTTTTGTATTTTCATTACTTGCTTTAATTGCAATTTGCTCACCAAATAAAGTGCCAACTCCAATACCTGATCCATTATAACATCCTGCAACAAATATATTTTCGTCAATTTTTTCAAAAATTTGTGAACTATTTCTAGTTCTTGAAACAATTCCAGACCAAGAAGATTGAATAATATTATCTGGTAATTGTGGAAATCTTTTTTTTATTCCAAACTTTTGTTTTAATGTTCTTTTATCTAATTCTGATTGAGACATTTGATAAGGGTTATAAACTTCAGCTGTGTTTCTAATTAAAATCCTCCTATTTTTTGTCATTCTTATAGTGGCACCCATTGGCCTAACTGGTAAAACTCCCCATTCTTTTGGTTCTCCAATAGTTTTGAACTCTTGATCTGTTAAAGGTCTAGTCATACTAGCTGTTAAAGTAATAGGAAAATTGTAATTGGATTTTATTCCTAAAAATTTTAAAAAACCGTTTGTTGCAAAGATAATTTTTCTTGTTTTTATAATTCCATTTTTGAAATAGCATGAAACAACATCATTAGTTTTATTCCATTTAATTAGTGAAGAATTTTCTAATAATTCTACGTTATTTGGTAAGATATCTATCATTGCTCTTACAAGTTTTCCAGGATGTAACAGCACTCCTCCTTTAGTATATAAAGCGATATTATAAAATTTAGTACCTAATCTTTTTGATAATTCTTTATTATCTAATAAATCATGTCTAAAACCTAATTTAGATAATGTTTTTGAAAAGTTATTAAGGATTTTTTCATCTTCTGTCTTTGATGAAGCAAAAAACTTTCCACTATCATTCCAATCACATTCTACTTGATGTTCTTTAATAAATTTTTTTATTACTTTTATTCCTAATTCATAAATATCTGTTTTTTTTTTATAATTTTCTAAATCTTTATTGGATGTAAAACCATCGTTAAGAGTTGTATCTACTAGATATCCTGAGTTCCTGCCACTTGCGCCCTCACCTGCTAATTGAGCATCAATTAAAATTATTTTTTGATTTGGATGAAGTTGAGCTAATTTTCTTGCAGCTGATAAACCAGTATATCCAGCACCTATTATAAGCCAATCACATTCTTTATTTTTTTCTAAAACTTTGATGTTTGATCTTGGATCTAAATCATTAATCCAACTACATCCATTGTCGTTAACAATTTGCATGTAATTAATTTAATCTAATTCAAATTCTTTTGTATAGTCTTTTTTAAGTTTAGGATCTTGTTTTGATTTATCCAGAATACAGTCTCCAATAATCAAATAATCTAATTCTGTTCCCATAAAACAATTAAAAGCATCTGTTGGGGTATTTACAATTGGTTCACCTCTTACATTAAAGGAGGTATTTACTATTACTGGACAACCTGTTTTTTCCTTAAACTTAGAAATTAGATCATAATAACGTTTATTTGTATTTTTTGTAACTGTCTGAACTCTTGCTGAATAATCAACATGAGTTACTGCTGGAACTTCTGATCTTTTTATATTTAATTTCTCTATACCAAAAAGATTTTTTTGTTTACTAGTCATTTCAATTTTTTTATCAGAATTGATATTTGCAACTAATAACATGTATGGACTATCAACATTCATCTCAAACCACTTTGATAAATCTTCTCTTAAGATTGAAGGTGCAAAAGGTCTAAAGCTTTCTCTATATTTTACTTTAAGATTTAAATTTTTTTGCATTTCGTCAGACCTAGGATCTCCTAAAATAGATCTAGCTCCCAAAGCTCTGGGACCAAATTCCATTCTGCCCTGAAACCATCCTATAGCTTTTTCATTTGATAAAAACTCAGCAGTTTTATCAATTAATTCCTCATACTTTAAAGTTTCAAAATTAGCTCCTGCAGTTTTCAGCTCATTTTCAATTTCATCTTGATTAAATTCAGTTCCTAAATATGAACCTTGCATATCATCGTTTGAATTTACAGATCTTTTATTTCCTTGATCAATATGCCATAGTGCTAGAGCTGCACCTAAAGAACCGCCTGCATCACCAGCTGCTGGTTGTATCCAAATATTATCAAAAATTTTTTCTTTAAGAATTTTTCCGTTTGCAACACAATTTAAAGCTACACCACCAGCTAAACATAAATTTTTAATACCATATTCTTTTCGAATTGATTTTGACAACTTTATCATAATTTCCTCAGTAACTTTTTGAATAGATGCAGCTATATCCATATGAAATTGAGTTATCTTTTCATTCTTTGGATTGCGAGGTTTTTGGCCAAATAAATTATCAAATTTTTTATTTGTCATTGTAAGACCAGTTGCATAATTAAAATATTTTTGGTCTAGTCTAAAAGTCCCATCTTCTTTCAAATCTAATAATTGTTTTACTTTATCTTCATAAATAGGATTTCCATAGGGAGCCAAACCCATTAATTTGTATTCACCACTATTTACTTTAAAACCTGTGTAATATGTAAATGCAGAATAAAGTAATCCTAGTGAATGAGGGAAATGAATTTCTTTTTTGATTTCTAAATTTTCATTTTTTCCAACTGCAACAGTTGTAGTCGCCCACTCACCTACACCATCTGCAG
>QCHE01000021.1 GCA_003278065.1 Pelagibacteraceae bacterium AG-390-O04
TTGTGAGATTGGTAGAATCTTAAGTCATATTCTCAATGTAACAACACAAGCGTTAGATGTTGGTGCTTTAACACCTTCTTTATGGGGGTTTGAGGAAAGAGAAACATTAATGACTTTTTATGAAAGGGCTTCTGGATCAAGATTACATGCAAATTATTTTAGAGCAGGAGGAGTTCATCAGGATTTACCAGCAGGTTTAGAAACAGATATCGCAAAATTTTGTGAAACTTTTCCAAAAATAATAAATGACTTAGAAAACCTGTTAACCGATAATAGAATTTTTAAACAAAGAAATGTTGATATTGGAGTAGTATCAAAAGAGGATGCACTTGATTATTCATTTAGTGGTGTAATGATTAGAGGCTCTGGTGTTCCGTGGGATTTAAGAAAATCACAACCTTATGATTGCTATAATCAATTAGATTTTAATATTCCTGTTGGGAAGAACGGAGATTGCTATGATCGTTATTTGTGTAGAATTGAAGAAATGAAGGAAAGTGTTTCCATAATAAAACAATGTTTATCTAAGATGGAGAAAGGTCCAATTAAAACTTTTGATGGCAAAATATCACCTCCTTCTAAAAAAGAAATAAAACAATCAATGGAAGCTTTAATACATCATTTTAAATTATTTACTGAAGGGTATCGCGTGCCAAAAGATGAAATTTATACTGCTGTAGAGGCACCAAAAGGTGAATTTGGAGTTTATCTAATTTCTGATGGTTCAAGCAAACCCTATAAATGCAAGATTAGAGCTCCAGGATTTTCTCATTTACAATCAATGGATTATTTAATTAAAGGTCATATGTTAGCTGATGTGCCTGCAGTTTTAGGTTCATTGGATATAGTTTTTGGGGAGGTCGATAGATGAGTTTAAGAAGACCTGCAAAAGATCAACCTGAAAATTTTGAATTTAATCACTCTTCATTAGAGGCCGCTAAAAGTATTGTTGCAAAATATCCAAAGGGGAAACAACAGAGTGCAGTAATGGCCTTGTTATATATTGCTCAAAGACAAAATAATAACTGGATACCTTTAGCTGCCATGAAATATATCGCTAAATTTTTAGACATGCCTTACATAAAAGTTTATGAAGTTGCAACATTTTATACAATGTATAATTTATCACCTGTAGGTAAATATTTTATTCAAGTTTGTACAACAACCCCATGCATGATTAGAGGCGCAAATAAATTAGTTGAGGCTTGTAAAGAAAAAATTTCAAAAAATGAAAATGAATTATCTGCTGATAAATCTTGTTCTTGGATGGAAGTTGAGTGTTTGGGTGCATGTGTTAATGCACCAATGATGCAAATTAATGATGATTATTTTGAAGATTTGAATAAAGAAAAAACTTTAAAAATTTTAGATAAAATTTTAAATGGAGAAACGCCTAAGCCAGGTTCATATAGAGGCCGAGTTAATAATGAGCCAGAAAATAATAGAAAAACACTTATGGATTTTAAAAATGCTTAAAGATCAAGATAGAATATTTCAAAACTTATACAATGATATGGGCTCTGATGTTATTTCTTCCCAAAAAAGAGGTGATTGGGTTAACACAAAGGAAATAACTGACAAAGGAAGAGAATGGATAATTAATGAGATAAAGGACTCACAATTGAGAGGGAGGGGTGGAGCAGGTTTCCCTACAGGTTTAAAATGGTCATTTGCTCCAAAAGAATTAGGATCTAAACCTCATTATTTAGTAATTAATGGAGATGAGTCTGAGCCTGGAACTTGTAAAGATAGAGATATATTAAGATTTGAGCCACATAAATTAATAGAAGGCTGTTTAATTGCCTCATATGCTGTTCAAGCACATGTTTGTTACATTTATATAAGAGGAGAATATTTTATAGATGGTCAAAAACTCCAAGCTGCTATCAATGAGGCATATGAAAAAAAATTAATTGGTAAAAATGCAGCAGGAACAGGTTGGGATTTAGATATTTATATTCATTATGGAGCCGGTGCATATATTTGTGGTGAGGAGACAGCTTTACTTGAAAGTATAGAAGGTAAAAAAGGTCAACCAAGATTAAAACCACCTTTTCCAGCTCTAATAGGTTTATATGGATGTCCAACAATAGTTAATAATGTTGAAACTATAGCTGTAGTTCCAACAATACTTAGAAGAGGTGGAAAATGGTTTGCTTCTTTAGGAAGAGAAAAAAATACAGGTACTAAAATTTTTTGTATATCCGGGAATGTAAATACACCATGTAATGTAGAGGAAGAAATGAACATACCTTTAAAAGAATTGATAGAGGTTCATGCCGGTGGAGTAGTTGGTGGATGGGATAACTTACAAGCAGTGATACCCGGTGGTTCATCAATGCCGTTGATACCAAAAGATAAATGCGAAACACTAACTATGGATTTTGACTCTTTGGTCGCTGAAAAAAGTGGATTAGGTACAGCAGGTATAGTTGTTATTAATAAAGATCAAGACATAATTAGATGTATGGCAAGAATTGCTAGATTTTATAAACATGAAAGTTGTGGTCAATGTACACCTTGTAGAGAAGGCTCAGGTTGGATGTGGAGAATGCTTGAAAGAATGGCTAAAGGAGAGTCTTCAAGGGACGAAGTTGATATGTTAGGTGATGTAACAAAACAAATTGAAGGTCATACAATTTGTGCATTTGGAGAGGGTTCATCATGGCCAGTGCAAGGATTATTAAGACATTTTAAAGATGAGATTAAAAAAAGGAATAAATTTGATCCAATAGTAAAGGAAAATAAAAACATTCCTTATTTAGTGGATCAACATTTATTGGATAAAAATGCTTAAATTAAAAGTGAATGATATTGAGATTGAAGTTGAAGAAGGCTTAACAGTGCTTCAAGCATGTGAAAAAGCTGGTGTTGAAATTCCAAGATTTTGTTACCATGAGAAATTATCTATAGCAGGAAATTGTAGAATGTGTTTAGTTGAGTTAGAAAAATCTCCTAAACCGATAGCATCATGTGCAATGCCAGCTGCTGATGGAATGGTAATTAAAACTAACACTAAAAAAATAGAAAAATCTAGAAAAGGTGTAATGGAGTTTTTATTAGCAAACCATCCATTAGACTGTCCTGTTTGTGATCAAGGTGGAGAATGCGACCTTCAAGATCAATCAATGTTTTACGGAATAGATAAATCAAGATTCAAGGAAAACAAAAGAGCAGTGCCAGATAAATATATGGGCCCATTAATCAAAACTCAAATGACAAGATGTATTCATTGTACACGTTGTGTTAGATTTGCAACTGAAGTTGCAGGAGTCCCTGAATTGGGTGCGATTGGAAGAGGTGAGGATATGCAAATAACCACATACTTAGAGCAATCAGTACAGTCTGAGCTATCAGGAAATGTTATTGATCTTTGTCCTGTTGGAGCTCTTACTTCGAAACCATATGTGTTTGAAGCTAGACCTTGGGAATTGAAAAAAACAGAAACAGTAGACGTAATGGATGCTGTTGGATCTAATATAAGAGTTGATACTTATGATTGGGAAGTAAAAAGAATTTTACCAATTATTAACGAGGACATTAATGAAGAATGGATTTCTGACAAAACAAGGTATGCATGTGATGGATTATCAAATCAAAGACTAGATACACCATATATAAAGTACAACAATAAGTTTGAAAAAGCTTCTTGGGAGGAAGTTTATAAGATTATCAAATCCAAAATAGAAAATACAGATAAAGATAAAATATGTGGTTTTGTTGGAGATCTTTCAAACATGGAGGCAAGTTTTATCTTTAAAGAATTTTTAGAGAGAACAATTGAAACAAAAAAATATGAATCTAGATCAACAAATAGGTTTGTTGATACTTCTGTAAGAGAGAATTACATTTTCAATTCTACAATAAATGGAATTGAGGCCTCAGATCTTATCTTATTGATAGGAGCGAATCCGAGATTTGAAGCAACAATGGTTAATGCTAGAATAAGAAAAGCACATTTAAACAAAAATCTAAAAATAATCTCATTAAATGATGTTGGAGATCTTACTTATCCATATCAAAGTTTAGATGGAAAAACACAAAGTATTAAGGATATAGTTGAAAATAAAAATGATATTTCAAAATTAATTATCAATTCAAAAAATCCAATAATTATATTTGGTGAGTCTTTTTTTAAAATTAAATCAGCAAAATATTTATTTTCTTATTTTAAAGAATTTTTGTCTAACAATAATAAATTAACAGATGATTGGAACCCAATAAATATCTTATCTGTAGATGCAGCAACGATTGGAAGCTTAGATTTAGATATAATTGATGAAAGAAATAAATTATTGGATGATTTAAATGAAAATAAATTTGAAATTGTTTATTTGCTTGGTCAGGATAGTTTGGATTTTAAAAAGAAAAATGAGTTCGTAATCTATCAGGGTAGTCATGGAGACAAAGGAGCAGAAATTGCAGATATTATTTTACCTGGAGCAGCTTTTACTGAACAGTCTGGTCATTATACTAATTTAGAAGGTAAAATTCAAAAAGCTTATAAAGCATCATATCCCCCAGGTGATGCAAAAGAAGATTGGCAAATAATAAATGATCTTGCTGAAGTGATGAATAATAGAAAACTTTTTAATGACAAAGAAGAGCTTGAAAGTAGCATGTTTAATTATTTGAAATTAAAAAAGGAACAAAAAAAATCAGATTTACTAAATAAAATAGGTCAGAGTGATTTTGAAAATGAAAACCTAAATGTAAAATTTAAAGATTATTATTTTTCTAATGTTATTGCTCGATCATCAAAAACAATGGTTGAATGCAACAACTCAAAAATAGATTTGAAAAAAACTGGGACAGAAGGTTAATAAATGGAATATGTAAATATTATTTTTCAAGAAACATATAAAATTTTATTTTTACTTGTTCCCGTTTTAGTTTCTGTTGCAATGATTGTTTGGTTGGATCGTAGAGTATGGGCATTTGTTCAAAAAAGACAAGGCCCAAATGTTGTTGGTCCTTTTGGATTATTACAATCTTTAGCTGATGCACTTAAATATATTTTTAAAGAAATAATTATTCCTGCAAGCTCAAATAAAATAATTTTTATATTGGCACCAATTATAACTATGACCTTAGCCTTAATTGCTTGGGCAGTAATACCTTTTGGTGTTGATCAAGTGCTGGCTGATATAAATGTTGGAATATTATATATTTTTGCTGTTTCTTCATTAGGTGTTTATGGAATAATCATGGGAGGATGGGCATCAAATTCAAAATATCCATTTCTAGGAGCAATTAGATCTGCTGCTCAAATGGTATCTTATGAAGTTTCGATTGGTATTATTATTATTAATGTATTGTTGTGTGTGGGATCATTAAATTTGAACGATATCGTGATTGCTCAAAAAAATATGTGGTTTGTAATACCATTATTTCCAATGTTTGTAGTTTTTTTTATATCGGCATTAGCAGAAACAAATAGACCACCTTTTGATTTACCTGAGGCAGAAGCTGAACTCGTAGCGGGATATCAAACAGAATATTCAGGAATGATGTACGCAATGTTTTGGTTAGGAGAATATGCAAATATTTTGTTAATGTGCGCCCTTGGTTCAATACTTTTTTTAGGTGGATGGTTGTCACCAATTGATCTTTATCCCTTTAATTTAATACCTGGTGCCATTTGGTTAATTTTAAAGATTTTATTATTATTTATTCTTTTTGCATTAGTTAAAGCAATTGTTCCAAGATATAGATATGACCAACTTATGAGATTAGGTTGGAAAATATTTTTACCACTGTCTCTAACTTATGTTGTTTTAACAGCAAGTTATCTATTTTATTTTAACCTTTTACCTACGATTTAAATGAGAATAACCAGATTTTTTAAAACAATATTAATGACCGATTTTATTGGTGGATTACTTATTGCTGTGAAAGAACTTTTTAAATCTAAAAAGACTATAAATTATCCATTTGAAAAAGGGAAAATCAGTCCAAGATATAGAGGAGAACATGCATTAAGAAGGTATCCTAATGGAGATGAAAGATGCATAGCATGTAAATTGTGTGAAGCGGTTTGTCCTGCACAAGCAATTACAATTGAGTCAGCCGAAAGATCTGATGGAAGTCGAAAAACTACTCGTTACGATATCGATATGATGAAATGTATTTATTGTGGTTTATGTGAAGAGTCTTGCCCTGTAGACGCAATAGTGCAAGGACCTAATTTTGAATTTTCTACAGAGACTCGTGAAGAACTCTATTATACTAAAGAAAAACTTCTTGATAATGGAGACAGGTGGGAAAATATTTTAGCAGCAAATATTAAAGCTGATAATCCATATAGATAATTTATGATAGCACATGCAATATTTTTTTATGTATTCTCAATAATTGCTGTTGTTTCAGCGATCATGGTTACAGTTTCTAAAAACACAGTTCATTCTGTTTTTTTTTTAATTCTTGATTTTATAAGTATATCCTGTCTGTTCATAATGGTTGGTGCAGAATTTTTAGGCATGATCATGTTAATAGTTTATGTTGGTGCTGTAGCTGTATTGTTTTTATTTGTTGTAATGATGCTGAATGTTGCGCAGCAAAAGAACCAATGGTTTATTTCGGAGCAAAACTCAGGACATATACCTGTGGGATTATTAATTAGTGCAATTATTTTTTTTGAATTAATCATTGTTATTGGTGGATGGAAATATAAACCTGATTTATTTGAAACTACCAACCTAATTACAAATGAAATTAGTAATACTCATTCTCTAGGACAGGTTTTATACACTGACTACATTCATATATTTCAAATTAGTGGAATGATTTTGTTAATTGCAATGATAGGAGCAATTGTACTTACATTTAGACAAAGAGAAGGAGTCAAAAAACAAAGTTACTTAAAACAAATTTCAAGAGAAAGATCTGAAGGAGTAGAAGTATTAGAAGTTACTTCTAACAAGGGAGTAAAAATTGATGACTGAGATAGGTTTAGGACATTATTTAACTCTAGGTGCTGTTATTTTTAGTATTGGAATAATAGGAATTTTTTTAAACCGAAAAAATATCATTGTAATTTTAATGAGCATAGAATTAATATTGTTAGCTGTTAATATTAATTTGGTATCTTTTTCTATTTATTTAGGTGATTTATCTGGTCAAGTATTTACATTATTTATTTTAACCGTTGCTGCTGCTGAAGCTGCAATAGGATTAGCGATTATTGTAGTTTATTATAGAAATTCTGGAACAATACGTGTTGAAGAAATAGATAAGTTAAAGGGATAAAATGGAAATTTCGATTATTGCATTACCTTTGATAGCTTCAATCATCTCAGGTTTTTTTGGAAAATTTATTGGTGATAGAAACTCTGAAATTGTTACAAGTTCGTTGGTTACAATATCCGCAATACTTTCTGTGTTAGTTTTTTATGAGGTTATGGTCAACCAATATCAAGATAATATAATTATTGCCACATGGATTAATTCTGGGTCATTAGATGTCAATTGGTCTATGAAAATTGATGCTTTGTCATCGGTGATGTTGGTTGTTGTTACTTCAGTTTCTGCTTTAGTCCATATTTATTCCATTGGATATATGTCTCATGATCCACACAAACCTAGATTTATGGCTTATTTATCATTGTTTACTTTTGCAATGTTAATGTTGGTAACTTCTGATAACTTTATTCAATTATTCTTCGGTTGGGAAGGGGTTGGTCTCTGTTCTTATTTTTTAATTGGTTTTTGGTTTAAAAAAGAAACAGCAAATGCCGCAGCAATAAAAGCATTTGTAGTAAACAGAGTAGGTGATTTTGGTTTTGCTTTAGGAATATTTTTAATTTTTTATTTATTTGGAACGGTAAATTATTCTGAAGTTTTTGAACAAATACCCTCAATTACAGATAAAGAATTAGTTTTTTTAGGTATTGAAGTAAATGCAATTAATCTAATTTGTATACTTTTATTTGTTGGTGCAATGGGAAAATCTGCACAAATTTTACTACACACTTGGTTACCAGACGCCATGGAAGGTCCAACACCAGTCTCAGCCTTGATTCATGCAGCAACAATGGTGACCGCGGGTGTTTTTTTAGTTGTAAGGTGTTCACCAATTTATGAGTATTCAGAATTAGCATTAAATATCATAACTATTGTTGGAATGAGTACAGCTTTTTTTGCTGCTTCTGTAGCTTTAGTGCAAAATGATATAAAGAAAATAATTGCCTATTCAACTTGTAGTCAATTAGGTTACATGTTTTTTGCAGCTGGAGTAGGCGCTTATAATGTTGCAATGTTTCATTTATTTACTCATGCTTTTTTTAAAGCTTTATTATTCTTAGGATCTGGATCGGTTATTCATGCTTTTAAAGATGAACAAAATATAAATAATATGGGAGGTGTATGGAAAAAACTTCCTTACACTTACGCATTAATGATTATAGGAACCTTAGCTTTAACTGGATTTCCTTTATTGTCAGGTTTTTATTCTAAAGATGCAATCATAGAGTTTGCATATTTAAGAGGAAATACAACAGGATTTTATGCTGCTGGCATTGGTATTTTTACAGCTTTTCTTACCTCAATATATTCTTGGAGACTTATGTTTAAAACTTTTCATGGCGAATATAATAACAAAAATATCAAAATAGAAGAAACAC
>QCHE01000022.1 GCA_003278065.1 Pelagibacteraceae bacterium AG-390-O04
TGAAGAGGTTATATATCACGGAGACCATACAAGAGTTAGAATTAACATTTTAGGAAATAACCAATTTATTTTAAAAGTTCCAAATAGCTCAGCCAATATGGATATTAAGCTTGGTAAAGATATCAAGATAGGCTGGAACAGTGAAGACGCAAGAGCTCTAGATCCCAAGTAATATATCGTTAAATTAGGTAAAATGGGCTGTTGACTCTCATTATCTATCTTGTTGTAATCTGTTTTTTAAAAAAACGTTTAAACGGAGGAAAAATGAAGACAATTAGTAAATTATTACTAGCCATTTCTTTTGCTATCTCTGTAACTACTTCAGCATTTGCAGTAACTGCAGTGTCTTGGGGTGGAGCTTATACAGAGTCTCAAAAGTTAGGTTATGGTGATCCTACTGGTAAGAAACTTGGTATTACAATTAACTGGGTTGACTATTCAGGTGGATTATCTGAGATCAAAGCACAAAAAGAGGCTGGCAAAATTACGTGGGATATAATCGACGTATTTGCTATGGACACTATCAATGGTTGCGATGAAGGATTATTTGTTGAATTTGATTTTGACAAAGATTTCCCACCAGCACCAGATGGAACTCCTGCAAGTAAAGACTTCTTTACTTCAATGCCAAGTAAATGTGCTGTAGGAAATATTTTATATTCTTGGAACTATGCTTATAACGTGAACAACGTTAAAGGAACTCCAAAGACTATCAAAGATTTCTTTAACACAAAAAAATTCCCTGGAAAAAGAGCTATCTACAAAAGCGCTTTAACTAACTTAGAGATCGCGTTAGCTGCAGATGGTATCAAACCAGGAAAAGGTGGAGCAAAAATCTACAAAGCTTTAAACACTGAGAAAGGTGTTGAAAGAGCTATGAACAAGATCAAAGAATTATGTACAGATCCAAAAGGTGGATGTGTATTTTGGTCTGCAGGTGCTCAACCACCAGAATTATTAGTTTCAGGTGAAGTTGTAATGGCTACAGGTTGGAATGGTAGATTCTTTAACGCAGAAGTTGGAGAAGGTGCACCAATCAAACAAGTATGGGATGGACAAGGTCTTGACTACGAGTACTTCGTACAAGTTAAGGGTGGACCAAACGATGCTAATGGTATGGCCAAAAAAGCTTTAGCTATGATGACTAGTACAGAGATGTTAGCAGGAAGTGCGAAATACATCGCATACGCTCCTTGGAGAAAATCTTCTATAGCGATTATGGAAGCAGGGGAGCCTTGGTATAAAGATGGTAAAACTAATATGGTACCACAAATGCCAACTGCACCACAAAATACTAAAAACTATTTCTTAGTTGACCCAATTTTCTGGGCTGACAATGGAACAGAGCTTGGTGAGAAGTGGGAAGCTATGAAAGCTGGTCTATAATTTAAGTTTTATTAAACTTAATTATATATTATAATTTAAGGGCGGTTATTTAATAACCGCCCTTTTTTATTATGAGCTCAGAAACAAAACAAATTTTAACAACTGACGGTATTCCTTTAGAGGTTAGTCTAAAGAAAGCTGAGAGAAGAAATAAAATAAAAGCTTTCTTACTAGTTGCTCCATTACTATTATTTTTAATTATCACCTATGTGTTTCCTATTGGTGACATGCTTATGAGAAGTGTTGATGATAAAATGGTAACTGAAATGCTTCCTAAAACATTTAAAGCAATGGAAAAATGGGATGGAAAAGAATTACCTGAGGAAGAAGTTTTTGAAGCTTTTTATTTAGATTTTAGAAAGTTGGTAGATGAAAAACGTGAAGGTAAATTATCGACACAACTAAATTACACAAAGAATGGGTTCAAAAGTATTATAAAAAAATTAAGAAGAAAATCAAAAAATTTTGAAGAGGGAAATTACAAAGAACAAATAATGGCTGTTCACAAAAGATGGGCAGACGTTGAATATTGGAAAGCAATTAAAAGAAGAGCTCCTGCTATTACAGGTCAGAAATATTTAAAAGGTATGGACATGTATAAGAATGAAAATGGAGAAATAGTAAGCGTTGAAGAAGATAGAAGAATTCACAGAATCTTGTGGCTAAGAACTTTAGAAATAGCATTCTTTGTTACACTGTTTTGTTTTTTGATGGCATATCCAATAGCTCATTTGTTAGCTACTCTACCCATGAAGTATAGTAACTTACTAATGATCTGCGTCTTACTTCCGTTTTGGACCTCATTACTTGTAAGAACTGCCAGTTGGATGATCTTGTTGCAACAACAAGGGGTCGTAAATGATTTTTTTGTTGGAATAGGTTTGGTTGCTGACGATGCTAGGCCTGAGATGATGTATAATAAAACTGGAACATATGTAGCAATGACGCAGATATTGCTTCCATTTATGGTTCTGCCTCTTTACAGTGTTATGAAAACTATTTCACCAAGCTTAATGAGAGCTGGAAAATCTTTAGGTGGAACACCAATAGTAGCTTTTTGGAAAGTTTATTTTCCATTAACCATTCCTGGTATTGGAGCAGGATGTTTGTTGTGTTTCATATTAGCAATTGGTTATTATATTACTCCTGCCTTAGTTGGAGGTGCATCTGGTACATTAATAAGTAACCAAATCGCTTTCCACATGAAAAGTACACTTGATTGGAGCTTTGCATCAGCAATGGGTTTAATGTTGCTTAGTGGAGTTTTAGTTATTTATTGGGTTTATAATAAAATAGTTGGAATAGATAATATTAAATTAGGATAGATATAATGGCTTTACCAAAACATACAGAATTACATTATAGAATTTGGCACTACTTTTATTTGACTATCTGTGGGGCAGTTTTCTTTTTTTTAATAGCACCATTATTTGTAATATTTCCACTGTCCTTTAATGCAGAAGAGTTTTTAAGTTTTTCTGACGGAATGAAGAGTTTAGATCCAGATGCTTTTTCATTGAGATGGTATAAAGATATGATTTATGGAACAAAAAATCCATGGGGTCTAGCAGCTAAAAATAGTTTTATAATTGCAATTTTTGCAACTATAGGATCTGTATTGCTTGGAACTGTTGCTGCATTAGGATTAAGCAGCAGACATATGCCATATAAGGGCATTATCATGGCGATACTAATCTCTCCAATGATTGTACCTTTGATTATCTCAGGTGTAGCAATATTTTTCTTTATGGCAAAAGCTGGTTTAGCAGCTACACACACAGGAATAGTTCTTGCACATATTATTTTAGGGACACCATTTGTTGTAATTACTGTTACAGCAACATTATCAGGATTTGATCATAGCGTTACAAGAGCTGCAGCAAGCCTTGGAAGTAATCCAGTAAATACTTTTATGAAAATTACATTACCATTAATATTACCCGGTGTTATTTCTGGTGGATTGTTTGCATTTGTAACTTCATTTGATGAAGTTGTGGTTGTCTTATTTTTAGCTGGTCTTGAAAATACAACAATTCCTATTCAGATGTGGACGGGTTTAAGAGAACAGTTAAGTCCAACTATTCTTGCAGTTGCAACTTGTTTAATTATTTTATCTACATTAATATTAGTTACTGCTGAACTCTTAAGAAGAAGATCTGAGAGACTCAGAGGAATTAACCGATAATAAAATCATTTAATGAAAATTAAGAACGTAGTGGTGATTGGTTCTGGAACAATGGGTAGTGGTATTGCTGCTCACTTATGTAATGCAAATGTACCTGTAACTTTACTTGATTTAAAAACAGAGATAAGTGAAAAAGCTAGAGAAAGAATTCATAAGTCAAGACCTCCTTTACTTATTGATAAATCTAAAATTAATAATATTAAAGTTGGAAATATTTCAGATGATTTTGATGTAGTTAAAGACGCAGATTGGATTGTTGAAGCGGTAGTTGAAAGAATTGATATTAAACATCAGATTTATGAAAAGATATTTAAAGCAAGAAAAGATGGAGCTATAGTCTCATCAAATACATCATCAATTCCAATTAAAGTTTTATCTGAACATTTAACAGACATAGAAAAAAAAGATTTTTGTATTACACACTTTTTTAATCCTGTCAGATATATGGGTTTGTTAGAAATTGTTAAAAATGAAAATAATGATCTTAATAAGATTAATCAATTAAAAGAATTTTGTGAAATTGAACTGGGTAAAGGTGCAATAGTTTGTAATGATACACCAGGGTTTTTAGGAAATAGAGTTGGTGTTTATGCGATGCAGGTTGCAATGACAGAAGCTTTTAAGATGAAACTCTCTGTAGAAGAAGCAGATGCAATTTTTGGAAGACCGATGGGTATTCCAAAAACAGGTGTATTTGGATTGTATGATTTAATTGGCATTGATTTAATGGCTGATGTATTGAAAAGCTTTATTAAAGAATTACCAGAAACAGATGAGTTTCATGAAGTTGCAAAAGAAATTCCATTAGTAAAAAAACTAATTGAGACCGGCTACACTGGAAGAAAAGGTAAAGGTGGATTCTATCGAATGAACAAAACAGGGGCCACAAAAGTTATGGAAGCTATCAACCTTGAAACTGGAGACTATTCTCCAAGCAAAAAGATTGATGTGAAATCGGACAAAGTAGATCTACAGGCACTAATCAATAGAAAAGATAAATATGGTGAATATGCTTGGTCAGTTTTATCTAAAATAATTAAATATGCTTCTTCACTTGTTCCAGGAATTACAAAAGAATTTAATGATATAGATGAGGCAATGAGATTAGGTTTTAACTGGGCTAAAGGTCCTTTTGAGATGCTTGAAGAAATAGGTGTAAAAGATTTTTTTAATAGAGTTGATGATTTTACAGGTAATAATTTTTTAGAAAACTTATCAAAAACTAAAAATGAAGACTTTTATGGCGAGAGGCAGAAATATACGAACATAGAAACTTTGGGGAAAGTTAAAAAAACAGCATCTAGCCTAGATGGAAACGACTCTGCAAAGATTTACAGGTTTAATGATTATAACATTGTTGAATTTACTACTAAAGCCAATGCTTTAGATTATGATTCAATGGATGCTTTAAAAAAAGCAACAGACAAACCTTTAATAATTATAAATGAAAGTATGCAATTTTCTGCAGGTGTGAACTTAACTTACACAATGCAATTTGCAGACAAAAAAGATTTTAAATCGATTGAAAAATTTATTAAATATTTTCAAGAAACTTGTAAGCATTTAAAATATTCTAAATATCCGGTAGTTTCAGCTCCATCAGGATTAACTTTAGGTGGCGGATTTGAAGTAATGGTACAAAGTAATTTTGTTGCATCTCATACAAATATTGTTGTTGGATTAGTAGAAACTATTGTGGGTTTAATTCCAGCAGGGGGTGGATGTAAAGAAATGTTAGCAAGATGGCTCGACACTGATGAGGCAAAGAAAGATCCAAATTATGCACCTTTAAAAGTTTTTGATATAATTGGATATGGCAAAACAGCTACTTCACCTGTTGAAGCTGAACCAATGAAATATTTGAGACCTTCTGATAAGAAAATAATGAATAGAAATAGTTTATTAGAAGTTTCCAAAAAAATTATTACAGATAATAAAGATTTTAAATCACCAACAGAGCTTAAATTTAAGCTCCCAGGAAAAGCTGTAAGAGGAGAGATGGATAAAATTTTAGATAAACTTTACAATGATAAAATTATTTTAGATCATGGAGTTGAAGTTGCAAAAGAACTGGCCCATGTATTAAGTGGTGGTGATACTACAATGGATAAAACTCTATCAGAAGACGATATATTTAAATTAGAGCTAGATGCCTTTATGAGATTAATTGAAACTCAAAAAACTCAAGATAGAATTAAACATACTTTAGCAACAGGCAAGCCTTTAGTTAATTAACATTCTAATTGTATTTATATAGTCAGGTCTTAAAACATATTGAGATTTATCAAGATATTTTATTTTTTCTAAAGCTTTCAAACCATAAATAACCTTTCCAATTGGAGTATATTCAGTTTCGTACAAAGGCTCATCTCTTAGCACAATAAAGAACTGACTATCTTCAGTGTTATATTTTTGAGTTCTTGCTAAGGCAACACTGCCTTTTTCAAAATTAAATGGATTATCTACTTCAGAATTAATAGTTCCTAGTCCTGATTTACCTGTTCCAATTTTTCCATAATCTATATTCCCCTTTTTACCAAACTCTAAATCTCCAGCTTGAACAAGTGTATCTTTAATTACTCTATGAAAAGCAACATCATCATAAGCTTTAGATTTTACCAAAGTTATAAATCTTTTTACTCCATTTGGAGAAATTTCAGGATAAAGTTCGATAATAACATTTCCACAGGGAACATTTAATACTGCAATATTTTTTGGTTTATCAAATTTAATTTTTTTAGGATCATAATTTTTAACAAATAAACACTTATCTTTGATTAAAAAGAAAGAACCAAAAGAAAATAAAGCCAAAAGAATTATAAAAATAAAAATTATTTTTTCAGATTTGGAAGGTTTAATCTTTTGAATCATAAAATGAAATTTTTATCAATCTTCAATAAATTATTTTTTATGAATTGTATCTTTTTTTCTAAAATTGGATCACTATTGTTAGGGCTTAAACCAATCATTAAATGTGAAAATACTTCAGCCATATCTTCCGAAGCTGTGGATCTAGAATATTCTGTAATAAAACCCTCTGTTTTTTTATAAGTATCCAATCCTATTTTATCAGTACAAGTAGAGCATTCTGCATATTTAAAATTTTTTATATTAAACTCGGACCATACTTTTTCATCAAATATTTCTTTGAAACTGTCATTTATTATATGAAATACTTCATGATGAATTACTCTTTCAAAATATTTTTCATTAAATTTTATATCTAGTATTAAAGTTTTCATTATATTATCAGGTATCCCAGCAGTATTAATATTTGAAATAGATAAATTCTCACAAAGAACAATATATTTAAGATTAATTTTCTTTAAAAATTCTTGATTATATCTATTTAGATTTTTTTGAATTATCTTAAATTTTTCTTCTAAAACTTTTTTTTCTGAATTAAAGCAATTAATATTATTGTCTACTCCAATTGTAAAAGGTCGTTGAGCATAAAGATATCTAAGTTTATTAGATTTATTTATTTCATAAATTTCAAGATTTGGAATTTTAATAAGATTGTAAATTGTATCAGCTTGTGTTTGTGTAAAAATAAATAAAGATAATAAAATTAATCTAATTAAGCTCATAAATTTATATATAGAAGATATTCCAATTATAAAGAATGTGATACAGTTTTACTGTGAAAAAAAAAAGAAATAAAGATCCAATCCAACCTGTTAGTGGAACAAAAGTACCAAGGTTTGCTGGTCCCTCGACGTTTGCAAGATTACCTGAGCTAAGAGATGTCGAAAGTTGTGATGTTGCTATAGTTGGAATACCATTTGATGCTGGTACTAGTTATAGACCAGGCGCAAGATTTGGTCCTCAAAGTATTAGACAAGCCTCAAGACATTTAAGAACAAATTATCACCCAAGCTACGATGTAGAGCCTTTTAAAGTCCAACAAGTTGCAGACGCAGGTGATATTACTTGTAATCCTTTTAATATTAACGAAGCAATTAAACAAATTGAGTTTGGTGCTGAGGAATTATTAAACAAAGTTGGTGGAATTATAAGCTTAGGTGGTGATCATACAATTGCATTTCCTTTGCTTAAGGCAATAAATAAAATTAACAATGGTCCAGTTGCACTAGTGCATTTTGATGCACATCTAGATACATGGGATACTTATTTTGGCGCACCTTATACTCATGGAACTCCTTTTAGAAGAGCTAGAGAAGAAAATTTATTTCTTGATGATGCTTCAATGCATGTAGGAATAAGAGGACCTTTGTATAGTAGGGATGATATAAAAAACGATGAAAGCTTTGGATTTAAAATAATTCATTGTGATGAGTTTCAAACACAAGGTACAGATAAAATTGCTGAAAGAATAAAAAAGAGAGTAGGGAACAATCCTTTATATTTATCTATTGATATAGATGTGTTAGACCCGGCCTTTGCACCTGGAACAGGCACCCCGGAAATTGCAGGAATGACCACAAGAGAAATGGTCAATGTTATAAGAGGACTGTCAGGGCTAAATCTAATTTCTGCTGATGTAGTTGAAGTTTCACCAGCGTATGATCATGCAGAAGTTACTTCACTTGCGGCAGCTACAATCGTGTATGAGCTAACAAATTTGTTTGCAAAAAAATAAGGAAAGGTTAGGAGTCTGTTATGGAAAATAAAAAAAATTTTTATATTGATGGAAAATGGGTAACACCAAAAAGCAAAGAAG
>QCHE01000023.1 GCA_003278065.1 Pelagibacteraceae bacterium AG-390-O04
GCCTAATATTATAGAAACAGTAGAAGCATTTATAGGCTCAGTTTCTTTAGGTGCCATTTGGTCTTCATGTTCCCCTGATTTCGGATCTAAAGGAGTTATTGAAAGATTCTCTCAAATAAGTCCTAAAGTTTTATTTACTACAAATGAATATTTTTATAATGGAAAAAGAATTAATATTTTAAGCAGGCTGCCGGAAATTTTAAAAAAAATTCCATCCATTAAATATGTTGTTATATGTAATTATCCTGGTCAAAAAATAAAATTAAATAATTTAAAATTTAAAAAAGTTAAAGTTATTTATTGGTCTAAATTGATGAAATTTAAACCATCAAGAATCATATTTAAACAATTTGATTTTGAGGATGAACTTGCAATACTTTATTCAAGTGGAACAACTGGAAAACCAAAATGTATTTGTCATAAAAATGGTGGCGTCTTGCTTCAACATAAAAAGGAACACCAATTACATTGTGATATAAAAGATGGAGATAATGTTTTTTATTTCACTACTTGTGGTTGGATGATGTGGAACTGGCTTGTCTCAGCCTTAGCATCTAAAGCTTCAATTGTTTTGTTTGATGGATCTCCAATGTACAAATATGAAGATTTACTTTTAAAAATAGCTGATAAAGAGAAAATAACACTTTTTGGAATAAGCGCAAAGTATGTGGATACCTTAAGAAAATTTAAACCTAAGCTTAATCGGAAGTATAAATTAATTAAATTAAAAACTATTTGTTCAACAGGGTCGCCTTTATCAAAAGATAGTTTCAATTACATTTATAAAAAAATCAAGACAAATGTTCATTTGGCATCAATTTCTGGTGGTACGGATATAGTTTCATGTTTTGTTTTGGGAAATTTATATCAGCCAGTTTATCTTGGTGAAATTCAAAACAAAGGTTTAGCTTTAGATGTAAAAGTTTTAAATGATAAAGGAAAATCATTAAAAAACTTTAAAGGTGAGCTTGTTTGTACAAATCCCTTTCCATCTATGCCATTAAAATTCTGGAATGATCAAAATGATATTAAATTTAAAAATGCTTATTTCAAAAAATATAGAAATATTTGGCATCATGGTGATTATGCAGAAATAAAAAAGAGTACAGATGGTTTTATTATTTATGGCAGATCAGACACAACATTAAACCCTGGTGGTGTGAGATTAGGAACTGCAGAAATTTATTCAGAGGTAGAAAAATTTAAGGAAATAAGAGAGGGAATTGTTGTAGGTCAATCCTGGGACAATGATATCAGAATAGTTTTATTTATAATTATGAATAAAAATTTCCACATTAATGATACTCTTAGAGAAAAAATTAAAAAAAAAATCAGAGTAAATGCGTCTCCTAGACATGTACCAAATAAAATTATAGCTGTGAAAGATATACCAAGGACAAAAAGTGGAAAAATAGTAGAGTTAGCTGTCAAGAGTGTTATTGAAGGTGATAAGATTAAAAATAGAGAAGCTCTAGTAAATCCTGAAGCATTAGAAGAATACAAAAATTTAAAAGAATTAAAATATTAAATGTTAAAAGATATTGTTAAAAACTTAAAACCATCTTCAACATTAAAAATTAATGAAATTTCTCAACAGCTTGAGAAAAAGGGAAAAAAAATTTTTAAATTTGGATTTGGTCAGTCTCCTTTTCAAGTACCAACGGATATAGTAAATGAATTAAAAAATAATGCTTACCAAAATAAGTATTTACCTATGCAGGGACTTTTAGAATTAAGAAAATCAATTGCCAATTATACCTCAAATAAAAAGAATTATATTTACTCATTCGATAATGTAATTATAGGTCCAGGTTCAAAAGAACTAATGTTTTTACTTCATGTAATTTTTGATGGTAATATTATATTGCCAGTACCTAGCTGGGTATCCTATATGCCTCAGGCAATTATTGGCAGAAATAAAATTCTAACACTTCAAACAAAAAGAGAAAATAATTGGTTTCCAACAGCTTCTGAAATTGAGGAGGTAATAAAGAAAGATAAAAAAAAAAATTATCTATTATTTATAAATTCACCAAATAACCCCTCTGGTCAAGTTTGTGAAAATCTAGAGGAAATAAGTGAAGTAACTAAAAAATATAATTTAATAATTTTGTCAGATGAAATTTATTCTGAACTAAATTTTAATAATGATTATAAATCAATTTCAAATTTTTGTCCGGAAAAAACAATTATAAGTACAGGCCTTAGTAAATGGTGTGGTGCGGGTGGTTGGCGATTAGGTTATTTTATTATTCCAGAAACACTAAAAATTATAAAAGAAACTCTTAATGTTTTAGCGAGTGAAACTTTTTCAGCTGTAAGTGCACCCATTCAATATGCTGCAATCCAGGCTTATGAAGGAGACCATAGAAGTTATATTCAATCTTCAAAAAATATCCTTAGTGCAGTCGGAAAATATGTTTATGAAAATCTAAGCTCAAATAAAGTACTGATTAATAAACCTCAAGGTGGCTTTTATTTAATGCCAGAGTTTATTACAAATAAATTCAATTCATCATCGGAAATGTGCAGTAGTATTCTTGAAGAAACTGGGGTTGTTTTATTACCAGGCACTGATTTTGGTTTTGATAAAAAAAAAATGTTTGTGAGATTAAGCTTTACTGACTTTAATGGAAAAAATTTTATGAAAGAGTATGAAGAAAAAAATGAAATAGATAATGAACTAATTTCAAAATGCGCACCTATGGTTGTAGAAGGTATTGATAGGCTAAAAAAATGGTCAGAGACAATATAAAAATCTCACTATACAAAGACCTCTAATTACTGTTAGAATTAATTTATAAAATAACGTTATACAGAGGAGAAAACATGAAAAAAGTAATCACGTCTCTATCTAGTGCTTTATTGATTTTTGCTGCAACTTTATCTTTTACTGGTGTAGCTAAATCAGCAGAGTTTTTTACGATAGGAACAGGTGGACCTACTGGGGTGTATTTCCAAACAGGTAACGCAATATGTAAGATGTTGCACAAATCAGCGATTGCCAAAGAACATGGGAGAAAAAAAGGTATAGACAAAGCCTATAGATGTACCGCTCCTTCAACAGGTGGATCAAATTATAATATTGGTCAAATAGCTGCTGGAGAATTCCAATTTGGTGTTGCTCAATCAGACTGGCAATTTCATGCAGTTAATGGTTCAAGTAAATGGGAAGGAAAACAGTTTAAGGGTTTAAGAGCTGTATTTTCAGTTCACAACGAACCTTTTCAAATTTGGGCAAGAAAAAAAGCAAAAATAAAAGACTTTGCTGGTTTAAAAGGGAAAGTAGTTAATATAGGTAATCCTGGTTCTGGACAAAGAGGAACTATGGAAGAATTGATGAAAGCAAAAGGCGTTGATAATAGTTTTTTTAAATCAACTACTGAACTTACATCATCAGAACAAGTTAAAGCTTTGTGTGATGGTAAAATAGATGCTTTTGGTTATTCTGTTGGGTTTCCTAATGGCGCAATGGAGCAAGCTGCAACTTGTGCAGCAAAGGCTTCTCCAATCAATCTAACTGGACCAGAAGTTCAAGGTTTAATTGATGGTGCTGATTATTATGCTAAAGCTGTAATACCAGCTGGAACTTATACAAATCAAAAAAAAGATGCTACTACTTTTGGTGTTAAAGCAACAGTAGTTACAAGCAATGCTGTTGAAGCAGATCTTGTTTATCTCGTTGTAAAAGCTGTTTTTGAAAATTTTGATGATTTTAGAAAACAACACCCAGCATTTGCACCGCTTAAAAAAGAGGATATGATTGCAGATGGATTATCAGCTCCACTTCATGAAGGTGCAATTAGATATTATAAAGAAGCTGGATTAATGTAATTTAGTTTGTTTATTAATTAAAAAAGGCCTGGTATTTTTACCGGGCCTTTTTTTTGTGATAAGATAAATCTTATGAGCCAGTCTTTTAGTGAAAAAATTAAAATTAAAATTAGTGAGGATTTGTCCCCAACTAAAAATCTTACAGGTATTCATTTAAAAATTGTTGCAGCTATTGCAATCATATGGTCTTTATTTCAGCTTTGGTATGCATCTCCATTTCCATTCATGCTTAATTTTGGTATGTTTAAAGGACTACCTGCCAGAGCAATTCATTTAGGTTTTGCTTTAACTTTAGCTTTTTTAATCTACCCAATTTCAAAAGGAAAAAAAATTTCTTTTATTGATATTTTGATTAGTTTTGTGGGAGCTTTTTCTTGTTTATATATTTATTTTTTTTATGATCAACTTGTTGATAGAGGTGGAGTTTTATTAAATATTAAGATCAATGAAAGTTTTATTTTACCAATTGAATTAATAATTGGAAGTTGTGGAATTTTAATATTATTGGAAGCAACTCGAAGAGTAATTGGTTTACCTTTAGTAATTATTGCTATCTCATTTTTATTATTTTCATATTTTGGAAGATATGCACCTGAGATTATTTCTCATGGTGGACTTTCTTTAAATAGATTAGTTGGTTTTCAATGGTTAGATCAAGAAGCTATATTTGGTATACCAATTGGTGTTTCGGTTGATTTTATTTTTTTATTTGTTCTATTTGGTGCTTTATTAGAAACAGCTGGAGGAGGAAAATATTTTCTTGATTTAGCTTTTGCCATGGTTGGCAAAATGAGAGGAGGTCCTGCAAAAGCAGCTATTCTTGGTTCAGGAATGACAGGTTTAATTTCAGGATCATCAATAGCTAATACAGTTACTACAGGGACTTTCACTATTCCTATAATGAAAAAGACTGGTTTTTCTCAAGAGAAAGCAGGAGCAATTGAAGTTTCTTCATCAGTAAATGGACAAATAATGCCACCAGTTATGGGTGCAGCAGCTTTTGTGATGGCCAGTTTTATTGGTGTTACATATTTTGAAGTAGTTAAACATGCTTTTTTACCAGCTATTATTTCGTACATAGCTTTGTTCTATATCTCTCATTTAGAAGCCTTAAAATTGAATTTAAGGGGAATGGATGACTCTGATGTTCCAAATCTTAAAAAAACATTTTTATCTGGATTACATTTCTTAGTTCCTATTTTTGTATTAATCTACATGTTAGTTTTTTTGAGATTTACCGCATCTTATTCAATCTTTTATGCAACTATTTCTCTTATATTTGTCAATTTAATTAATAATTTATTTAAAGAGCCTGAATTTAAATTTGCTTTAAAAGTTTGGTTTAATCAAACGATTATAGGATTTGAAAAGGGAGCTTTAAATATGGTTGGAGTTGGTATCGCAATTGCTACTGCAGGAATTATTGTAGGAGCTGTTGGATCAACCGGACTAAGTACAAACCTAATTATCGTCATTGAGTCTATTGCAAAAGATAATGTGATTATATTGTTATTCTTAACAATAATATTATGCTTATTACTTGGAATGGGTTTACCAACTACAGCAAACTATGTAGTGGTTGCATCACTAATGGCAACAGTTTTAGTTGATGTAGGTAATGCATCGGGATTTATATTCCCTTTGATTGCAGTTCATTTATTCGTTTTTTATTTTGGTTTAATGGCAGATGTAACACCTCCAGTTGGACTTGCTTCTTATGCTGCTGCCGCCATTTCTGGTGGAGATCCATTAAGAACAGGAGTACAAGCTTTTTGGTATAGTTTGAGAACAGGAATTTTACCAATTGTTTTTCTTTTTAACCACGAAATTCTTTTAATAGGTATAGAAAACATATGGCATGCACTTATAGTGATTGTTACATCCTTGGTTGGTATTTTAGTATTTACATCAGCAACTCAAGGATGGTTTATAAACAAATTAAAGTGGTATGAAGTAATAGTATTTTTATTTATATCCATTTCATTTCTTTCACCAGAATTTGTTCTTAATAAATTTTATCCTAAATATGAGTATTTGGATTTTAAAAAAATAAATGAAATAACGTTAGATCCAAAAAAAGAGGTAAGATTTAAAGTTACAAGATACACAGAATATGGAGAGAGGTATAAATTATTTGTTATTAAAAAAAATACTTTTGAATCAGAGTTTAATATTGAAGACTATGGAATGAGTATTATTGAAGAAAATGATAAGTACATTGTTGATACCCTTAAATGGAACGGAAAAGCTAAAAAAAGTGGATTTGAAATGGGAGACTATATAAGTGAGCTTAAAATAGAAAATGTTAATAGACCTTCTAAAATTATAATCTATCCTTTGGCAATTTTTTTATTGTTTATATTTGGTTATTTAAATTCAAGGAGAAAGAATTTATCCACCAGGTCCTAAATCAGAGGGTTTTACTTTTAAAATTTTCCAAACACCTGAGGCTGAAGTTATTATCTTATTGTTACAACTTAATTCACAGAATAAAAAAATTAATGTTTTTGTTTTTTTAAGAATTTTAACATTCCCAATAATTTCATCCCCCAATCTTGATGCTCCAATAAATTTTAAATCTAGAGAAATTGTTACACAAGGAGCATTATCTGCCGATCTATGAGCAGCTGTTCCAGCTCCTGCATCTATTAGAGCTGATAAATATCCTCCATGAGTAATACCAGCAGCATTTAAGTGATTTTCATTTATTAAAGATTTAAATTCGTATTCAGTATCAGAAATATTTCTAAACATTACTCCACCATTATGTTTCATAAATCCTTGTTTTAAACTAATTTGATCAAATTTTTCTGCCATAAGTTTTTACAATATATAAGTTAAGATTAATAAAATTATAAAAATGATTAAAAAAAAATATATCACAGATTTTTGTAAAGAAACTTTTGTTATCCAATTAAACATTTTTAATAATATTAATTTCTATT
>QCHE01000024.1 GCA_003278065.1 Pelagibacteraceae bacterium AG-390-O04
TTAAATAGATGACAAAAAAAAATCCAAATCTTACTGCAGAACAAAAATTAATTATGTTCGAAGACGGCACAGAATCACCTGGTACAAGTGAATTAAATAATGAAAAACGAGAAGGAAGTTATCATTGCGCAAATTGTGGAATAAAATTATTTAATTCAAAAAGTAAATATGAAAGTGGTTCTGGCTGGCCATCTTTTTACGAATCTTTACCAGAAGTTTTTGAAACCAAAATAGATCATTTATTAGGTTACGCTAGAACTGAATATCATTGTAAAAATTGTGGTGGGCATCATGGTCACATTTTTGAGGATGGACCACAACCTACAGGAAAAAGGTACTGTAATAATGGAGTTTGCTTAATTTTTAAGGCTAAATGAGAATTATTGTATATTGCTTATTAAGTTTTAAAATTTAATAATACTGTGATGAAAAGATTTATTTATATCTTTTTTATATTATTTTTTACAAATTCTTATGCAGAAGATGTATCAGAATTTTTTAGTAATTTAATACCAGGCGAAGGTTTAACAGAAGCTTCAATTCAAATAAATGAGGATGATAATCCAGATTTAGAAATTTTGGCATTAAGAGATATTGAGTCAACAAATAATTCTAATTTGTTTACTCAATTTAGTTTTCATACTCAAGAAACCAATGGTCATAACAGGCTTATAGGTAATCTAGGATTGGGTTATAGAAAATTATCTGAGGATAAATCAAACATGATGGGTATAAATGTATTTCTAGATAATGATTTTAATGCAGGGCATCAAAGAGGTAGCGTTGGTTTCGAATTAAAAGGTGCTAACCTTGATTTTACAGCTAATAGTTATCATAAAATATCTAATATGGAGACATACAAGGATACAGAGGAACAAGTTTTATCTGGTTATACAATTAATCTTGCTTCACAACTGCCTTACACTCCATGGGCTAAGATTAATTGGCAAAATTATGCATGGGAAAATGAAAAAGCTTCTAGTGACACAGAGGGTAACAGTATAGCATTACAGGCATATTTAACACCATCTGTCCAATTAGAGTTTAAAAATGATATGAGTGATAATTCTGGTGTTGACGATGAGTTTACGACAAAATTAACTTATATTTATCCTCCTAGAGAAGATGAAAAATCAATGCAGGATGGATTTTCAGATGTAGCTTTTGAAATAAAATTAATCTATAACTGTTGCAGTAACATCTGGTTTAGCACCATATAGTCCTTGTGATTGACCTATAGCAGCAGTACATCCTCCAGAACTACCTTCATAACCTAGTGCAGCTGATGTTCCAAATGCAAGTTTAAGTGTTGGAATTTTTCCTGGTTCAAGTTTAATATTTTTTGTGAAAGCACCTCTATATTGAAAAAATTCATCATCATTATCAACTGTGCCTGCGGCTTGTGCTGTACCAGTTCCGTCTCCTGCACTAATACTATTTATTTCATCACCTAGTCCACTTATGGTCATTGCCATATAAGCTAAAATTTCTGCTTCATCACTCGAACTTGTACTTCCTACTACATTTTTAGATATATCTGCGCTGTCTGATTTAGTATAACAAGTGTTAGAACCATCGCTAACTGAACCTTTGATTTTAACAGCTCTTTTCATAGTAACTTGATAATGTGAATAAGTTTTACCGAATGGAACTTTTGTAAAATCCCCATAACTTGCAGCTGCTACACCTGCAGTGGTATCAGCAATATTTATCAATCCTGAATCTCCAGAACCGACTGCTATTTTTGATTGAATTATTTGATAACCTGCGCCCAAGGGATCTTTATCTGGATTTAAAAAAGTTAAAACTCTTAACTTTTGATAAGGTTTTAAAAACGCAATTATAAATGGTAAGGAGATTAAAAAGCCTAAAATAGTATAAATAAAATATTTGTAATTAATACCAGCAAACCATAGAACTGCAATTCCACTAATTCCTATTAGAAGTGAAGTTCCTAAGTCTGGTTGTACAATAACAAGACCCATCGGTAAAATAATAATTATTAATGAGGTTAAAATTGTATAAATTGAGTTAACATTTTCTGATTTCATTCTGTGGAAATATTTTGCAAGACATAAAATTATAGCAATCTTCATTAATTCTGAGGGTTGTAAATTAATAAAATACAAATCTATCCATCTTTGAGAGCCTGAAGAGGTGATCCCAAATAAATAAGTCCAAATCAAGAGACCGATTATTAATAGATATGAAATATAGCCAATAGAAAACCAATATTTAATATTAATGAAAGAAAATATTAACATCATTAGAGTAAATACAATCAGTTTTACAAAATGGCTTTTTGTATGAAATAAAATTTTTCCACCATCTGTTGAATACATAGTGGCAAGACTTATGAAGCCTAATAATAAAATACAAAATAAAAGAATGTAATCAAAATTCCTAAATTTTTGAAAAAAACTAAAGTTATTACTCGTTAATCTTCTGTGTTGATACATTATATTTCTAAATATTTTTTGCTATCCATTGACTTTCTTAATGTATGTCTATCAATAATTAATTTAAATAATTCTTTTGCCATAGGGGCAGCAGTAGTACTTCCATTGCCTCCATGTTCAACTATGACACTTAATGCATATCTTGGATTTTTATATGGACCAAAAGCAATATAAAGGGCATGATCTCTTTGTTCATAAGGTATCTCAAAAGTTTTAAGATCTAATTCTCTTTCTTCTTCAGTAATTTTTTTAACCTGTGCTGTTCCAGTTTTGCCAGCAAATTGATATCTGAGATCATCAATTCTAGATCGATATGATGTGCCCATTACTTCATTCGTAGAACCAAACATCGCATCCTGAATAATTTTAATATTTTTTGAATTTTCATATAATGGAACAAACTTATCAGTGGGATGATCTTTAATTTGATCATTTACTATAATCTGTGGATATATTTTATGACCTCCATTTGCGATTTGAGCTGTCATCAAGCAAAGTTGGATTGGTGTTGTTTGGATAAATCCTTGTCCAATTCCTGTAATCATAGTTTCTCCCAATAACCAGCCTTGACCTAATGCATTTTTTTTCCATTGAGTACTTGGTACTAATCCTTTTTTTTCAGTATTAAATAAATTACCAAAAACTTTCTCCCCTAGACCAAATTTTTTTGCTGTTTCACTTAATTTATCAACACCTAATTTACGTGCCACTTCATAAAAATAAGTATCACATGATTGTTTCATTGCATTTCTTAAACTTACAAAACCATGGCCCTTTTTTTTCCAACAATGATATGTTTGTCCATACATTTCTGTTTTTCCTGTGCATTTTACTGTAAAGTTAGTGTTTATTATTCCATTTTCTAAAGCTGACAATGCAACGATCGGTTTAATTGTTGATCCAGGTGAATAATTTCCTTGTAAAGTTTTATTCACCAAAGGCTTCATTGGATCATTTCGAATTAATTCCCATTCATCTTGGCTTATCCCAAAAACAAACGAATTTGGGTCAAATGAGGGAGATGAATGCATAGCTATTATCGCACCTGTAAAAATGTCCATTACACAAATTGAGCCAGCCTGATCTTTAAGTAATTTATTAGCTAATTTTTGTATTTCTGTATCTATTGTAAGTCTAATATTTTTACCTTTTTTTCCCTTTTGAAACTCTAATTGACTAACTCTTCTTCCATAGGCATTTACCTCATATCTCTCAATATCATTCGTACCTATAAGTTCATCCTCAAATGATTTTTCCAAACCAATTTTTCCAACTTTCAAACCAGGTACAAAATTTTTCTTTATTGACTCTGTATTCTCTATATCATTTTCATTAGCTTGACTTACATAACCAACTAAATGAGTAAAATTTTCATTATAAGGGTAGTTTCTTGAAATAGAAATTACAGGTTTAACTCCGTTTAGATCAAATAATTGATTATTAATTTTTGAAAATTT
>QCHE01000025.1 GCA_003278065.1 Pelagibacteraceae bacterium AG-390-O04
ATTATTCATTAATAACTATTTGTTTATTTTGGCGAAAATCTATTACTTTTTTTTTCTTAAATTCTTCTTTTTTTTTGAGTTTATCTAAAATATCTAATGATAATTTAACATTTTCAATAGGTAATTTTATAATCAAGCCATTTTTCATCTCAATATCCCATCTTTGAGATTTATAAAAATACAAATTTTTAATTTCATCAAAATTCAAATTAGTACTATCTATAATTTTTTTGATCATTAAAAAGTTTTGTGGGTCAACATCACCAAAAACATAAGGCAAATCTTTAAATGAATTATCATATCTTATTAAATTTCCATTGGATCCTATATAATAATCAAGCTGATTTTTTTTTGTTATTGCTAGATAATCAGCTTTTTTAATTTCTATATTCAAACTTGATGGATACTTCTTAAAAACTATCAATTCTTCAATAATTTCATTGGAATTTATTGTATTAAATATTTTATTTTTATTTAAAAAAAAAATATTTTCATTTTGAAGGAATTTTATTTCTCTTTGTAATTTTTTATTTTCATAACTGTTGAGGCCATAAATTTCTAAACTTTTTATTTTGAGAAGATCGAATTTTGAAAAATTAATATTATTTATTGTAACGAGCATAATATAAACAAATAAGTAAATAAAAATTTTTTTACTTGTTTGTAGATGCATCTTTTAAAATTAGTTTGATTAAGTTTATAAAATTAATTCCACAATGAGCTGAGATTTCTGGTACTAAAGATAATTTTGTCATTCCTGGTTGTGTATTGATCTCTAAAAGATAAAATTTATTTTTATAATATTTAAAATCTGATCTAGTTACCCCTTTACATCGTAATAAATTATGGGCCTTAAATGCAATTCCCATTAGTTCTTTATATTTATGCTTTGGTAAATCTACAGGGATAATATGTTCCGTTTTTGCTTTTGAATTATATTTTGCTTCATAATCATAGAATTTTCTTTTAGGTCTAAGTTCAATAGCTCCCAATTTCTTTTTACCAATCACAGATGCTTGAATTTCACGACCAGGTATAAATTCTTCAATCAATATATTTTTATAACTTTTTAATATTTTTAATTTTTTAGAAATATTAGACTTATTACAAATAAATACATTAACACTTGAACCTTCGTTAATTGGTTTTATGACTACTGGAAATCCAAACTTTTTTTTTATAAGATTGTTTAATTCTAATGCTGATTTGTCATAACTATATATTAAAAATTTAGGTGTTAAAATTTTGTGTTTAATAAATATTTTTTTGGAAATCTCTTTGTCCATCGCTTTAGCAGAAGCAATCACTCCAGAATGTGTATAAGGAATTCCAATAGTTTCTAAAATAGACTGGATATATCCATCTTCTCCAAATTGTCCATGAAGAGCATTAAAAATAATGTTTGGTTTAAAAGTTTTTACGTTATGTATTAAATCTAAGTTAGGTTCACAAATTTTTACTTTAAATTTATTCTTTTTCAATTCTCTTGCAACCTGTCTACCAGTTTCAAGACTAATGACTCTTTCTTTTGAAATCCCCCCAGAAATTATTAAAATTTTTTTTTTCAATTTTCTAAAATTTTTATCTCTTTTTCTATACTAATACCTGTTTTTTTAAATACACTTTCAGACACAAAATTAATTAATTTTTTCATATCATTAAACGATGCATTGCCTTTATTGATAAAAAAATTCGAGTGTTTTTTAGAAATACAAGCATCGCCGAAACTAGTATCTAATGGAACCGATTCTTTAATTAGCTCCCAGACCTTTTTGTTAGTTTGTTCGATTGGGTTTTTAAACGTACTGCCACTAGTTTTGATTTTTGTAGGCTGATTTTTATCTTTTTGAATTTTTAAATTAAGCATCTCCTCTTTAATTTTTTCAGGATTTTTTTTCAGTCCCTTGAAGGAAGCACTCAAAAAAATTAAATCTTCAGGTAAATTACTTTTTCTATATTTAAATTCTATTTCTTTTGCTGGGATTGTGACTACATTTCCATTTTTATCTACCGCCTGAACAGAGATCAAAATATCTTTTATCTCCTTTCCAAAACAACCTGCATTCATCTTTATGCCTCCACCAATTGTTCCAGGAATACAGGCTAAAAATTCAAAACCACTTAAACCGTTATTAGCAGCATAATCTGCTAAATTTTTATCATAAACAGCTGTACCTGAAATTATTATATCTTCATTTAAAACAGATATTCTATTAAAATTTTTACCTAGTTTTATTACAACACCATTATACAATTCATCAGTTATAAGAGTATTAGATCCAGCTCCAATTATTGATATTTTTTCCTGATTTTTTAAGACTTTTAAAAAATTTACTAAATCTTTAAGATTTTCAGGTTTAAAAAAAACTTTAGTTTTTCCTCCAATATTAAACCAATTTTTTCTTTTTAAATCTTGATTAAAAATAACTTGTGATTGAAAGTTTTTGAATAATTCTTTTAAAGCATCTAATTCCATTATATTAAATTAGGTAAATCTTTCATCCAATTAGATATTGACCCAGCTCCCATTCCAATAACAATTTTTTTGCCATACATATTATGCTTCAAAAATTTAGCCAACTGAAATTGATCATCAACCATATATAATTTTACTTTTGAATTTTTGATAATTTCTTTTGCAAAATTTTTATAATTAAAATTTAATTCAATTTTTTCTCCTGCAGTAAATATTGGACATAAAATTACAGTATCAGCATTATCAAAAGCAAAGGTAAATTCTTTTTTTAAATCTTTTAATCTAGAAACTCTATGAGGTTGGAAAATGCAAATTTTATCATATTTATTAAAAACTTTTTTTACTCCTTCCAAAACAAATTTTATCTCAGTTGGATGGTGAGCATAGTCATCATAAAAATCAATATTATTATAAGTAAATATCTTATTAAATCTTCTTTGTACTCCTTTAAAATTCATTAATCCTTTTTTGATTTTTTGGATTGGTATTCCCACAGATAAAGCAACTCCTAATGCTCCAACTGAATTTCTGATATTATGTACGCCTAGTAATGGGATTTTGATTTTTTTGATATTTATTGTTTTTTTATTTGGTAAATTAATCTCTACATCAAATTTAGAGTAGGTTTTGTGTTGTTGAATATTTTTTATTCTAAAATTTGATTTATTTTTTTGACCATATGTGTAGAAATTTTTATTACTTATTTCTTTAGTAAGTTCATTATTAATTTTATCATCAATACAAATAAATGACTTTCCAAATGATGGGATTTTTTTTATAAACTCTTTAAAATAGCTTTTTAAATCATTCATTGATTTATAAAAATCCATATGTTCTCTATCAATATTTGTTATTATTGAGTATGTGGGTGAAATATGTATAAAACTTCCATCAGACTCATCAGCCTCTAAAATAGACCAATCACTTTTTCCTAGTTTTGCTGTATTTTTGATTGAGTTTATCACACCACCGTTAATTATAGTTGGGTCCAATTTTGTTTCTTGAAATATTGAAGCTATCAAAGAAGTTGTTGTAGTTTTACCATGAGATCCTACGACAACTATATTTTTCATTAAAGATACAATGCTA
>QCHE01000026.1 GCA_003278065.1 Pelagibacteraceae bacterium AG-390-O04
CTATTGTTGGATCACCATTACCAATCATGTCCTATGGTGGTTCTTCAATGTTAGCAACTATGATTGGCTTTGGAATTGTAATGAGTTCCAAAGTTCATAATCAACAATTAATTGCTTAAGTATAATTTGTCGCTTAAATTATTTTGAAAATTAATTGTATATAGACTTATGAACAAAACTCTAAATATTGGTATAGTTGGCGCTGGAATTCAAGGAATTTCAAATGCACTATTTCTCCAAAAAAAAGGATTTAATGTAACAATATTTGATAGAGATGATCCAGGAAGTCCTGCGGCTTCTTATGGAAATGCCGGGCATTTTTCTCCATATGCTTCTTTATCATTAAATAGAACAGATGTTTTAGCAGATGTACCAGCCATGCTTTTAAGCTCAACAGGTCCTTTGGCTTTAAAATGGAATTATGTACCAAAAATGTTACCTTGGTTTTTTAAATTTATTTTTAATACTTCTAAAAAAAAAATGATGCATACCGCAAGAAATATGCATCAAATTTTAGATTTGGCATTACCTGCTTACGATGAGTTGTTTGAAGAAATTGACATTGAAGGTTTAGTTGAAAACAAAGGTATACTTTATATTTGGAACGATAAAGATCTTAAAAGTCGTGAATTAGAAATTAAAGTGCGAGATGAATTAGGAGTAAAGCAACAATTAGTAAATAAGAAAGAAATACACGATTTAGAACCGAATATAAAACCTTTTTATCATGCGGGCGTATATTATCCTTACGCAAGACATGCAAGAAACCCAAAAAAAATTCTAATAAAACTTTTTGAGAACTTTTTAAAAAAAGGTGGAAAATTTAACAAGATTAACATTAAAGATATTCATTTCGATGAAGAAAAACCTATTTTAATAACTGATAACCAAAAATTCCCTTATGATAAAGTTGTCATTGCCTGTGGAGCGTTTTCAAAAAAATTAACAGATAAACTAAATGAACGAATTCCTTTAGATACCGAGAGAGGCTATCATGTTCATTTTAAAGATTGTAATCATTTATTGAATAGACCAGTAATTTTTTCTAATAGGGGTTTTGGAATTACACCTATGGAACAGGGGCTTAGAGTAGTTGGTACAGTGGAGTTTGGTGGACTGAATAATCCATTGTCAAAATCAAGAATAAAAAATTTGATTAATAATGCAAAATACATGCTAGGTGATTTACCAGAACATGAAGATGAATGGCTAGGTTTTAGACCAACATTGCCTGATTTTTTGCCAGTCATGGGACCTTCAAAAAATCATAAAAATGTTTTTTATTGCTTTGGACATCATCATTTAGGATGGACATTAGGCCCAATATCTGGAAAATTGGTATCTGGAATGATAGCTAAAGAAAACACAAATTTAAATTTAAGTCCATATAGATCATCAAGATTTAGCTAATTTATGCCAAACACTAAAGCTTATATAATGTTGGTATGTGCAACATTATTTTGGTCTGGTAATTTTATGGTAGGAAAATTTGCTTTCTTAGAAAATATTCCTCCGTTATCTTTGGTTTTTTATAGATGGTCACTTGTATGGCTTATATTGCTCCCTTTTACATTTAAAGAAATATTAAAACATAAAAATACAATTTTAAATAATTTACCTTTATTATTTTTTCTAGGTTTCACAAGTGTTGGTTTATTTAATTCTTTTACTTATCTATCTTTAATTCATACTCAAGTTATTAATTCGACTCTTTTCAATACAGCAATTCCAGCAGTAATAATCTTATTGTGTTTTTTGTTTAAAATTGAAAAAACTAATAAATTTCAAATTTTAGGACTTATTATTTCAGTATTAGGAATTTTATCAATTATAACCAAACTTGATATTGAAATTTTTCTTTCATTAAACTTTAACAAAGGTGATATTATAATGATAGGAGGAGTTATTACTTGGGGTATATATTCAACTCTTTTAAAGAAAAAAAAATTCACTCTACCACTTCTCACCTTAGTTCATGTTATATGTACTTTTGGATTAATTTGTGTATTTCCACAGTTCCTTTATGAATTTTCACAAGGGCAAATTATAGAATTTAATACTAATTTATTTTATATTCTTATTTTTTTAGCATTATTTCCTAGCATAGGATCCTACTATTGTTGGGCAGGTGCTGTTGGAATTATTGGAGCAAATAGAGCAGGTATTTTCTTATCTTTAATTCCATTATTTAGTACAATTATGGCAATATCATTTTTTAATGAAAGGTTTCAATTTTTTCATTTGATTGGAGCGATTTTAATTATAATAGGTTTATTTTTATCAAATAAGGAAATTAAAAATGCTTAAAGTTGCTATTTTAGATGATTATCAAAATGTTTCACAACAATTTGTAGACTTAGAAAAACTTTCTGGAAAGTATGAATTTAAAATATTTAGTCAGCCATTTGTTGATGAAACTGATGCTATAGACCAATTAGCTGATTTTGAAGCATTGCTGATAATGCGAGAACGAACTCCGATAACTAAAAATTTAATTGATAATCTAAAGAAATTAAAATTTATAATTACAAGTGGTTTAAGAAATAAATCAATAGATCTTGAGGCAGCTAAAGAGAGAAAAATCACAGTTTGTGGGACAGATAGCAATATTAATCCAACTCCCGAATTAGCTTGGGCATTAATATTAGGTTTGGCTAGAAATTTAAAAGAGGAAATAGACAACATGTATCAAGGATATTGGCAGACTACTGTTGGGTTAGAACTTAAAGGAAAAATTCTTGGTCTAATTGGTCTTGGTAGAGTTGGATCACAAGTAGCTAAAATTGGTAAAGCCTTTGGTATGCAAGTAATGGCCTGGAGCGAAAATCTCAACCTTGATACCTGCAAAGAATTAGATGTACTTCCTAGTAGTAAGGAAGACTTAATAAAAGTTTCTGATTTTTTATCTATTCATGTTCAAGGTGGAGATAGATATAAAGATTGTATTACTTTAAAAGAAATGGACAAAATGAAAAAAACTTCTTTTATTATAAATACTTCAAGAGGCCCTATTATTAATGAAGATGATTTAATTATTGCTTTATCTACAAACGTTATTGCTGGTGCTGGAATAGATGTTTATGAAAAAGAGCCGTTACCTGAAAATAATAAACTTAGATTTTTACCCAATGCATTACTTACTCCACATATAGGTTATGTTACTGCTGAAAATTATAGTATTTATTATACACAAATGATTGAAGCATT
>QCHE01000027.1 GCA_003278065.1 Pelagibacteraceae bacterium AG-390-O04
GGTTTAAGCACTGCTTGGAAATTATCAGAAACTTATAAAAACCCAGGTGACATTGTAGTTTTAGAAAAAAAAGATACTGCTGCAGGTGCAAGCGGGATAGCATGTGGAGTTGTGAGAAATAATTATTTCCAGCCAGCAATGAGAGAATTAATGGCTCATTCAGTTTCAGTTTGGGAAAGTGATCCAAAAGCATTTAAATATAATGCAGTGGGATATTTACAAATTTCACCTGAAGTCATGCATGAAGATGTTGCAACAATTTATGAACAACAAAAAGCTATTGGTTATGACTCAGAATTTATTGAGGGCGAAAAAGATTGTATGAAATATATGAAAGGTATGTTTGATGATTGGCAAGCACAAGGTATTACATCAGTGCTTCACGAAAAAAAAGGTGGATACGCATTTAACAAAGATTCTATTAAAGCGCTTGAAAACAAATCTACTTCAAATGGAGTTCAAGTTATTAAAGGTGTAAGAGTAAATGGATTTAAAAGAGGAAGTAATAGTAAAGCTGTTACTGGTGTTGAAACTGATAAAGGAACAATTGATTGCGAGCAAGTAGTTATAGGAGCAGGACCTTGGGCTAGAGATTTCTGGAATATGTTAGAACTTCCAAAAACTGCTAATATTAAAGGTAAAGATGGTAAAATGCATACAACTGATATGTGGACATATTGGATGTTGCAAGAAGGTGTGATTGGTGTTGAACCAGACTTTTTAAAAATGAATAATGGTAAACAACCACCAGTTATTCATGTTGACTCTACTGCACCGTTGTATTCAGATAAAACAAAAAAATTAATTACTGATAAAATTTGGGGAATTTATTACAAACCTGATATTGAAGGCTTAGGTGTTCAGGGTGGGACATCTCCTTACATTGTTGATAAACATTTTGATGAGGTAAATGTTGATCCATATGGAATTGAATCTCCAGAGTATCAAACAACAGAAGCTTTTAATGACATGTGGTGCTCAGCTTTAGCCCATTGTCAAAAAAGATTTGAAGGAAAGTCTGATCTTTATAGAAAGGGTCCGTCAGGTGGATTGGGATGCATGACTCCTGACTCTTTTCCAATATTTGATAGATTTTTAGAAAACGTTTATATGATTGCTGATGCTAATCATGGTTATAAAATGATTGGTGTTGGTGAATTAGTTGCAAAAGAAATTTTAGGACAAGAAAGTGACTTATTGAAACCGTTTAGATTCAACCGATACGAGAAGGGTGAGCTTCACCCTACTTCGAACAGTCCGTTTCCTTGGAGTTAGTTTATCTGAGTAGACAGACGTTTTTTTTTCAGTTACCTTTTTGTACTAAAAATTCTTAACAGAGGGGACTATGACAGATCTAGAAAAACACGTTAACCAACCAGGAAGATCAAAGTTAGTAAAAAAAGTAAGAGATAAAATTAATGAGTTAGGAATAACTTATATATATTTTCAATTTATCTCAGTCACTGGAAGAGTCGTTGGTAAAGGTATTCCAGCAGATCATTGGGAAAGAACTGCTGAAAAAGGATTCCAATTAGTTTACGGAGCAACTGCAAACTTATTTTTAGATCGTCACAATAATTACATTGGATACGGTCCAGAGGCTAAAGAGTTAGTTGGTATACCTGATCCTGAAACATTTGTTCAATTACCTTGGGACAAAAGAGTTGCAAGAGTTTTTTGTACTTGTTTTAGAAATAGAGAAGAAAGAGAAAATCCAGGTGGACATTTAACTTCTGATTGCAGAGGAAATTTAAGAATAATTGCTGAAGAATTTAAGAAAAAACATGGTTATCAAATGAGAGTTGGTACAGAACCTGAAATGATGTGGTTAACTAAAAATGAAGACGGTACACCAACAGGTAAAGGTTTTTCAAAACCATTCTGTTATCACATTGATCAGTTTGAATCATTAAGACCAGTTTTTATGAAGGTTATTGAATATGCTAATGCAATGGGTCTTGATATGATTCAAGGTGACCATGAAGATGCGCCAGGTCAATTAGAATTAAACTGGATGTATGATGATGTTTTAAGAAATGCAGATAGATTGTCAACTTATAGACAGATTTGTGCTCAGGTTGCTCGAGAGCATGGATTAATTGCGTGCTTTATGACAAAACCATTTATGGGTGTTTCAGCTAGTGGATGTCACACCAACTTATCTTTATGGAAAGGTGGAAAAGACGTTGTCAACAAATTAGGACATAAGTCGCTACCAGGAGTCGAAGAGGTATTTACTTATGTAGAAGGTGGAACAAACACTTTCATGCCAGACACAAAAGATATGCAGTTGCCTGGAAAAGTAGGATTGATGTCAATAGGTGGTATTATGAAACACCTACCTGCTTTAACAGCTATTGGATCTTCAACTGTTAATTCTTATAGAAGATTATGGGACCAAGGCTTTTGGGCACCAGTTTATGCTGACTGGGGATATCAAAATAGAACTTGTGGATTAAGAGTTTCTGCTCCAGGTAGATTTGA
>QCHE01000028.1 GCA_003278065.1 Pelagibacteraceae bacterium AG-390-O04
AATTGAGCTCTTGAGTCAAAATAATATAAAATTAGAATATTTGAAAAATAAAAAAATATTGCAAGATAATTTCTTTTAAAAATACAACAAATTAAAAATAAAAAAAATAATTTAAATGCAAAAAAGTTTGAAAGTTGAGCATCTGCATAATTAATAAATCCAAATTGATACTGATAATGATGGTATAAAAGATATATTATAAAATAGGTAATGGTTTGAAAGATAAAAATAATAGATGAATATAAGATTAACTTTTCAACTTTTTTATCAATCTCTATTAAAGTTAAAACTCTAAAGACATAATAAATTGAAATTGAGTCTCTTATTAAAACGTAACTAAATCCATCATTATTATAATCAAACTTACTAAAATAAAAAGTTTCTAAAAACGCCATGTAAAAAATTAGCAATAAAAAAATTTTATCTGAAGTACTTAACTTAATATCAATTTCTCTTAATAGAAAAAAGGATACTAAAATTATTCCATAGATATAATTATCCCCAAAATTAGGAAATGTTAAAAATCTGATAAAAGGTTTTTCATTTACAAGATGGAAAATAAATAAGAGTAATAAAAATAAAAGTAAATTTTGAATTAAATTTCTATAACTAGATTGTACAAGATTAATCATAAATTGATAATTGTTTGACCTTTAAGTAAAAAATTTTTTTCACATTTATATAGCACTTTTTGATCATGCGAAACAACAATAACAGTGATATTATTTCCTTTAGCATAAGAAAATATTTCATCAATAATCTTATCTTGAGTTGTTTCGTCAACAGCATTTGTTGTTTCATCGAGAATTAGAATTTCAGATCTTTTATATAAAGCTCTTGCCAAAGAAATTCTTTGTTTTTGTCCAGTAGAGAGATTTTTTCCAACTTCACCTAGTTTTTGATTCAAATTAATTTCAAATTTATTATCCTCTGAAAGAATTTTAGTCATTTTTAAAATTTTGTTTAAATGCTCATGATCAATTATAGATGTATCTGTGCTTAGAGTAATATTTGTAAGCAATGTATCATCAATTAGATATGATTTTTCTGAAGAATAGGAAATTTTACTATACCAGCTAATATTATTAGCTAAATTTTTAGCAACATCATCAATTAATATTGAACCTTTTTTCTCACTCACAAGTCCTGCGATCAGCTCTAATAATGAGGATTTTCCAGATCCACTTTTTCCTGATATTCCAACAATATCACCTTTTAGAATTTCTAAATTTAAATCATTAAATAAAATTTCTTTATTTTGGTAACCAAATGAAATATTTTTTAAGGATAGACTTTTTTTGAATTGAATATTTTCTTCATTAGGTATTTTGTCTACATAGTTTTTAATTGATTTCATCTCATCAAATAATTTTGATATTGCTGGAGAATTAAAAACTAATGCCTGTAGATTTTGGTTGATTTTATTAAAACCTGGTAAAACTCGTACTGCTGCAACACCGTAAACAACAATTATTGATAATATTTCATTCCATGAAAATCCAAAATACTTTAATAAAATTGTATTCGAAGTTAAACAAATAATTATTAATATTTCATAGGTGGGTCTTATTACTTCATTTAAGATCATTCTTTTTTTAATAATTTTCATTAATCGCTGCATGGTATTTTGAAATGAAGTTAGATAAAATTTTATATTTTGATTGATTTTAATTTCTCTTATCGATCCAAAACCTTGAATTAAAAATTGAACTTTAGTTGCTTGTAATTCAAATCTTTTAGCACCAATCTTTTTTAAATAATTTTTACTTACAAAATAATAAATTATTGAAAAAATCAAAATTATTATAAATGGAATTAATGAAATTAATGGTTGTACATAAATAATGAATGAAACAACTGCAATCATTATCAAAAATTCTAAAATTAAAGTAAGTATTGCATTAATACATCTTCCCAAAGTAACTATTTCTTGATCACAGTTTCTTAATAACTCAGATGTATTTTTTCTTAAAAAGAAAAATAAATCTTTATTTAAATAATTAGTAAAAAAATTTAAACTTAGAAATGTTCTTATATCTGTAATGAGTTTTGATTTAACAACTATAAAATATGTATAAATAAAATATTTGATCAAAAAAATTATCATCACAGCTAAAAAAATGTAAGAAATCATATTATCAGAATTAATAAATCTTAGATTATACAGATATTCAAAAAAGAAAATGTTCTGATTTTCTTCTATAAGTAATTTTAGTAATGGAATAACTAAACCTAAACTAGCAAGCTCAAGAATGGTTAAAGATAATAAGATAACAAATAAATAAAATAATTTTTTTTTTATGGTTTCACCGCAAAGAAAAAATATCTTTTTAAACATGCTCATAATTAAATTATAATTTTCTTGAAATTAGAGTAATCAAATTATTTAAACTTTTGATTTTATTCAACTCTTTATTGTTTATCTTTAT
>QCHE01000029.1 GCA_003278065.1 Pelagibacteraceae bacterium AG-390-O04
TTGTTAAAGAGCTTGATTATTTAAAAGATCTAAAAGTTATTGTAACCCTTGGAAAAGTTGCTTTTGATAATTGTCTTAAAATATATAAAAAAAGATTTAAAATTGATCAAAAAATTTCTTTTAAACATAATAAAAAATATTTATTACCTGATGGTAGAATATTGATAGCTTGTTATCACCCAAGCCCTCGAAATGTTAATACTAAAGTTGTTACTTCCTCAATGATTAATCAATTATTTCGTAAAGCAAAAAAAATTGCTAAGTTTTAATAGTGTCACAAAAATAAGGTTTAAATTTAGAATAAATTTCATCTGGAATTTTAACTGGCTTTCCATCAGTATTAACAAAAACTAAATGAACTTGAGCTTCAACAATTATATCGTCAGCTTTTGTAATTATTTGATTCATGAAAAAAGAAGTTTTTGTAATGGATTTAACAAAAGATCTTACAGTTAATTCGTCCTCTAAATTAGCTGATTTTTTATATTCAATATTACAAGCTTTAACTATAATTAAAGACCCAAAATTATCTTTAATTTTTTTGTTACTGTATCCAATTGAAAATAAAGCTTCCGTTCTTGCTCTTTCTAAAAATTTCAAATAATTTGCATAATAAACTACTCCACCTGAGTCCGTATCCTCGTAATAAACTTTCACTTTATGAAAGAAATTTTCATGCATAAAAAAAGTATATCAAATTATTATTATTCTGTAGAAAAATAAATATTCTGAAAATAGGCAATAGATTTCATTTTAGAATTATCGGTATCTGACATAATAGCCAATCCATCTATTTCATTTACATCCAAATTGTGAAATTTCTTAAAATCGTCTTTTACGTTTGTTTTCACTGTTACCCACTCATTTAAGTTTTCTTTTGTTGTTGATAACACATAGTCTATAGATTTTTTTGTATATGGGCTTGGCCAATTTATCCCTATATCGCTATTACTTGAAAAAACATAATTAATTGCTCTATTTGAAAGTGGTGTTGCACCTGTTTTTTTTACTGCAAAGACTCTGGCTGCAAAGTCATGACCTTTTTTGGTGTCTTCTTTTATGCCAGACAAATCTTTCTCTACTTTCCATGTAATATTAATGAAGGGTGTTTTGTTTAAGTCAATTTTGATTTCTTTACCTAAACCTGAGGCGGCGTTATCAGCAACAGATTTTAAAAATGACCCATTTTCATTGGTTCCCACGGTATATGTAGTTTTATTATCTGCCCCCCTCACCTTTCTTACCTCTAACTTAGAAAGCTCAGTCTCAGTAAAATCAAATACCTTTATTTCATCTGCTAAAGAGGTGGTGGTAGCTATAAGTAAAGTTATTAAAATTTTTAATACAAGTTTCATAAATATTTTTTAAAAAAATTTGTTAATACATTATTTTGACAAAATTTAAACATCCAAAATTCAATATTTAGTTCTATATCAATAGTATGAAGACAATATCAATTTTTATACTACTTATTTACTGGTCAATAATGATTTTTGCACCTGTTATGTCAAAAGATGTCAAATTTAGTAGAGCAAAAATTAATAATTTTAAAATAGTTGAGCAAAAACCCCAGAGTTAATAAGTCGAACGACCACCACTTATATCAAATACAGCAGCTGTTGAAAATGTATTCTCCTCTGAAGAAAGCCAGCAAACTAAAGATGTGAATTCCTCAACCTCAAGAAATCTTCCTCTTGGCACCTTTGAAAGCATCCTTTGGACATGTTCTTTGGTCATCTGATCCAAAATTCTCGTTTTAGCACCAGCAGGAGTGACTGCATTGACTGCTATATTCTTATCAGCAAGCTCTTTTCCAAGAGATTTTGTTAATCCGATTGCACCAGCCTTACCAGCGCTATACGCACTTGCATTAGCATTACCATCTTTGCCCGCTACTGATGCAACATTTACAATTCTACCATAATTATTTTTGATCATATTTGGTATTATTGCCTTACAGCAATTGAATGTTCCATTTAAATTAATATCTAAAACTTTTTTCCACATTTCTACATCGTAGTCCCATAATGATGCTGTTGGACCTGTTATTCCCGCATTGTTTATAAGAATGTCAATATTTGAAGTTTTAACAATTTCATCAACGCAACTTTTGACTTCTTTAAAATCAGATATATCAACAGTGTTAGCAGTCAAATTTTGATTATTTAAATCTTTTACTACTTTTTCTGTTAATTTATGGTCTATGTCCCATATTATTACTTTAGCACCTGATTTTAAATACCTTTTAGTGATATCTAAACCAAACCCCTGCGCACCTCCTGTAACTACAGCGGTTCTATTTTTGAAATCAAATTTAATATTGTCCATTTAATTATTTTTTAGCTAATAGATAGTATGTAAGTCCAGCAAAAAAAGCACCTATTATCCAAGAATATGATTGAA
>QCHE01000030.1 GCA_003278065.1 Pelagibacteraceae bacterium AG-390-O04
AATAATTATAATTTTTCAGGATATATTGAAGGTAATCATTTAATGGATGGCGAAGTTAATGTAATTGTTTCAGATGGTTTTACCGGAAATGTCGCTTTAAAAACTGCAGAAGGAACGGCTAATTTTATAACTGATGAACTTAAAAAGGCTATAACAGGATCTTTAATTGGAAAAATTTCATCAATCTTAAATATGTCAAATTTAAAAAAGTTTAAAAAAAGATTAGACCCTAGATTATACAACGGAGCTATCTTCATTGGTCTAGACTCACCTGTAGTTAAAAGTCATGGAGGGACAGATTATATAGGTTTTTCAAATTCTTTAGATGTTTGTCATAGAATTGTAAAAGGTAATTTGATAGAAAAGATTAAACAAAATATTTAAGATATGAGAATAAATTTAACTAAAAAAGATTTAGTTAATTTAATTTATATGCAATTGGGTTTTTCAAAAAAAATTTCTGAAAGTCTTCTGGATGATTTTTTTTCAACTATTGTTTTAAACTTAAAAACTGAAGAGATATTAAAATTATCAAAATTTGGTACCTTTTCTATCAGAGAAAAAAAATCAAGAATAGGAAGAAATCCAAAAACCAAAGAAAAAAAGGTGATATCAAGTAGAAAAGTTGTTTTATTTAAACCCTCTAAAGAATTTAAAGAATTCGTTAATTTAAAAGATAATGGATAAATCAGATAATGCTTACAAGACTATAGGAGAAGTAGCTAAATTATTAAAGCTTAAATCAAATCATAAAGGCTATCTCCCTACACATACTATTAGATTTTGGGAAACTCAATTTAAACAAATCAAACCAAGAATCCTAAATGGTAAAAGAAGATATTATGATGAAAAAAATATAGATCTTCTCAAAAAAATTAAGTTTCTCTTGAAAGAAAAAGGTTTAACAATTAAAGGGGTAAAAAAAATACTTAATAATGATGATTCATTTAAGCTTGACGAAATAGCAGATAAATCTATAAGGGGTGATAATTTAAAAAAAAAGTTATTAAGAATATCAAATACTCTAAAAACTTTGAAAAATTTAAAATAAATGGCAAAAAAAACACATATTAAAGTAAGATTGGTACCAGAATCAAAACCTGATAGTTCTTTTTTTTATTATGTTAAAAAACCAGCAGGCGGCGAAAAAGCAAAAGTAAAACTTTCAGCTAAGAAATATAATCCTTCAACTAGAAAACACGAAGTTTTTGTAGAAAAAAAACTTCCACCACATAGTAAATAATTATTTTTTTTTATAATTTCTTCTCTCGTAATCAATAAAAGACCAAATCATATTTTTCCATATACGGTTAGTTATTTTTGGATCTATATTATTTTTAAGTGATTTCTTTTTTATATTTTTTAATATTGTTTTAATTCTTTTTTGATCAACTATTTGATTTTTTTTTTCTTTAAGTGCTAAAACTTTCTTGACTAAATTTGTTCTTTTTTTAATAATTTTAATAAGAGAATTATCTAATTTATCTAATTCAAATCTAATTTTGCTTAGTTTCTTTCTTTTTAATGGCGACATATATATATTTGGATAATTAAAAAATTATTATATTTATCCAGATATGTATACAACTAATACAAAAATAAATAATCAATTATCAATTTGGTTAATTACAATGTTTTGGATTATATCAATTATGATAATTGTGGGTGGTTTAACTAGATTAACTGATTCTGGACTTTCTATAACAAAATGGCAATTATTTTCTGGTTTCTTACCTCCTTTAAGTCAAAATGATTGGGTATTATATTTTAATCTTTATAAAGAAATTCCTGAATTTAAATTACAAAATTTCAACATGAGCATGAAAGAATTCAAGGTTATTTTTTGGTGGGAGTGGGCTCATCGTTTTATTGGAAGATTAATTGGTATATGTTTTTTAATCCCATTAATCTATTTTTCATTTAAGATAAAGATTACTAAATTATTTAATCTATATTTCATTTTTTTTCTTATTTGTTTTCAAGGATTTATAGGATGGTATATGGTAAGTAGTGGTTTAGTAGATAGAGTAGATGTAAGCCACTTTAGACTTTCTATTCATCTTCTTGTTGCTTTTTTAATTTTATCTTTGATTTTTTGGAATTATCTTAAAATTAAAAAAAATAATATTATACTAAATAAAATAAATCCAATTATTCCTTTTTTATTCTTAATTTTAGTTTTTACGCAAATTGTAATAGGTGCGTTTGTATCGGGAATGGATGCTGGTAAGATTTATAATTCTTGGCCATTTATGGGAAGCTCATACTTTCCTGATGATAATAATTTTGTAAATTTATTTGAATTGAAAGCTTTTAGCGATCCATCTTTAGTTCAGTTTATGCATAGAAATTTAGCTTATATTATTGGAA
>QCHE01000031.1 GCA_003278065.1 Pelagibacteraceae bacterium AG-390-O04
GAATAAATTCATAACTGTGAACAAAGTACATATGTGAATTATTTTTTATATCTTGAAAAATCTTACTATCCTTAACAATATAAATTTGGTTCCAGCCAATGTGAGGAAGTTTATATTTTCCATTTTGATTGTTTATTTTTGACACCTTTCCTGAAATCCAACCCAAACCTTTAGTCTCTGTTTCTTCGTATCCAATGTCAGCGAACATTTGTAATCCAACACAAATTCCAAGAAGAGGTTTTTTATTAGTAATTGCAAATTCATTAAGTGTTTCAGTAAGACCTTCAATTTTATTTAATGCGTCTACACAGCTCTTAAATGAGCCTTGTCCTGGCAAAACTATTTTATCGCTTGATTCAATTTTTTTTAATTCTGAAGTAACTTCAATATTCACCTTATCCTTAGCAACCTCCTTAAAGGAGTTAATTACAGAGCTTATATTGCCCGAGTTATAGTCAACGATGGTGACGTTCATTTAAACTTATAAAGAGCCTTTTGTAGAAGGAATTGTTTTTTTATTCCTAGGATCTATTTCTAATGCTGTTCTTAATGATCTTGCTAATCCTTTAAAACAAGATTCAATAATGTGGTGACTATTATCACCATAAATATTTTCAACGTGCAAGGTAATTCCTGCTGCTTGAGAAAAGGCCTGAAACCATTCTTTAAAAAGTTCAGTATCCATCTCACCAAGTTTTTCCACTTTTAAATTAACTTTCCAAATTAGGTATGGTCTATTAGAAATGTCTATTGCAACACGAGACAATGTTTCATCCATTGGTATCATGGCATGTGCATATCTTTTTATTCCAATAGATTTTTTTAAGGCTTTTTTTAAAGCCTCGCCAATTGCGATACCAGTGTCTTCAGTTGTATGATGAAGGTCAATATGAGTATCTCCTTTGGCTTTTATATTCATGTCTATTGATGAATGTTTTGATAATTGCTCAAGCATATGATTTAAAAAACCTATACCTGTATCAATTTTATATTTTCCCTTACCGTCAATATTAAGATCAACACTGATACTAGTCTCTTTTGTTTTTCTACTAATTTTGCCTTTACGCTTCATAATTTAAAATAGGTATACATATATTATTCAATTATGGCAATATTACTAAACCTGGGCTTGAACTATTGAATTTAATATCCATTTATAAGCTATGACAACGATTGTGTTAGTAAGAAAAAATAATGAAGTAGTAGTCGCTGGTGATGGTCAAGTAAGTATGGGAAATACTGTTGTTAAGAGCACTGCTTCAAAAGTTAGAAAGATTGAAAAAAGAGGTGTGGTAGCGGGCTTTGCAGGATCAACTGCGGATGCTCTTACGCTATTTGAAAGATTAGAGGCAAAATTAGAGAAGCATGCTGGTAATTTATCAAGAGCTGCTGTTGAATTAGCAAAAGACTGGCGAACAGATAAATACTTAAGAAGATTAGAAGCATTAATGGCTGTTGGGGATAAAGAAAACAGTTATATTATTTCTGGTACAGGAGATGTTTTAGAACCTGAGGGTGATGTGATTGGCATCGGATCTGGTGGTAATTATGCATTAGCTGCTGGAAAAGTTTTAATGGGAACTGATATAACTGCTGAACAATTAGCCAAAAAAGCTATAGAAGTTGCAGCTGAAATATGTGTTTTTACAAATAGTAATATTAAGATTGAAAAAATATAATGGACAATTCAAACGTTACAAAATTAAATTTAAAAGAAAAAGATAAAAAATCAGATCATCCAATTGGTAGTTCTCTTTCACCAAGAGAAATAGTTTCTGAACTTGATAGATTTGTTGTTGGACAAAATAAAGCTAAAAGAGCAGTCGCTGTTGCTTTAAGGAATAGGTGGAGAAGACAAGCCCTTAAAGGTGAAATGAAAAACGAAGTATTACCAAAAAATATTTTGATGATTGGGCCAACAGGGGTGGGTAAAACAGAAATATCTAGAAGATTGTCAAAATTAGCAGAGGCACCTTTTGTTAAAGTTGAGGCAACTAGATTCACGGAAGTTGGCTATGTTGGAAGAGATGTGGAACAAATCATAAGAGATTTAATTGAGATAGCTATCTCAATGGAAAAAATAAAAAAAA